>CAZXOJ010000019.1:0-26643 GCA_964642325.1 uncultured Bacteroides sp. | reverse complement strand
GTTACTGTTGCAGATTCTGGTGGTTGCGTAATTCAATACTCAGATACAGTACGTGCTCCTGAAGCATTATTCGTTGTTGTCGATGTACAAACACCAATCTGTGGAGAAATGGATGCAGGAGCCCTGATAGCGAATGTCACTGGAGGAACAGCGCCCTACAGCTATGTATGGGACGATCCCGGGGCACAGACCACTAACATTGCTACCAACCTGGGAGCAGGGACTTACATGGTCAATGTAACTGATGCTAAAGGTTGTATGGAAGATGAAACGAGTGACCTGGAGGTGAAACCTCTCAGCATATTAGTTACCACTGCCTGGAATTCAGGGACCTCCACTGGAACAATTACTGTGGATGTCGAAAATGGTTCACCGGATTATAACTATTTCCTAATAAATGATAGTGGTGATACCATAGCCAGAGCTACAGTAGCTGATACCAACTATGAATTTGTAGATCTGCCAACAGGAGATTATAAAATCCTCGTAATAGATAATTGCGAAACTTCAAGGGATTCTACCATTATTGCCTTAATAGTCGGGGACCTAAGATTAGGATATGACCTCCTGCTTTATCCCAACCCCTCAACCGGGCAATTCACCATTGAGATGGAGAATCCGGATAGGGAGGATATTAACCTGGAGATTATAAACCTGATGGGTCAGCGGATATTCAGGCAGCAGTATGAGTCATTTGGAGAGGCCAGGTTTGTCCAGACCATTGATCTGGGCAACCAGGTGAGAGGAGCTTACTTTATGAGGATCAACGGACTGCCTGTAAAGGCCAAGCTAATGATAGAGTAGAAACACTAATATGGAGAAGGAAAGGCTCCCATTTTGGGGGCCTTTCTTGTTGGTACACATAGGAAGCATTTCGTGTTTTTTCATTAAGTTTACATGTCTATAAATGCTATCCTATGAAAGTCCTCATACTTGGGTCGGGAGGGCGTGAACATGCCATCGCCTGGAAGATCTCGCAAAGCCCCCTGTTAACATCATTATTCGTGGCTCCCGGTAATGCCGGTACAGCCCAGTTAGGCACAAACGTAGAACTCTCAGTAACTGACTTCCCGGCTATCAGGGACTTTGTGCTCGGGAATGGTATTGAGATGGTGATCGTTGGTCCTGAGGTCCCTCTTGTGGCAGGGATATATGATTACTTTCTTGCTGATCCTAAGCTGAAGAAGATCCCCCTGATTGGCCCTTCCAAATTGGGAGCATCCCTTGAAGGGAGTAAGAAGTTTGCCAATGAATTTATGGTCCGGCATGAAATCCCTACTGCCAGGTATAAAAATGTAACGCTGGATACCTACCAGGAAGGCGTGGAATACCTTCATTCTCTGGAGTCACCTTATGTACTTAAGGCAGATGGTCTGGCTGCAGGAAAAGGGGTCCTTATCCTTGACAGCCTGAAAGAAGCTGAACAGGAACTTAAATACATGCTGGAAGGGAAATTCGGGGAGGCCGGCAACAATGTGGTTATCGAAGAATTCCTTCCTGGCATAGAAGTATCCATCTTCGTACTGACTGATGGTGTATCTTATTTGATCTTTCCTGAAGCCAAAGATTATAAAAGAATTGGTGAAGGTGATGCGGGACTTAATACAGGTGGTATGGGAGCCATCTCACCTGTGCCATTTGTAGACAAGATATTCTTAAGGAAGGTTGAGGAAAAAATCGTAAAACCAACAGTAGAAGGCCTGAACAAGGATAGTATTGATTACAAGGGTTTCATCTACATAGGGCTGATGAATGTTCTTGGTAATCCTTACGTGGTTGAATATAATGTTCGCATGGGTGATCCGGAGGGAGAAGTTGTCCTGCCACGGATCAGCAGTGACCTGCTCGACCTTTTTGTAGCCGTTTCCCGGAAGGAACTGAATAAGAAGACCCTAGAAATAGATGCCCGGACAGTGAGTACTGTAATGCTCGTTTCCAAAGGTTATCCAGGTGCCTATGAAAAGGGGAAAGAAATATCAGGATTGGATGATCCTGGCAAATCAGTCATATTTCATGCCGGAACCAAACTGGATGATGGCAAGGTATTAACCAACGGGGGAAGGGTTTTGTCGATAACATCTTTCGGGGAGGATATGACTGAGGCCCTGGCCAGGACATATATTACTGCTGAAAAGATCCAATTCGAAGGTAAAAATTACCGGCGTGATATCGGCTTTGACCTTTAGTTAAAAATGCTTCACTGAATGTTCCTGAAATTCTTACAAGGTAGCCGGCCAGTTCAAATCATGGTTCTACTGGTCCTCGCTTTATTGTGCTGGTTGAAGTACCTTATCCTTCCTCAACCGGTCCAGATGACTTTCGAAGAATCCCCAATGCCCCTTTTCCAATTGGTCAGCAGGCTGCTCGAGGGAAAAGAATTCTTATCTAAAGCCATAGCATTGTCACTATTGGTAATCAATGCATTGCTGCTTTCCAGGCTGAATATGAAATTCATTGTACTCAAAAGCCGGACCTATCTTCCATCTTTCATTTTTTTGCTTGTTGTCAGCAGCTTTTTGCCCCTGCAACGGTTGAATCCAGTTGTATTTGCCAGTATTTTTATGTTGTTTGCCATTGAGGCCATGCTGGGAACCTCTAAAAAGGAAGGATTGGCTTATGAATACTTCCTGGCATCTTTCCTGGTCTCAACGGGCAGTCTGTTTTATGCAAGAGGAGCATACCTTTTGCTAATTATCTGGATTGGCCTTTCACTTTTTAGAAACATACGTTACAGGGAATGGATCTTCACCATCATTGGTTTTATGCTGCCCTACCTCTTCCTTTTTTCATGGTATTATCTGATGGGACAGGAATTAATCCCCAAGTGGCAGGAGATGATCAGGAATTTTCTTCCCGATCATGATTTCAGCCTTTTTAACAGGTATTATATCCTGTTCTATGCTTATTTAGCTCTCCTGATCCTGCTGGCAAGTCGGAAGATGATCAGCAGTTATCAGAACTTAAAAATCTATGTACGAAAATTCTACAGGCTGAACTTCTGGATCTTTGCGGTTACGCTTATTATTTACTTCAGCTTATACAGCCGGTCTGTTGAATTGATCTATTTCAGTGGGTTCGCAATTGCCTATATTCTTTCCTATTACTTTTTCAATCTTCGCTCCAAACTGAATGGTGAGATACTATTCGGACTTTTGTTTGCAGGTTATGTAATGTTGCTTTTTACTTCGTAACGTATGACAGGATACCTACCGCTTCACCTGGTTTTCCATCGATGAATGAAATAAAAACATGGTAAATTCCAGTTTTCTGGCAAAGAAAATTGAAAGGATTGAATTCTTCCTGTGTATCTTCATCATAGGAGCTGAAAATAAGCCGGTTACTGTCGTATAGCCTGATAATTGCTTTTCCTTCAGATTGTTCAGTGGTACAGACATTGAAGCGATAGACATTGTTCTTACTTAAGACCAGTGGGTAGCGGGCGACAGGATGCTTTGATCCAGTTTTTGCCTCTCCCAGTTTAACAATAAAATCTTTCAAATAGGTCGCATCTTCACCGGCATCATTGGCACATTGTTCTACAAGGTCGGTGGCGGACTGAGCCTGGATGTTACTAGTAAGAACAAATAAAAATCCGATAAATATTAACGTAAGGATCCGTATCATATTAATAGGCAATTAACTTGTTTCTTACTTCTTCTGTCTTATTAATGATCTGCTGCAACTGTTCATCCGTAATCTGGACAATGCTTTTCTCGTTTTGCACGATCATGACCATTCCATCTTTTTCGACAGTCTCAGGTTCTCCCATTTCATAAATAATCTCCACCTGGTCAAATACATCTTTGATTTCATTCATCTGCGCAAGCAGGTCGGCTATTTGCTGCTGGCTCTTGTAGGGATTCAGGATAAGAAATAGATTATTCAGGTTTAGCTTTTGTTCTCCAATCCTCTCGCTGAGTATCGGGTTGGATGTTTGGTTGGCTACCTGGGTTGCAAGATACATACCTTCAATCCAGACACCTGTTATCATCAGGGCACTGAGGTGTCCCCTGTTATTTTCCCTCAGGTATGAATCAATATTATTGAAACTGCTTACTGATATATACATAAGAGAATCAATACTCTCCCTGCTGGTAGCGAGCTGCTTCAGTGTAGCAAAATCGAAGAACTGACCCACCCGTATCCCATCTGCCAGTTTATTAATGGCTGTCAGGTAATCGACGATCTGGGTATTTTTGTTATAAATGTTAAGATAGCCAAGATCTGCCCCGAAGACCCCCAGGCTGTAAGCCATTTGAAAACTGGTATTGTACCTGTCAACAAAATCTGTGGTTGCCAGGTAATCAAGTGAGAAAGGAGTCCCGATCTCCATGATCAGGGCGGCCATTTCAATAGGAGAGGATACACTTTGAACTATCTCGTCCAGGGCCTCCTCTGAGACCTGCATATCTGCAGCGATTTCCAGGGAGTCAAGTATATCTAACTCTGCATCAGCCAGTTTTCCTTTTCTTGATTGACAGGAAAGGATCACTGAAAGTAGGAGAATAAATAAGATTGATTTTCGAATCATAATGATATTAATTTTTTATCGGCATATAAACAAAAATAAAAATTAATCATTTCAATTTTTGAGTAAGCAAAATAAAGTTATGTACTAAATTGTAATATAAGCCTATGTATAGCAAGAGTGACAGGAACCAGATAAAACCAATATTGAACCAGAAGGTATCAAAGTACCTCCCCATGAAGTATTTCCTGGGTGCAAAAAAGTGTGACCTGAAAGATAATGGTCCCGCAGGAACCGGGTCAAGATATATCGGATCAATCTGCTGGACCAGTGTATTCCGGTACTCAACCATCTTATTCTTCTCAAATACCTTTCTGACATACTCTTCCACACCCTCATTATGATAGTCATCCTTTACCTGGTTATAAACATCAGGTTGATTTTCCATGTAATACAAGATCCGGTTTTCCAATTGTGAATTGGCAAAAATGAATTCCTGTGAATAATAATCCTTGATTACTTCCAGGAAATGATCCATCTTTTGCAGGAGAGGGCCCGAAATACCTTCAGGTGTTATCAGTTTCAATTCTTGAAAAGCTTTTCCCGGGACAAGGAGATTCAATTTGGAAAATTCATTACGTAGAAGTTTAAGATCCATAGTTGAAGAAGTTATGCTTCCTGTCTGATCGAGGTCCGACCTGACCTTTTCCATCCGCCGCTTGAGTTCAGGCAACAGATAAACCTGGTGGAAATCGGCCACACTTTCTGCTTTCTTATCCTTGTAAAAAATTTCCTGGAACTTGTTCTCCTTAAACTGATGTACCATCAAAGCTTCGTACGACCATTTGGGGATCATGATTTCAGCGACCCATGGAACTTTTCCCACGCTGCCTACCTTCCGGTTCAATTTGTCATAGCTGAACATGGCTCCGCTGAGGATCATCATCGGGATCATGAGCATGGGGATGACTATGTAAATGGTTATCGCCGAGTTGAAGGCGGCCGAGATGTTCAATCCCAGTAAATTGGCACAAACAGCAGTAGAAAACAGGGCCAGCCAGTAAGCAAATGTCATTCCCTTTATGCCCAGGATAGGATTCGCGATAATCACGAAAAGAAGGCATTGGATCGCTGAGATGAGGATCAGGATGAACACCTTTGAAAGGAGATATCCGGAGCGGCTCAGGCTAAGGAATGCCTCCCGTTTAAGGATCTTCCTGTCCCTGAATATTTCTTCAGCACTCACAATTAATCCAAGGAAAAGGGCCACGATCAGGCTCATGAATATATAAACCGGGATATTCTCATTTTCCCTGAAAATATAAGTATCGGAAGTTGGATCTGCGATGTAACGGATGATATAAGAAAGGATCAGGGCCAGGATTGGAGAAACAAGCAGGGTAAGGCCAATATATTGGCGGTTACTGATTTTTGAACGCAGGTCCCGGATCCAATATATACCGAATTGTCTCATCCAGCCGGGAGGAGCGAGGTATCCCGGTGGAGGTGAGTCGACGCGGGTAAGCTCCTTTTCAACATGATGCTGATGGTAGAGCTCCTCCCAGCGCTCAGGGAGTACTTTCCTTACTCCGGTATAGTTCCCAAATTCATCTACTACACTGGCTTCAATAATGTTGAATATTAATTCTGGATAAACATTCCCGCAGGTTGGGCATTCCCCTATTTCAGCATTAATCTGTTCATCCATTCTTTTGAAATACATGACTGCTTCAACCGGATTGCCATGGTAGATCATATATCCTCCTGTGTCCAGGAAAATTATCCTGTCGAACATTTTGTAGATTTCAGAGGATGGTTGATGAATGACCACGAAAATCAGTTTACCCTTGAGGGCAAGTTCCCTGAGGAGGTCCATGACATTCTCGGAGTCACGGCTGGAAAGACCGGATGTTGGTTCATCCACAAACAAGACAGATGGTTCCCTGAGAAGTTCAAGGGCAACATTCAGTCGTTTCCTCTGACCACCGCTTATTAACTTATTGAATGGTGTGCCTACCTTCAGGTCTTGAATATCCTTAAGGCCGAGATTTACCAGGGTCTTGTCCACCAGTTTAAACAAATCCTTTTTTGGGGTCTTTCGGAAACATAGACTGGCATTATAATACAGGTTCTGAAAGACGGTTAACTCTTCAATTAAAAGATCGTCCTGGGGGATCAGGCCGATCACACCCTTGAGTTTATCCCTCCTACTATGCAGATCCAGTCCATTGATCATGACAGATCCTTCAGTTGGTTTGTTAGTACCTGACAGGATATTTAGCAGGGTTGTTTTTCCAGCACCGCTGGCCCCCATGATACCTACCAGGGTACCTTGCTCCTCTGTGAAATTTATGTTGTGTAAACCAACATCTCCACCTGGAAACCGGTGGTGCAAGCCTTCCACTTTCAGAGATATTCCCATATCAGCCTCCTCATGTATAAAGTGGCTGACCACATCACTATAGTACAGAGGTTTTCCCCGGGGCGGCTTAACCGTACTGCCATTAGCGAAAAGATAGATTCGTTGATCATTGATTGAAAGACCATTCATGAACAATTCCAGGTCCCCTGTGTATTGAAAAAAATACAGACCTACACTGGGAACATGAAGGAAAACAATATATCCTGAACCTTGCAACTGGTGCTGATACTGGGTTGTTTCCTGACTTTTTTCCTGGTCAGTGAGGATCCAAATCAGGGGGTCTTCAATTTCGGAAGGATTGGTTGAAGTAATGAATTTTTCAATGCTGGAGGTTTCTTCTTTTGGGACCTTGAACACATCCGCAACGGTATTTATGATGGCCATTCGCTGAGGGGTGAACTTCATGTCAGCATTGACAAGTTCAAATAACCTCACCAGCACCACAATTTTCTGGTTTTGGTGCAGGGTTTTATTGATTTTCCTGCAAATGCTCAGCACCTTTACAGAATCCAGTACAGGGGTTAGTTTTACAGGGTCAGCGGTGGAGGTGGATCCTTCCTTACCAGGGTCTGCATACATTTCAAACAGGGAATAATACTGGTTGACATCCTCACTGGAAAGTTGTTTTGACAAGAATGACCTGACATAGGCCTTCTCGCTTTCCTCAACGCCACCATCCTGCTTGATAATAAGCGCAAAAAGTTGCATCAGGGCCTTAAGGATCTCTTCACTCATTGATCAGCGCCATTGTTCAGGATTCAGGAAATTGATACCATTTCAAAGGGGACATCTACCATTTCCGAGTATTCTTCGCCGGCTTCCATCATATCTTCATCTTCTTCCGGGTAATGCCAGCGAACCAAGACCTGATGCCCTTCCTCAATCATCTCTTCAAACTGGGTGAGTATATCAAGGATTATCTTGGAGCTTGCTGTATTAAAATAAGTTAACTTAAAGTTGAAAACAGTAGTATCAAGGGGGTCTTTGGCATATTCTTCAATCCAGCTCATCATAGGTTCGTAAAAGGTATTAACATCTTCCGGCAGGGAACGTCCGGAAATTTCCAGGATGTTGGATTCTCTGTCCAGGACTATCCGGGGATTATCCTCCGAGCTTTCAATCTTTAATAATTCCATAGCAACAGGATTAAGATGTTCTAGGTATGTACGTAGTTAATAGGAAAAAAGATACTTTATCTGTGATCGGCAGAAAATGATATTCAAGTTTTTTCTTTGTTTTTCTCCTGATGTCAATAAATCCCAGTCCCGCTCCCCCTTTTGTAGAGAGTCTCCCTTCACGCATCTGCCTGACATAAAGATTTTTCAGTTCATCCTCATTCAACTCGTTTATTTGTTCAATCATATCCTTCAGTTCCTTGACCTTTTCATTGAATATCGCATTACCTGTTGTTACACACCAGTACTGCTCGGTGCGGCTGACCATGAAGATCCCTTTTCCTGCATACAGGGATTCTCCAGTTTCATAATCATCTGCATGCCGGCTTATGTTCTGAAGGCATTCGACCATGACATGGAAAACTTTTCGCTGGACGTTGGAAGTTTCGGCATTTTCTTCCATTTGCGCCTCTGCAAGTGCAATGAAAGCCTTGGTGATCTGCTGGGTTACCCTGCCTTCATAGACCAATTTTATCTCATGAGCTTTCATGGATTTATAGAAATCATATACGAATTCAAGAAAACCGCTTTTCATATTTGCTGATAACTAAAATTCAATACCTAAAAGAAGTACATCATCTATTTGTTTAGCATCCTGCATCCAATCCTCGAAATCCTGGGCAAAATATTGTTTGTACTGGTTCATTGTATACCCTGGATTACCTGAGATGATATCCCTGATCCTGCCTGGAGAATATTTCTTGTTTTCAGGTCCACCAATCTGATCCGGCATACCGTCAGTAAAAAAGAATACTTTGTCGCCGGTACTATAAGGAACAACATGGTTGGTAAAGAGACTTTCAGGCCTTTTCCTGTTTGGAATGCCCCCTATGGCCTTGCGGTCACCTTTAAACTCTATCAACTCACCATCATGAAGCAGGTACAATGGACGGTGGGCTCCTGAATATTGTATTTCACGTGATTTAAGATCGATCTTGCAGAACGCTATATCCATGCCATCCCTTGCATCGGCATCTTCTGATTCCTGTTTCAGGGTTTTTCTCACTCCTGAATGCAGCTTATCGCATATCTGACCTGCTGTAAACCCAGGTTGATGATCAACAATATTGTTTAGCAGGAAGTAACCTATAAAGGACAATAATGCACCGGGAACACCATGGCCGGTACAATCAACTGCGGCCAGGTAAACCAGGTCACCATCCGGGAAGAACCATGGGAAATCCCCGGAAATCACATCACGGGGTTTATAATAGATAAAGCATTTGGGAAAAAGTTCCTGGATCTGGCGGATGCCTGGCAGGATACTGCTCTGTATCCTTTCCGCATAATTGATACTATCCTCGATTTTGCGGTTCTTTACCTGGATCTCTTTTTCGATGCTCTTGGCTTCTGTTATATCATGTCCAACAATAAGGATGGTTTCCAGTTCCCTCTCATTGTATTCAGGTATTGCGTCCATGCTCATGATCCTGTTAAGCGATCTTTCTCCTGCATGAATTGGAATGGTGAGTTCATTGTTGATCTTTTTTGGATGTTCCTTCATATTGATGATGGCCTGATCAAAATAAACTGCAAGTCCCTCAGGAAGTTCACTGTCTTTAATGTTCTGGTTGACAAGTTCTGACGGGGTTTTCCCCAGGTAATCTTCAACCACCGGATTGGCATAATAGAATCGTCCGTCCAAACTGAACCTGATGATCATGTCCAGGGAGTTTTCAGACAGGGATTGCATCCTGCTCCGAAGACGTTCTTCTTTTTCGGCTCTGTGCTTTTCAGTTATATCATTGATATTCAGAATGATGCCGTTAACAGAAGGATCTTCCAGCATGTTCCTGAATTTTGACTCCAGGGCTACCTGCTGACCATCTTTTCTGATATAATTATACTGAATGGTAGGTGTAAGGGTAGGATCCTTTACTGTCATGTCGAATAGTTCCTTCATTCTTTCCTGGTCATCCAGTGTGAGCCGTTCAATATCCTTTCCTTTCATGTACTCTTTCGGGGAATACCCCAGTATCCTGATGACAGATGGACTTACATATGTATTCTTCAGGTCCTTGTCATAGATGGTGATAATTTCTGAGGCATTTTCAAGTAGCCAGTGCAGTCTTTTCTGAGCATTTTCCACTTCCTGGACCTGGGACTCCAACTGCTCATTGGAACGTTTCAATTCTTCCTGGGTCACCCTCATTTCTTCTGCATTTTCTTTGAGTTTCTCCTCGTTTGATTGCAGTTCAAGGGTCATCTTCTGTGATTCCTGCAGCAGTTTTTCAGTTTTCTGGTTTACCCTCAGGTTGAAAATGGTCCGGGCAATTATATCCCCCAGTTCCTTCACGAGCTCAATGGTTTGTTCCGGGATCTCAGGACTCAAAGATGCAATCTCAACTACTCCCTGGAGCGTACCCTCTGAGATCAGTGGAACGATGAGCAGGCTTGCCGGTTTTTTCTCGCCGAGGAGCCCGGATGAGACGGTAAAATAATCATCCGGGATCTCGGTCCGGTAGATATGATCCTTCTCATAGGCACACTGACCGATCAGTCCGAAACCTACCTTGAATTGCTGGGTTTTATATTTCTTTCGCTGGTATGCATAGGTCGATAAACTTACCAGGGAATCTTCTTCCTCGTTATACAGATAAATGGCACCCTGAATAGCATCGATGTATTTGACAAGGTGTTCCAGGATATGATCTCCGAGCACCTCCAGTTTGTTATATAGACGGAGAATATTCGAAATCACGTTTTTCCCCTCAGAGATCCAGTTTTGTATGGATTCTTTCCGGTAATTTGCCAGCAGGTTCTCCTTCATGACGAGGAGGGATTTTCCAAGCACATCCTGTTCCCCTTCCGGGATAATATGCACACTGTAATTTCCTTTGCCTATTTCATTGGCGAATTGGGCATTCTGGTTTATCGTCTCATCTTTTTTACTTATGATCTTTTGAAAATAAGTGTGGGTTTTCTGTTGGCGGGTGTAAAGAAAATGAACGATATATGCACTGACAAGAGGTAAAATATACAGCATGAATAATTCAGGGTGGTCAAGATGGATCCTGAGAATATTTTTGAATGTTAACAGGACCTTGCTTTGGAGTATTATGATGAGAATGGAGGCAAAAGGAAATAACATTCCTGAGATTATGGCAATCAGCATGGCCCAAGATTTCCTGGAGAACCTCCCTTTATGCTGTCCTGTTTCCATCATTTCTTCTCTGCTGCTTTAACTTTGGTTACAATCGCATTCCCAATAATCTTGGCCAGGTTCTTGAAAGTCCACACTGTTTCTTTGTCAAAAAGCTGGAAAGAGGCTAGTTCAATGATCCCTACCGTTTCCTTGTTCAACAATAGCGGGATGATCAGGAGATTTGTCGGAGAAGATTTCCCAAGGCCGGATTGTATTTTCAAATATCCTTCGGGAATAGAGGTCAGGTGCATCAGCGTTTTATTCTTTGCAACCTGTCCGGAAATACCTTCCCCTATTTTGAAGGATGATGGTTTTTTGTCAGATGTATAGGCAAAAGTACTGATTGACTCAAACTGTTTTGTTTGCTGGTTTTTAAGGAAGAAAACAGCCTGAACGATCTCAAAATGCTTTGACATATTCCTGAGGATGCGTTCTGTATAATCTTCAGTCTTCTCCTTGGTTTCTATCCTTGGGATAATACTTTCAGCCAGCAAATCCAGGTCCACTTCAAAAGGTGTAGGATAAGTACCGTTCACCTGGTCTGTGGTATCTTCCACATTTTGGCCCGCCACATTCTTCTCAGGTATCTCATGAAGATTTCCCCTGCTTTCTTCAAGCATGTGGACAACAAAGATGGTTGATGCAAGGATCACAATGGATAGCACCAGGAAGTACAAACCATTGCCGATCTGCACATCTGTATTCATACTGAGTTTATTCCACAATCCAATAAAAAGAATTACGGCACAGATGATGAGCAGGATAAATGATATAATGATTATGATCTTAAGGCGGTCTCGAGTATTCATCTCATAGCAAAGATACAAATTCAATAATCCCCTGTACTGTTAATATCTGGTCGGGAATTGTTAATTTAATTGCTGATTCACACATGATTGCTATTTCACAATCAGCCGGATCCTGCACTATGGTGTATCCTCCCTGTCGTTTGACCTCCGCCATACCTTCCGTACCATCCTGGTTTGCACCGGACAATAAAATAGCCAGCAAGCCCTTTTTAAAAACTTCAGCAGCTGTGGCAAAGCAGATATCTATGGAAGGCCGTGAGTATTGTATTGGATCATCAATGGAAAGGGCAAGTATTTTTTTGTTTTCGATGAGCATATGGTAATTGGCAGGGGCGAGATACAGGCTGCCGGCCCTGATGTTTTCTTTATCAGATGGTTCCGTTAAGGGCAATCTGGATATTTTTGCCAATGTCTCCTCGAATCCCCTGCGTACCTGTTTTAACCGGTGCAGGCATAAAAATACCGGCATGGATATATCTCCCGGCAGCACTTCCAGCATATGTATGATTACACGGAAACTTCCAGCTGAACCTCCAATAACAAGAGCTTCATATTTCATTTTGTTTTAGCATAGATATTTAGATCTGATGAGATGACACGGACCCTGTCTTTGAGTCCCAGGTAATTAAAAGATTCTTTTATCCCTATTATAAAAATGCACCCTTTGGCAGCCTGATCAAACATTCTGCCGATCATCCGGCGGCCTGTTTCCTGGTTTAAGTAAATCAGCCGGTTGCGGTAGAGGATCAGTTTTGCGTGGATTGGTATGCCAGCCTGGTATTCCTGCTGTACCATAATATCTACTGGTTTTAGCAATCCGGATTTGCGGTAGTAATGCCCATCACGATGCAGAAAGTATTTATCCAGGTTTGAACCGGGATTAAAAACCATGTAATTATCCTTGCAATTCTTATACCGGGCTTTGGAAAGAGGTCCATTTATAATTTGTTTCCTGATGCTGTTGTTTAAGCAAGTGGCTGTAAGCCTGATTTGCTGGTCCAGCCCGGACTCTTTTAACAGGATGGCCATGGAATATATCTCTTCACCAGAGACAGCGTCAGGTATCAGGATCCTGGTGGTTTTCGAATCAGCCAGGATCCCCGGCAGTATCTGGGCCCGTAAAAAAATCCATAATTCCGGATCCCGAAACATATCCGGTGAACTTGCAGAAATACCTTGCATGAATGGCTCAAAAAAATCGGGTTCATCAGACAAACGTGTGAGGAGGCTTTCGTAGGTATGGGTTTGATGATCTTTACAAAACCTGGATATCTTCAGCCTCAGGGAGGCCATAGCCAGACCAGAAAGGTCTATCCCATATTTCTGGGATATAAGATGGATAATGTTTTTGGTTTCATCATTGGTGACCGTGAACATAACCTTGTTCTCACTTGTTATCTCTGTTTTTCAATTGTTTGTTCAACCTGTCTATTTCATTATTGGCTTCTTCGAGCAGCTGGTATTTAAGTTTCTTCTCAGTAATGTCTTGACCCAGTAAAAATATTTTGTAAATGTTTCCATTCTCATCTTTAACCGGTGTGAATGTAGCCATAATCCAGACCTCTTCACCCGTTGGTTTTGTCCGCCTGATAACCCCGCTATAAGGCTTATCCTTAAGTAATCCGTCCCAGATTTTATCAAACTGCTCTTTTTCTGCACGTTGTAAAAATGCCCGGTTATTTTTGCCTGTTATCTCCTTACCTGTAAATCCGGTGGTATTTTCGAAATTCTCATTTGCCTCAAGGATGATTCCTGCAGGTGAATAAACGCATTTTATCAGGGCCCCGTCAACCGCATCATTGAAAGAACCCATTTCAATGTTCTTCCTTGTTATTTCATTGGCCTGTTTCTCGAGTGATTCTTGTTGTAATATGGTTTCAGTGATATCGTTGGCAATGTTCAATACCTTGAATGGTTCCCCCTCCTTGTTAAGTATGGGCGTGAATGTCTGGCGCAGCCAAATAATTTGCCCGGCAACTGTTGTCAATTTATCTATCCGGGATATGGTTTTCCCATCCCTTATGTCTCCCCAGAATTGTTTGTGTGCATCAGTATGCCTGCTGCTACCAATTATTTCATGGTACTTTTTGCCGAGCAGCTGTTTGGTCTGGACCTCAAGGAGGATATGGAACTTGTCATTGATACTGATCAACTCCTCTTCCATGTTATACTCTGCCACCAGGGATGAATTATGGATGGCGTTAAGGATACCTGAAATTTCTGATTCCCTTATGGCAGATTTTTCCTGTGTTGTCTGAAGTTCTTCCATGTTCTGGCGCATGATCTCTT
The DNA here is from genome assembly GCA_964642325.1 of uncultured Bacteroides sp. Taxonomy (GTDB): domain Bacteria; phylum Bacteroidota; class Bacteroidia; order Bacteroidales; family SM23-62; genus SM23-62. The sequence continues at coordinate 12,335 of CAZXOJ010000019.1, read as the reverse complement.
CCTGCTTGGCCATTTCCCTGGCCTGTTTCTGTGACTGTTCCAGAAGCTGGGCAGTTCGCATATTCATTTTGACGGTGGCAACAGCTGAAGCGATGCTTTCTGCCAGTTTTTCGACAAAGGTGATCTCATGTTCGTTCAGCACATTGATAGATGCTATCTCGATCACACCAAGTGTTTCATTTTCAAGTTTTAAGGGAATAATTAACAGGCTCCTTGGCTTACTTTCACCCAACCCGGATGAGATATTCAGGTAGTTATCCGGTATCTCAGTCAGGAATATCTTATCCTGTTCTATGGCACAGGTACCCACCAGACCTTCTCCGAAGGCAAATTGTCGCTGGATATACTTTTTTCGTTCAAAAGCAAAGGAAGCGATCAGCACAATGCCAGCATCAGTCTCAGAATCATCTACCAGGAAGAAACCTCCTGCGCTTGCATCCAGGTAACTCACCAGTTCCTGGATCACATGTTCAGCCAGGATATTGATTTCATTATTGTAAATTCTGAGAATTTCACCAAACTTTGCTATTCCTTCGTTTGACCATCTTCTCTGGTCACTTGATTGTTGATGTTTCAGATCTTCCGCCTTGGCAATGGATATCTGTTTTTCCATACGGATCAAGGCGTTTGCCAGGCTATCCTCCCTGCTCAGTGTCTCGAGTCCGCCAGGATCTTTTCCCTCAGCCAAAGCAGTGGCAAAACTGGTTTTGTCCCTCAGGTTTTTAGAGAATCTTTTCAGCAGGAGGGAGATCTCTGACAGCTCATTTTTGCCTTTGATCAACATCACATCCGGGGTCCTTCCGGCATAAAGATCCCTGATAGACTTTATCAGTAATTGCAGCATATGGCTGATGGACCTGCTGAAGAGTATGAGTACTGTCCCAAGCAGAATGGCTGACAGGAGAATAATGATGACAATCCCAAAGTTGATTCCCCTTGCCTTTGATATCCTTGTTTGGCTAAATTGTGCTTCCATTGTTTCGGCTTCATTATAGAGTACCTGGATGGTGCGGTTGACCTGGCTCTGGAGTCCCTCATACCTGGAGATCCCGAGTTCATGGTCAAGCAGGAGCAGGCTGTGAATACTGCTAAGCAAGCTCTTAAGGGCCAGCATTTCCGCATCCTGGCTGATATCACTGGCCGGGAGCAATGTGATCGTATTCTCCAGCGCAAATACCTTATTTTCAATAGTATTCAGCCTGCTGACCCGCGGGAAGACCAGGTACAGCTCAAGCTCCCTGAGAATTTCCGGGACTTGCTGATAGATTCCATCAGTGGGTAGGTTTTTCATCTCACCTAGCTGTTCCAAAATTACTCCTGAGAGTCCAGCATTACCCCAGCCCCGCTGCCGGGATTTATTAACCATCGTCTCGAAATAATTATCCGATGTTATCAGGTATTCAATTAAGCGGTCCAGTTTCTGTAAGATGGTCCGATTGTGGATAATAGTTGGTTCCTGTTTAAGTTCACTCAAAAGCTCATAAGTATCATGATAAACCTCGTTATATTGATCAATCCCTGTTGATCTGCCACTTTGCTGGAAGGATTCTGAGGGGAGGTCGTTGACATAAAAGAACTGTATGGCATTTTGTAATTGAAGCACATTCTGGGGAATCGATTGAACCCGAAGTGATGTTTCCTGGTATCGTGTAAGATTATTGATCATGCTGAAAATCAGAAATCCAGCCAGTAACCAGAACAGGACAGCACCGGTTACCAGTAAAAAGAATCGTGATCTGATAGAGATATTCCTAAAGTTCATTTCTTGTAATATGCTTGGAATTTTTTCTCAAAATAAGCTGCATAGGGACCCAGGATCGTTTCATGGACACCGAGGACTAAAACACTTTCCTGGTTCATATTATCCAGGAACAATTTAAATACTTTGTTCTGTAATTCATAATTAAAATAGATGATTACATTCCTGCAGACCAAGAGGTCAAATTTCAGGTCAAAGGGATTGCGATTTGTCACCAGGTCCATTTTCTGATATACTGGCTTTTTCAGCAGGTTCTCTTTAATGCGTATGTTATCACGGACCTTATCAATTGAAAAATATTTTGAGTAGGGAACATCAAAATAAACATCATGTTCCCTGGGATTTTCCCTGATAACAGCATCGAAATTGGAGAGGTATCCTACATTGAACCTGTATCTGAACACCCCGGTACGGGCAGTTTCAAGTACGTCAGCGTTGATATCGGTTGCGTAGATCGTAGATTTCTCAAGTAAATCCATCTCATTCAGCAGGATCATCATGGAAAAGACTTCCTGTCCCGTCGAGCAACCCGCATGCCAGATATTGATATTGGACTTATGGGAAAGTCCTGGCAGGATATCATATCGCAAGGAATGCCAGATGGCAGGATCCCTGAAAAGTTCCGTGGTATTTACAGTAATATCCTTTACAATGCGTTCGAGGAAAGCACTATCCTCAGAGATTTTTTTAAGGAGGGAATCAGTTGTGAGTTGATAGTCATGCAGGATTTTCATTAGGCGCCTCTTCAGCGATTTATCTGAATATTCTGTGAAATCATAATCAGATAGCGATCTCACAGTGTTAACAAATGTCAGTATTTCCTGGTTATCAAGTTCCATGCATGTCTGTCCCGGACAGCGCTCTAAGATCAAATATAGGTTTTTTCTATATCTTTGCGGGCAACAAACTAACGTTACTGAACTAATTCAATTTTGCATGAAGACTGGAGTCGTTATCTACCCGGGATCCAATTGTGACCATGACATGATCTACGTGTTAAGGGATATTATGGAACAAGAGGTTGTGGAACTCTGGCACAAAGACACTGACCTTCAAGGAGTGGATGCCATCATCCTGCCCGGGGGATTCTCCTACGGTGATTACCTTCGGTCAGGTGCCATTGCCAGGTTTTCTCCGATCATGGATAAGGTAGTCCGCTTTGCGCTGGATGGGGGCTTCGTTTTTGGGGTTTGCAATGGTTTTCAGATCCTTTGTGAAGCGGGACTTCTTCCTGGGACTTTGCTTCATAACAGCAATCAGAAATTCATCTGTAAAAATGTATTTATTCTGCCCGATAATGCCAATACAACACTGACATCCCTGCTAGACAAGAACAAAGCCTATAAAATTCCAATTGCCCATGGGGAAGGCAGATATTATGCAGATGACGATACTTTAAAGCAAATGCGGTTGAATAATCAGATCCTCTTCAGATACTGCGATGAAAAAGGTGTAATATCAGAGGGATCCAATCCAAACGGCAGCATTGAAAATATTGCCGGCGTTTGTAATGAGGGACGAAACGTTTTCGGCATGATGCCACACCCTGAACGAGCCGCTGACATTGAGTTGGGCAATACAGATGGGAAATCTATTTTCGAGTCCATGCTGGCCATGATCCGTGTCCAGGACCATGAATAATATTTTCAGGGCACACCTGGCCTTAATTTCAGCCAATCTTATTTACGGGGTAAATTACGGTATTGCCAAACAGGTGATGCCTGATTATCTATCTCCATTCGCTCTTGTATTTGCCAGGATTTCAGGTGCCTGTATTTTGTTCTGGGCATTAAGCCTGCTCTTGCCGAAGGAGACAATTGACCGGAAAGACATTATCAGGCTTCTCATTGCCACTGTATTTGGAGTGGCCGTAAACCAGTCTCTTTTCCTGAACGGGCTGAATATTACCACACCAATCGATGCAGCTATAATCATGACGGCCACTCCCATTCTGGTATTGGTTGTAGCCAGGTTACTGATCCGTGAGCCCATCACCCTTTTTAAAATTATTGGCATAGTGGCCGGGGCGACAGGAGCCGTTTTACTTATTCTGTACCGTGGGAATATAGGTTTTTCCAACAATCATCTGGTTGGAAATTCCATCATCCTTGCCAATGCCACATCATATGCAATATATCTGGTCATTGTAAAACCATTGATGAATAAATACCATCCGGTAACATTGATGAAGTGGATCTTTCTGTTCGCCATACTGCTGGTGAGTGGTCCTGGACTACCGGCATTTTTGCGTGTAAATTGGGGATCAATGCCCGGGGATATATTGCTGTCAGTATTGTTCGTGGTCGTTGGAACGACATTCCTGGCGTATCTTTTAAACATGTACAGCCTGAAACATGTTAAGCCAATCACAGTGAGTATTTACATTTATTCCCAGCCTGTTATAGCGTCCATTGTTGCCTTGATCCTTGGCCAGGATGTAATAACCCCTGTAAAAATCGTGGCAGCTTTGCTGGTATTTACAGGTGTGTATTTTGTAAGTTTTTCCAGTAGCAAATCCTCAAGCGCTTGATTGGAAGGTATGCCATATCGGGATTTGCTAATAATTTCGTAAATTCATATCATTAGAAACAGAAAACAAAACCCACTACTATGAAAGGAACCTTGTTATTAACAGTATTTAGCCTCCTGGTATTTGTATACACAGGCTTGGCCCAGGATTGTACCTACTTCTATCCTATGGAGGAAGGAACCTTGATAGAATTAAGACATTATGATAAAAAAGCGAAAGTATCAGGCACGACACGCCAGCTAATAATCGATAAAAAAACCGGGGGAGGAGCGGTTGCCATAACCATAAAAAACACATTCTTTGATCAGAAAGGGGAAGAACTAATGACATCGGATCTTACGATGGAATGCAAGGATGGTGTTTTCACTTTTGACATGGATCATTTCCTGAACGATGAAATGTTGAGCGGTATGGGAGATATTGACTTTACCATTGAGGGGGACAATCTCGAATTTCCGGCAAAAATGAGTCCGGGTGACCAACTTAAGGATGGGACCATCAAGCTTATCGTGCCTGATATGGCCATGATGAACATGACAACAAGGGTGTACAACAGGAAAGTAGAAGCCATCGAGAAAGTGACGACTGAAGCTGGTACATTCGAATGTTTCAAGATCACCTACGATGTCCATGTTGATGGCATGATTGATTTTAATACCAAGGGCACAGAATGGATCGCCAATGATGTCGGTGCCGTTCGGACCGAGACCTACGATAAAAAGGGAAAGCTTACCGGATATACGGAATTAATCAAACTTGAGAAATAAGGCTGTACTGTGTACCTTTTTCACTGATGTGGATCTGGATGATTTCCAGTACAATAAAATCTGATAATATTTCTTCAGCATGCTGCAACCGTACCTTAGAGATCCGGCAAAACTTTGACAGGGTAATATAGTCGTTGGTCTTCAGGTAATCGAGAAGCAGTTTTTCGGCATTGCTGTATTCAAGGAATATTCCTTTTTTCCTTTTCTCCTTGTGCCAGACTTTCATCATTATCCTGTTGGCAAGCAGGTTCTGGTCTTCTACCCTGAGATAAGCCAGCCATCGCTCATGCTCGTTCTGAGCCAGGCAGGGACGCTGGTCTGCCTTGGTAATGTCTACCTCCAGGATGGTTTTGCCCAGGATGGTCCACTTCTGGACTACTAATGGAACCACAGGCCTGCAATATAACTCGGCTGCGGCTTCAAGCATATGGTATTCTTCCTCTGAACGTATCCCTGCAATTTTCCCATTGTCTTTTACTCCAATCAGCAATTTTCCCCCGTCGGTGTTGGAAAAGGCTACCAGGGTTCTTGCAATTTTCCTGGCATCGCTGATCTCAAACTTGAAATCAAGCACCTGGTTTTCACCGTGATCAATCAGGTTCTGGATATATTTGCTCAATGATCTATGCTTTAGCTACTATTAACAAATTTAATATTTTTAAAATCGGATTTTACTAAATTCTAATCGATCTTCCGCAGTTCATTATAACGAGATTTACTATATTGTGTGAACCCAATTAAAGCCTATGAAGTTCGTATGGTATTTAATTATTTTCTCCGCTATCATTCCGCTTAGTACAAGTGCACAGGCTGATTCTAAAACAGGTTTTCCATTGATCTATAAACAGGATTTTGAAAAGCCAGATGCCATCCATGAATTTGTTTATTCTGACCCTGCTCCCTGGTTTATGACTGGTGGAAAGGATGGAGGAATGGCACTCGAGTATGCCGGAAGAGGTGACTATAAACCCAGGGTTAGGTCTCCCCTGATCATCGGGCTGATTGATAACCTGGTGTTGGGGGACTTTGTCATGGAGGCGGATGTACTTCAAACAGGTAGTGAATACGGTCACAGGGACATGTGTATTTTTTTCGGTTTCCAGGATTCCACGCTGTTCTATTATGTTCACCTCGCAAGTCAGGCTGATCCGGTTGCGCACACCGTGCATATTGTTAATAATTTACCCCGGAATAGTATAATAAAGGAACGAACTGACGGGATACGATGGATTGATGGTCACTGGCACCATATCCGCCTTGAAAGGCACGCAGGAGAGGGAAACATAAATATGTATTTCGATGATATGGAGACACCTGTCATGGTGGCAAATGACAAGACTTTCAAGCTTGGTTATGTGGGATTTGGTTCCTTTGATGATTCCGGTAAGATTGATAATATCCGCATCTGGTCAAAGGAAGGCAAGAAAAAGAAATCAGATATATTCATGAAAAAATACTAATTTTAAAGATGCATAAAACACTAAACATCCAATCAATTAATACTGAATTATGAAAAAAGAAAACAAAAAGGAAAACAAATCCGGATTCTCGAGGAGGTCATTCATTGCAACCTCGGCTGCAGCAACTGCCGGGCTTACCATCCTTCCGAGCAATGTTATTGCAGGTCTGGGTCATAAGGCGCCCAGTGATAAGCTTAACATTGCCGGTGTGGGCGTTGGTGGACGCGGGGCTGGTGTGCTCAAGGAAATTAATGGGGAAAACATTGTAGCCCTTTGTGATGTGGACTGGAATTATGCCAAGGGAACTTTCAGTGATTATCCTGATGCGAAGAAGTTCTGGGACTGGCGGGTAATGTTCGACAAAATGAGTGACAGCATTGATGCCGTCGTTGTCGGTACACCTGATCACAACCATGCCATTGTTTCAATCAATGCCATGAAGATGGGCAAGCATGTTTATTGTGAAAAGCCCTTGACCCACGCTGTCTGGGAATCCCGTGAAATGACCAGGATCGCGAAGGAGTATAAGGTAGCCACACAAATGGGGAACCAGGGGAATTCCGGTGAAGGGATACGGCAGGTATGTGAATGGATCTGGGATGGTGCGATCGGGGAAATCAAGGAATGCCATGCCTGGACAAACCGCCCCATCTGGCCACAGGGACTTCAACGTCCGGCCAAGGGAGAATGGCCGCCTGATACCCTGAACTGGGATCTGTTTATTGGTCCGGCCGAGATGAAACCCTACCACAGCATTTTGCATCCATGGAACTGGCGTGGATGGTGGGATTATGGAACAGGTGCCCTGGGAGATATGGCCTGCCACATTATGGACCCGATCTTCAAAGCACTGAACCTGGAATATCCTACCAAGGTACAGGGAAGCTCCACACAATTCAATACCGAATGTGCCCCGGTTGCACAAGTAGTAAAATACACCTTCCCGGAAAGGCCCAAATACAAAAAGGCAAAAATGCCGGGAGTGGAAGTTACCTGGTGGGACGGTGGACTCTTGCCACCACGGCCTGAAGATCACCCGGATGGGGAAATGCTGGGCCGTGACGGTGGTGGAGGTTGTTTGTTTATTGGCACCAAAGGAAAAATCATGTGCGGGGTATATGGAAGAGATCCATACCTCCTGCCCGAAACATACGAAGCATCCTATAAAAAGCCTGAGCCGTACCTGAGGAGGGTAGATCTTGGACACCAGATGGATTGGGTTAGGGCTTGTAAAGAAAGCCCTGAAGACAGGCTGGAAGCAAGTTCCAATTTCAGATACTCCGGTCCGTTGAACGAAATGGTGGTCATGGGTGTGATTGCAGTCCGGCTTCAAGACCTGAAAAAGGAACTGCACTGGGACGGAAAGAATATGAAGTTTACCAATATAGGTGATAGTGAGACTGTCAAGATCATCAAATCGGATACCTTTGAGGTCATAGACGGACATCCTCATTTCAATACAGAATATACGGATCCGATCAATGCCAAAGGATTTGCTGAAGAGCTGATTAAGCATCAGTATCGCGAAGGCTGGTCCTTATAAGCATTGTATTTTCTCATAAGATGCCCGCTTCAATCCACTGGAGCGGGCATTTTAATATGCATCTGAGGCCACAATTAGCAGATTTTTAACACAGCCATACTGGTAGTTTATTTAATTTCGGCAGCCTTTCAATAATTGGGGGCTGCCTTTGTAAATTAAACCATTGATCATTTTTTAAGTCAAAGATTTTTTATTGTATGTATCTTTGCGTGCTTTTTTAGAAAAATTATGAGAAAAATTGATAAAAGGATCGTAGTAATTGCGGCCTTTATTTTTATTGTGGGACTTGCTTACGGACTGATGAGGTTTCTGGCAGCCCAGAAGGAAGATATGAAACAACGGCCAGCTGTGGAAGCCAAAAGGTTCGTAAAAGCGGTACCGGTGAAATATTCCACCATTATATCGCCTGTGTCTGCAGATGGCAGATTGACCTCTGTGGCTGAGGTGGATATAGTAGCTGAAGCTTCCGGGCGTTTGCAACAGGGTGATGTAGCCCTGAAAAAAGGAACTAAATTTTCACAGGGAGATATCCTGTTTGTGGTCTATCCGGACGAAGCCGCCCTCGCATTGAAGGCAAGTAAAAGCCAGTTTCTCAACACATTGGCAAACCTGTTGCCGGATATCAGAATTGATTTTCCCGAACAGGAAGAAGGCTACATGGAATTCTTTTCGTCAATCAGCCTGGATCACCCACTACCTCCTTTCCCTGAGGTGGAAAATGAAAAACTCAAGATTTTCCTGACCAGCCGGAATGTTTTGAGCCAATATTACATTATCCGAAAAGATGAATTACAGCTCAGCAGACGGACAACCATAGCCCCCTTCGATGGCACCTTTACTGAAGTCAACCTTGAAGTTGGATCGTATACCAATATGGGGGGCAGGGTGGCCAAAGCCATCCGGACCGATGAACTGGAGTTGGAAGTCCCAGTAAAGCGATTTGATGCAGCCTGGGTTAAAATAGGTGACCTGGTAACTGTGGAATCAGACAGGAGGGGTTTGTCCTGGAAAGGAAAAGTGGTCAGGAAGAGCCCTTTTGTAGATCCGAATACACAGTCACAGGCCATATTCATAAAGATACAGAACCGTAGAAATCCGAACCTGCTATCCGGTGAATACCTGACTGCAGCATTTCCCGGTCATCCTATTCAGGATGCCATGGAAGCACCGCGTAACGCAGTTTTCAATACCAATGAAGTGTTTGTGATCGTGGATAATCGCCTGGAAAAAAGGGTAGCAAATGTGATCAAGGAAAACGAAAAGACCCTTATTTTCAATGGACTCGACGAGGGCGAGGTACTTGTCATGCAACCACTTATTAATGTGCTGGAAGGTACATTGGTTGAAATTCTGGGAGATGATCGAGACCCTGCAGCTGGCGGGCAAGGGGACAAGGCTGCCCGAGAAGAACGGGAAAAAGGTCCGGACGGTAAAACTGTGGCCGCTACCGGCCAGAAAAGAGAAAGTGCCTCCAGGAAAAAGCCTGCTGAGTGAGGAGAAAAAGCCAATCAAAAGAAAAAAAGAACTGAACAGGGACATCCTGAATAATCCAAAGATCTTTGGCCATGAGGAAACTAGTTGAAAAATTCGTAGAATATCCCATATATGCAAACCTGGCCATACTTACCGTGATCCTTGCCGGCGTCTTTGCTTATTCGTCCATGAAAAAATCTTTTTTCCCGGAAACCGAAAGCCGATTTATCAGCGTTTCCGTTTTTTATCCTGGTGCCTCACCAGTAGAAATGGAGGAAGGGGTTACCTCCCGGATTGAGGAAGCGGTAAGGGGCCTTATCGGTATCAAAGAGATCAGCTCAACATCTGTAGAGAATCGCTCCAGCGTTTCTATTGAAACTACTGGTGAATACGATATTGATGAAGTCTTGATCGAGGTAAAAAATGCTGTGGATGGCATTTCTGCCCTTCCTTCAGCAGCGGAAAGACCCATTGTTTCGAAGCGAAGATCCCGTTCACCTGGTGTACGCATGAGCCTGACACCTGTAGAAGGTGCCGATGTAAACCTGATGACCCTGAAGGATTATGCACAACGGATCGAAGAGGACTTTTACAACTCAGGGGTGATGAGCCAGATATCTTTGTCAGGATACCCCCAACCGGAAATATCCGTCGAATGTAAGGAGGAAATGTTGCTTAGATACAATCTCTCCTTTGATGATATCTCCCAAGCCATACAGCGAAACAACCAGGATGTTTCGGGCGGGCAAATAAAGTCAGAAGACGAGGAACTGTTGATCCGTTTACGGTCACGCAGTACAGATCCCAACAAGATAGGAAACATCATCCTTCGAGGCCAGGCTGATGGTGGATACCTGAGGATCAGGGACGTGGCAGAGGTGAAGAAAAAATTTGCCGATACCTCCGATAAATCCTGGCTGAATGGGAGACCTACGGTTTCCATACGTGTAGAAAAACTTCCGGAAGAGGACCTGGAAGCAATGACCATTTTTGCCCGGGAATACATGGAAGATTTCAATAGCAGGAATGCGGGGGTAAATTTAAGTATGTCCAGGGCTTATCTCGATATCCTGCAAAGCCGCCTAGATCTACTGACAAAAAATGGCCTGGTTGGGCTTTCCCTGGTCATCCTGACACTCACCATATTCCTGAGCCTTCGGCTTTCGCTCTGGGTAGCCTTTGGGATCCCATTCAGCTTCCTGGCCATGTTCGTATTCGCCTATTTCTACGGGATCACCATCAATTTAATGTCCCTGATGGGGATGATCCTGGTGATCGGGATCCTGGTAGATGACGGGATTGTAGTAGCTGAAAATATTTACCTCCATTTTGAACGGGGAAAGAGTCCTATGCAAGCTGCAATAGATGGTACCATGGAGGTGTATCCTGCTGTGCTAACCTCTGTAACTACCACGATCATAGCATTTTCTCCCCTGTTATTTATGCAGGGTACATCTATGGAGTTTATGATGCATGTGGCAGTGGTGGTTATTGCCAGCCTCTTCTTTTCACTTTTTGAGGCATTTTTTGTATTGCCTGCTCATCTCGCTAATCCAAAGGTACTTAACCGGAAGAGTCTCGAAAACAAGAAAAGGGGTATCAAAAAATACTTCGAAGGGTTAATTGTCTGGCTCCGTGACAGGATCTATCATCATATGCTTTTGTGGCTTGTCAGGTGGAGGCATGCAGTAATTGCCATACCGGTGGCCCTGATATTGATAACAGCTGGTCTCTGGATGGGGGGCTATATTAAAAACACGTTTTTCCCAAGGGTAGATTTTGACAGTTTTGAAGTTAATGTGGCATTTACACCCGGAGATGGTGAAAAACAGACGATTAAATTTCTAAAGCAATTTGAGTCCGCTGTCTGGGCAGTTAACGATGATCTGAAGGAAAAATTCGGTGGAGACGAAGATATCATTGAAAGGGTACAGACCAGTGTGGGAGATGCATTTAACCGCCAGGAATCCGGTTCACATGCAGGCCAAGTCACAGTTTATCCCCGTGATCTTGAGGGATATGACATCGCAGGGTTTGACATAGCCAATATGGTCCGCCGCAAGATCGGTCCGGTACCTGAAGCCCGTAAATACACAGTAGGCGGAAGGAACAGGTGGGGATCACCGGTATCTGTGGGACTAATGTCAAAAAACCTGGCTGAATTGGAAGAGGCAAAGGACTACCTGATGAACAGGTTGGGTGAAATGCCCCAGTTGAAAGACATTAATGAAAATGTAGCGCTTGGAAAGCAGGAGATCAGGCTGGACCTGAAACCCAAAGCTTATTTCCTGGGACTTGATGAAAATTCAATTGCCCGACAGGTCAGGCAGGGATTCTATGGTGGCCAGGCACAGCGGCTACAGGAAGGCCGGGATGAATTGCGCATTTGGGTAAGATACCCGAAGGAAGACAGACTGACGATCGGACAGATGGAGAAGATGAAAATAAAAACCTCTTCAGGTGTGTATCCCCTTATAGAACTGGCGGACTATCACATGGAACGTGGACCGGTAGCCATTAACAGGTTCAATGGTTCAAGAGAGATCCGGGTGGATGCTGAAACGGTCGACCCCTATGCTCCTGTACCGGATTTAATAAATCAGATAGAGATGAACATCATGCCGGATATATTGTCGCAGTATGCCGGTATAAGGTATATCTTTCACGGACAAAGGCGGTTTAGCACCGAAGTCGAGTTGTTGAAAACGCCTAATCTGGGCAAAAAATCCCTGACTGAAATCAAGGATGTGCTGGCGTCATACAGCTTGTCATTGGGCATGCGTTTAGAAAACTGGCCACCAGC
>CAZXOJ010000018.1:0-27424 GCA_964642325.1 uncultured Bacteroides sp. | reverse complement strand
GCGCCTGACCTGTTTCGCGTAGCGGAATATGTAGCGCTGCTATAATATCCCATACAAAAAAAGGCCATCCCATTGTATCGGGACGGCCTTTTGACAGTAATATAATAGGTCGGGTGAAACTACATTAAGCCTTCTTTTTTGAAAAGCTCTTCGGATTTCAAAAGAAGGTCGACATACTGGGCACGCTTGTAAATGAAAGGATCGTTGATCTCCTTGTTGGAAAGCTTTCCCCGGAAATTATTCAGGGATTTGTATGCCTTACTCTCCATCCAGGCTTCGATGTCCTTCAGCATTTTGCTGATATGCTGTACCTTGTTTTTGTAGAGGGTACCTACTACCTGGACAGCATCAGCACCGGCCAGGATCATCTTCACTACATCAGTCCCCTGCTGAATCCCGGTATTGCTGACAATACTGGCATTTACCTGGCCATAGAGCAGACCGGCATACCTCAGCGGCAGTTTGTTCTCATATGCTTCGCTGAGCGGGAAGTCAACGACAAATTTTTCATTGTCGAGATCTATCTCATTTTGAAAAATCCTGTTGAATAAGACAAATGCATCTACGCCGGCTTTATCCATCCTGCTGATCACATTCAAGGGATTGGCATAGAAGGGGCTCAGTTTTACACTGACCGGAATGGATATGCTGCTCTTTACTTTTTTAAGTATCTCGATCTGGTCTTTGATGATATCTTCACCGCTCACATCAGGATTCCTGGGAACGGAATAGAAATTCAGCTCCAGTCCGTCAACTCCTTTATCTTCGAGCAGTTTGGCGTATTCCAGCCAGGTTTCATTATAGATGGCATTCAGGCTGGCAATGAGGGGAATTGATAATGCTTCCCTGGCATTCTGAACATTCATCAGGTGTTCACGCGGTCCTGCATGTTCCATGGTGGGAAAAAGACTGGTCATCTCTGCATGCCTCTCTGCATATTCATCCAATTCATCATCCATCTGGGCAGCTTCCAGCTGGATCTGCTCCTCGAATAATGATTTAAAGACAACTGCAGCAGCTCCGGCCGCTTCCATCTGTTTCAAACTATCTACACTGGTAACAAGATTATTGGCACCTACAACGATTGGATTCTTAAGTTCCAGGCCCATGTAATTGGTTTTCAAATTGGTCATTGTATACTGATTTTATGAGACCCTAAAAATATATAAATTATTAAGATTTCAGGCCGATAAACCTCCCTTTTTTTCATTAATAATGTTAGGTTTTCCAATACTGGACTATGTTTGATAAGGTATTCCGAAAAGTGCCCTTTATACGGGTCCTCATTCCCACGATTGGGGGGATCATGCTGGCCAGGTATCATATACTTCCGCCTGTTTTTGCCTGGATACTGGCCGGTTTTCTGTTCCTAATGATCCTGTTGATTATACTGTCTGAAATGGCTTCGGGATCTGTGCTACCCTTACCGGGCCAGAGGAAAACATTGCTGGCAGGAATTTTCCAGGGTTTGTTTTTATGCATGGGAGGTATTTTGGGACAGGAAGATGAAGTTCTGCAGATCCAGGAAGGCATGCTTCAGGCAAGGATATGTGATGAGATACTGGAGAGTGAGCGGACGTTTAAAACCAGGCTGGACAGGGTGTATTACCATTCGGGAGAAAAATGGATGCGCCTGGAAGGCAGGGTGCAGGTTTACTTCGAGAAGGAAGACAGGTGTCATGAGCTGTTGCCAGGGGACTGTCTCACTGGATGGGGGGAATTGCTGAGGTATGAGGATCCGGTAAATCCATTCGAATTCAATTACGGGTCCTACCTGCATGGGAAAGGGCTGTACTATCGCCTGTATCTTGACAGTGCATCATGGATCCCTACACCGGCTTATGCTGCCAGGGGATTGCAGATCAGATCAAAGGAGATACGCCGTATCCTGATGGACAGGATTGACGGAAACCTGGAAGGCAGGGATGAGAAGGCCATCCTCTACTCTCTCTTGCTGGGATACCGAGCTGAACTGGGACAGGATGTTAAGCAACAATTTGTCCGGTCAGGATCCATGCATATCCTGGCTGTAAGCGGGCTGCATGTCGGTATCCTGTATATGCTTCCGGCTTTTCTGATTGGGAAGATACGGGGCTCCATGGCAGGCCGCCTGCTGGCTACCCTGGTCCTACTACTGCTGCTTTGGTCATATGCCATGCTCACCGGGCTGTCCCCATCGGTTGTAAGGGCTGTTTCCATGTGCAGCGTGCACAGGATGGCCATATTGATGGGGAGGAAAACAGGCATTTTTCATGTGCTGTCCCTGACGGCATTCCTTATGGTGGTATGCAGGCCGGCCATCATATTTGAAGTGGGATTTCAGCTGTCTTTTGCAGCAGTGGCAGGCATTGCAGGGTTTCAGAAGCCCCTGTATAACATGATGCCAACAAAGGGTTGGCTGGCCAGGAAAGCCTGGCAACTTGTGTCCGTTTCCCTGGCTGCACAGCTTGCAACAGCACCCATGTCCCTGTTTTATTTCCATCAATTCTCCAATGTCTTTGTACTCTCCAATCTTTTTGTTATTCCACTGGCCATCCTCATTCTTTATGTGGGACTGGCTTTCGTTTTTTTATCTTCCTTCGGTCTGTATCCCCTGTCTGGGATACTGGAATGGCTTACCTCCCTGCTTAACGGGATTACCCATCTGATGGGACGGATCCCGGGGGCATTCTGTGAAAATATATCCCTGATACCCATCCAGGTTTTCCTTTTGTATTTTGCGATTTTGCTCTGCGGCCTTTTTATCCACAGCCGGAAAGTCGTGCTGCTTCATACCATGATGGCAACAGTCGCAGTGTTACTACTGGTTTCAGGTATCCGTGAATACCAGGTCCGTACGTATGAGGCATGCTATGTGTTTTCCATACCGAGGGAATCAGCCATAAGTTTTGTCCGGGGAAGGAGACATTCCATATACAGGGGAGGGTGGATCCGTGGAGATACCCTGATTATCCCCTATGCCCTTCGGAATTTCAGTGTGCGCCAAAAACTATCATCGCCGGTTTATTTATCCCCACCCATTTCTAATACACAGAATACCCTTCCCTTTCAGCCGGCTGCTGCTCCCGGGCAGACTGGAAACATAAGATGGCAAGCGGGCCGCCAGGGCATAGCATATGGCCGCATCGATACACCAGGGCTTAGGTTGTTATTTGCCATCTTTAAGGAGCGCAGGATCGTGATACTCAGCCAAATGTCGGTAAATCCACCGAAGGGGACAGTGGGACTTGAAACCGATATGCTGGTGCTTGTGAATAATGTTTCATGTAACCTGGATTCCCTGATTCACGTATTTAAGCCCGGACTCATCATTGTGGATGGGAGCAGTCATTCCAGGTACCATGTTGAGATGGAAAAAGCCTGTGTCTATCATGGAATTCCCTTCCATTCCACAGAAAAAGATGGATTTTATGTCTATTGAGATATTTAATATATTATTTTTGCCTAGTCAAATTTTACATTTGTCCAGAGGATGAGGATTATTATTGCTGGTGCAGGGGGCGTAGGCTCGCATTTGGCCAAGATGCTTAGCAGTGAGAACCATGATATTGTTCTCATTGATACTGATGAGGAAAAACTCAGGCAAATAGGATCGATGTATGATCTGATGACCATCCATGGATCGGCTACTTCTATCAGCCTGCTCAGGGACGCCAGTATCCAGAAATCAGACCTTTTTATTGCCGTTACCGAAACGGAAGAGACCAACATGACTGCTGCTATCCTGGGAAAACAGCTTGGTGCGAGGAAGACCATTGCCCGGATTGACAACCAGGAGTATATGAAGTTCCACAATAAGGAGATGATCACCGGCCTTGGAATTGATTATATGATCTACCCGGAAATGATTGCCGCCAACGAGATTGTGGGATTGCTCCACCAGACAGGCATGGCGGACCTGGTTGATTTTTCAGGGGGTAAGCTTTCAATGTATGTGATCAAACTGGAGGAGAATGCGCCCATTGTCGGGAAAACCCTGGTAGAATCCACCCCCTCAAACGGCCAGCTCGAGTTCCGTGCCGTTGCCATAACAAGGGATACCGATACCATCATCCCCCGGGGAAGCGACCAATTTCATGTAAATGATCATGTTTATGTGATCACCAGCCAGACCGGACTGGAGGAATTGCTCAAGTATTCCGGGAAGGTGCAGTATGAAATACATAATATCATGATCCTTGGGGGAAGCAGGATAGGGGCCCGTACAGCCAAGCTGCTGGGAAAACACCACAATGTTAAACTTATAGAGATCAACCGGGAGAAAGCATACAACCTGTCCAATATACTTGACAATACCCTGGTTATCAATGGAGACGGTAGCAACATGGACCTCCTGGCTTCCGAAGGGATAGGCAATATGGATGCCTTCATTGCAGTAACCGGGAATTCTGAAACCAACATACTTTCCTGTACCCTGGCCAAGCAGATGGGGGTAAGGAAAACCATTGCGGAAGTTGAGAATATTGATTATATCAAGCTGGCGGAAAACATGGGGATAGAAACCATCATCAATAAGAAACTGATCACGGCCGGCCGGATTTTCCGCTTTACCAATTCCTATGATGTCTCCTCCATACGATGCCTGACGGGGACAAAAGCAGAGGTGATGGAATTCGTTGTAAAGCCAAAAGCCAAGGTTACCAAGGGTGCTTTAAAGGATATCAGTTTTCCGAAAGATGCTATTATCGGGGGACTTGTACGGGAGAAGTCAAGCATTATTGCCAGGGGCACGACCGAGATCAGACCCGGTGATAAGGTAGTCGTTTTTGCCCTCCCCTCAGCCATTTCCAAGATACCCAAGTACTTTAACTAGCAGACCGTATGTTTAATTACCGGCTTGTTTTTCAGTTCCTCGGACTACTCCTGCTGATTGAGGGGATTTGCATGTGGTTCTGCATCCCGGTATCCATGTTCTTCCATGATCATGGACTCCGGCCATTGGGGATCAGTGGTATTATCAGTGTGTGTACCGGCGGTGCCGCCCTAATTATTAACCGGAAGGCCACCAAATCCATGAGTGCCAGGGATGGATTCCTGATCGTCGCCATCGGCTGGATCACGTTTTCATTCTTCGGTTGTCTGCCCTTCATCCTGTCCGGGGAGATCCCCTCCTTTACAGATGCCTACTTCGAGACCATCTCGGGATTTACCACCACCGGGGCAAGCATCCTTGACCAGGTAGAGATCCTGCCACACGGACTCCTTTTCTGGCGAAGCCTTACCCAGTGGCTGGGAGGCATGGGCATCATCGTAATGTCCCTGGCCATACTGCCGCTGCTCGGTGTGGGTGGCATGCAATTGTTTGTGGCCGAGGTACCCGGACCCCTGCCCGATAAGCTGCATCCCAAGATCAAAGAAACAGCCAAAAGATTGTGGGCCATCTATATTATTTTCACCATACTGGAGATCCTCCTGCTGTGGCTGGGTGATATGGACCTCTTCGATGCCATCTGTCATTCCTTTTCCACCATGGCAACCGGAGGCTATTCCACCAAGACGGCCAGCATAGCTCATTGGGATTCCCCTTTTATCCATTACGTGATCACCCTCTTCATGTTCCTGGCAGGGACCAATTTTACGCTCTCCTATTTTGCCATGCACCGCCGGTTTGACAAGGTATGGCGGAATGAGGAATTCAGGTATTATGTCGGCATCCTGGTGGGTTTTACACTCCTCCTGAGCGTGATCCTCTTTTTTTCCTCCAAGCATCCCGTGGAAGAATCTTTCCGCCTGGCCATATTCCAGGTGGTATCCATCGTTACAACCACAGGATTTGTGACGTATGATTACCTTACATGGTTACCTCTTGTAGGGATCATTATATTAATGTTGATGTTTTTCGGCGGCTCAGCCGGTTCTACGGGTGGGGGGATCAAGATACTCAGGATCGTTTTGCTGATGAAGAATTCGGCCATGGAACTCAAAAGGCTTATCCATCCGCAGGCAGTGATACCGGTGCGGTTTAATAAACATGCGGTGTCACCAGATGTGCTGAACAACGTATTTGCCTTTATTTCCTTTTATATCATTGTCCTTGTCATAGGGGTGATAGTGATGGCTGCCATGGGATATGACCTGGGGACATCCTTCGGTTCTGTGGCCGCAACACTCGGTAATATCGGCCCGGGTATAGGCCTTGTGGGTCCCATTGAAAACTATGCCCACATCCCGAGCTTTGGCAAGTGGTTCCTGAGCTTCCTGATGCTTATCGGAAGACTCGAGCTCTTCACCGTTCTCATCCTCTTCTCCCCTAGTTTCTGGAAGAAGTGATTTTGAGTTTTTTTTTATCTTAGATTTTATTCACCAAATCCCCTTTTACCGATGAATGCAAAAAGAGTGTTTAGCCTGTCCCTGCTTATTCTATTTACCTTTTCCATGGCAAATGCCCAGTCCGACAAAAGACTGCTGGGTGCCTGGAAAACTACTATCGATTATGAGACTTATACCCTCGAGTTTATCTCGGAATCACAATTGATCCTGAATGGGGAGACTCATAGTTGTACCCTGACGGACAGTAATATCGTGGCTGACTATCAATATTACCCATATACCTTCAGGGGAGCTGACCTGTTTATAACGGCAGAAGGCCAGGAATACAAATTCACAAGGGTGGGGGAGGTAAAGAAGAAGGCATCCGTAGCCGAAGCATTGCTGGGCAAATGGGAAAACCAGGACGAATACGGGATGCATAAGGTTACCTTCCACTCTGACAGCCAGCTTGAGTATGACGGAGAATGGGTTGGATATGCCATAGAGGACAATGCCATCATCGTTGATTATGAAAAATATTTATTTAAAATGGAAGGAGAGGCTTTGATGGTCAAGTGGCCCGGCGAGACAGAATACCGGAAATATACCAGGATAAAGGATTAATCCACCGGCCCGATTCCCAGCCTTACCACAACCGGATCCTGGTTTGTGCAATCGATCACTGTGGAGGGTTCGTTATTCCCATAACCCCCATGGATCACTGCATCTACCTTGTCTTTGAAATTGTCCCAGATAAGGTCCGGGTCAGTAGTATACTCGATCAATTCATCTTCATCGTGGATGGATGTGGTCATGATGGGATGCCCCAGTTCTCTCACAATTTCCAGGGGGATATTATTATCCGGGATACGTATTCCTATGGTCTTTTTAGTGCTGTGGAATATGCGTGGGATGTTGTTCCTGGCTGGGAGGATGAATGTATATGGACCCGGCAATGAGGACTTCATTAACTTAAAAACGGAGTTGCTTATAAGCTTAGCATAATCTGAAACCTGGCTGAGATCTGAAAATATGAAGGAGAAGTCTGCTTTGTTCAGTCTGATACCCTTCAACCGGGCAATCTTCTCGGCAGCCTTAACCTTGTAAATATCACAACCAAGGGCATAGACCGTATCGGTCGGGTAAACCAGTACGCCTCCATTCTGAAGCACCTCGCATGCTTTTAGGATTTGCCGCTGGCTGGGGTTCTCAGGATGTACCTTAAGCAACATATTCTTTCCTGCTTGATGGCTGCTAATATATACTAAATTATATTAACGGGTCCCTGTCGCCCGTGTATTCAGTTCCGGTGCCAATTTCGGGCGGACCATCCTCATCTTCTTCCTCATCCTCTTCGGGCCATTCTTTTTTGGTTGACGGCGGACCGTAACCGCGGTAGAAGAGGGCTATGCCGAGGCCCGATAAACCACCTACCAGGTGGGACTCCCAGGAGATCCTCAGGTCATAGGGGAGGATGCCCCATATCAGGCTGCCGTACATGAATACAACGATCAGGGAGATGGCTAGCAGGTGGATATTATTGCGGATGACACCACTGAAAAACATAAAAGATGCAAAACCATAGACCAGGCCGCTGGCCCCGATATGGTATGCAGGCCGGGCAGTTAACCAGACAATCAGACCGGTGATGAACCAGATCAGGAAAAATACCCTGTAGGCGACCGGGCGGTAAAAATAGAAGATGGAAATGCCCAGGAGGTAGAGGGGGACTGAATTATCAAACAGGTGCTTGAAATCGGCATGGATAAGCGGGGAGAACAGGATGCCTTTTAATCCGCTGGCCTCTAAAGGGAACAGCCCCAGGTGAGAAAAACTCAATTCCAGGGCTGCTTCCGATATCTTTATCACCCAGATCAGGACCAGGAAAAAGGTCGGGAATACCAGGCTGTGTATAAATTTTTTCTTCTCCTCCATGAGCTTACGGAGGCAAGTGCTATCCTTTGTCGGGACGAAGGCTACGGACGGTTGCACCAGCCTGCCACATTTCTGATTCCCTGAGATCCTTCAGTTCGGCAGAGAGCAGTTCCTTGTAGTCCGGGCGCCCGGTTTTGTCGAGCACAACCTTCGTTTCTTCTCCGGTTTTGACCCTATCATACAATTCCTTGAATACAGGCAGTGTGGCCTCCCTGAATTTGGGCAGCCAGTCCAGAGCTCCCCGTTGCGCGGTGGCACTGCAGTTGGCATACATCCAATCCATCCCATTCTCGTCCACCAGCCTGATGAGGCTCTGTGTGAGTTCCTCAACGGTTTCGTTGAAGGCTTCTGAGGGACTATGGCCATTTTCCCTGAGTACCTGGTACTGGGCTTCCATGATCCCGGCCAGGGCTCCCATCAATACACCACGTTCACCGGTAAGGTCACTGTACACCTCATCCTTGAAAGTAGTGGGGAAGAGGTAACCTGAGCCTATCCCAATGCCCAGTGCAAGGGTTCTTTCTTCAGCATTCCCCGTATAATCCTGGAAGATAGCATAGCTGGAGTTGATCCCCGTTCCCGCCAGGAAATTCCGCCTTACGCTGGTACCTGATCCCTTGGGGGCAACCAGGATAACGTCCACATTATCAGGCGGGATTACATCCGTCTGCTCCTTGTATGTGATGGAGAATCCATGAGAAAAATACAGGGCATCCCCTTCCTTCAGGCAGGGTTTCAGTTTGGGCCATACTGTCCGCTGGGCTGCATCAGATATCAGGTATTGAATGACCGTGGCCTTTTCAGCAGCTTCCGTAATGGGAAACAAGGTTTCTCCCGGAACCCAGCCATCCTTAATGGCTTTGTCCCAGTCCTCCTTAAAATCAGGTTCCTGTCCAATGATCACATCAATCCCATTGTCTTTGAGATTCATTGCCTGGGCAGGTCCCTGTACACCATAGCCTATGATAGCGATAATTTCATCTTTAAGCACTTCCTGTGCTTTTGAGAGCGGGAATTCTTCCCGGGTTACGACGTTTTCTTCAACGCCTCCAAAATTTAATTTTGCCATTTTTTATTGTATAATAGATTAGATTCTAGCTTTTGGTTTTCTTGTATCCAGTTTGACCAGGTATTCAGACATCCTTTCCTTTTTCGCCTTGGTGATGGCAATCCGGCCGGACCGGGTAAATTGCAGTACGCCAAACTTTTTCATATTATCGAACAACTGCTGGGTTTCCTCCTTATGCCCTGTTTTCTCTATGACCGTGTACTCGTTGGTGACTTCCAGGATCCTGGCATTGTATCTCCTTACCAATCCCTCGATCTCCGTACTCTCGGTCAGTGCTTCAGTAGGGACCTTATACAGGGCGATCTCCTGGTAGATGATCTCTTCCTGGCAGAGGTAATATGCCCTTAATACATCCACGACTTTTTCGATCTGTTTCACAACTTTTTCGATAACCTCCTGGGTGGTCCTGATCACTATGGTGAACTTAAAGATTCCCTGGAGGGCAGACTCCGATACTGCCAGGCTTTCTATGTTAATGTGCCGGCGCGTAAAAATGATGGTTATCCTGTTCAGCAAACCAATGCTGTTTTCTGAAAAAGCTGTTATGGTAAATTCCTTTGCTTCCATTATTGTATTTTTTGTAAGTTTTCTTATTCAAGGCGGATGTCTGATACGGATGCTCCTGCAGGTACCATGGGAAATACATTATCTTCTTTTTCCACGGTAACTTCAAGCAGGAAGGGACCCTCATGGCTCAACATCTCTTCAATGGTCCCATCCAGGTCTTTCCTCTCCGATACTTTTTTACCATCTATGCCAAATCCCCTGGCAATGGTGATGAAATCAGGATTGGTCAGTTCTGTGGAAGAATATCTCCTGTCAAAGAACAATTGCTGCCACTGCCTTACCATTCCGAGGAAATTATTGTTCAGGAGGACGATCTTGATCGGGGCTTTATTCTGCCAGATCGTGCCCAGCTCCTGCAGGGTCATCTGGAAACCTCCGTCACCAATTACAGCCACAACTGTTTTATCAGGTTTGCCACGTTGTGCACCAAAGGCAGCCGGTAGCCCGAACCCCATCGTCCCGAGTCCCCCGCTGGTAACAACACTCCGGCTGTTCTTGAACTTGAAATAGCGGTTGGCGATCATCTGATGCTGTCCTACATCTGTAACCAGGATAGCCTCCCCCTTGGTTTTCTCAGTGATCATCCTGATCACTTCTCCCATGGTCAGTCCCTCCTTCTCAGGATGTATATCTTTTTCTATTACTTTTTCATATTCATACTGGTAGGCAATTTTAAACTGGTTCAGCCACTCCTCATGCTTGTTCTGTTTGATAAGGGGAAGGATGGCCTCAAAACTTTCCTTGATATCAGCGATTACAGCGACATCAGCCCTGACATTTTTATTTACCTCGGCAGGATCGATCTCGAAGTGTATTACTTTGGCCAGTTTGCCGTAGGTATTTACTTCACCTGTGACACGGTCATCGAATCTCATTCCCAGAGCGATCAGCAGGTCGCATTCGTTGGTTTTTATATTGGGACCGTAATTCCCGTGCATGCCAAGCATTCCTACGTTCAGGGGGTGCTCAGAGGGCATGGCGGAATTCCCGAGCAGGGTCCATGCTGCAGGGATCTGGGCTTTCTCGATAAATGCCATCAATTCCTTTTCTGCACCCGAGAGGATCACTCCCTGTCCAACAAGTGCCAACGGCTTTTTGGCATTGTTGATCAGCTCAGCTGCCTGCTCCACATATTCCATGCGAAGTGGAGGGCGTGGCACGTAGCTTCTGACATCCTCGCATTTTTCATAAGCGTAATCCAATTCTGCAAACTGGGCATCCTTGGTGATATCTATCATAACCGGGCCGGGTCTGCCGGTGGTGGCAATAAAGAAGGCTTTGGCCATCATCTCCGGTATATCTTCGGCCCTGGTTATCTGTATGTTCCATTTGGTAATCGGCATGGAGAATCCCATGACATCTGTTTCCTGGAAAGCATCCGTACCCAGGAGTTTGGATACAACCTGTCCGCTGATACAAATGATGGGAGTGGAGTCCAGCATGGCATCTGCCAATCCCGTTGTAAGATTCGTTGCTCCCGGTCCCGAGGTCACCATACAAACACCCACTCCACCGGTCACCCGGGCATAACCCTGGGCGGCATGGGCTGCACCCTGCTCATGCCTGGTCAGGATATGTGTGATCTTATCCTGGTAGTCATACAGGAGGTCATAAATGGGCATAATGGCTCCGCCCGGATACCCGAATATGGTATCAACCCCTTCTGCAAGGAGGGACAGAATAACGGCTTCTGATCCGCTTACCTTTTTTGTTTTCATATGCTTCAAATTATCAATATTTAATCAACCTTTCTGACAGCTCCCTTATCGGCCGATGTAACCATACTGGCATAGGCCTTCAGGGCTGTGGTTATGTTTCTTTCCCTTTTCCCGGGCTGAAATGCTTCCGCTCCGCGGGCCATTTCTTTTTTCCTTCTTGCTTCCAGCTCATTTTCAGCAATGAGCAGGTTTATCCTGCGCTCAGGGATGCTGATCTCAATCTGGTCCCCGTCCTCGATCAGTGCAATCTCTCCACCGGCAGCTGCTTCTGGCGAGATATGACCGATGGACAGACCGGATGTACCCCCGGAAAACCTGCCATCTGTGATCAGGGCACATTTTTCACCCAGTTTCTTTGACTTGATGTATGAGGTCGGGTAAAGCATCTCCTGCATCCCAGGTCCCCCTTTCGGTCCCTCATACCGTATCACAACCACATCTCCGGCTGAAACCTGGTCATTCAGGATGGCCGTGCAGGCATCATCCTGGGAGCCAAATACCTTTGCAGCACCGGTAAATGTATAAACAGAAGGATCCACGCCGGCAGTTTTTACGATGCATCCGTCCCTGGCAATATTGCCATACAGGACAGCCAGTCCCCCGTCCATGCTGTACGCATTCTCCATGTTCCTGATACAACCCGCTTTCCTGTCCTTGTCCAGCTCCCTGTGCATATTTTTCTGAGATCCCATCACCAGGCTCCTTACCAGTCCGGGTGCTGCCCTGTAGATCTGTACATCCTCCTGGTCATCAGCCACCCTGCCGATATCATAACCTGCGATAGCCTCCCCAAGTGTCAGCCCATCCGCCCTCAACACTGCCGTATCAATCAGTCCCCCATTCTCCAATTCTCCCAGAATGGCGAGTATGCCCCCTGCCCGGTTCACATCCTCCACATGGTAGTCGGAGCTGGGGGCAACCTTGCAAAGTACAGGGGTGTTCCTGGATAGATCATCGATGTCCTTCATGGTAAAATCAACACCTGCTTCATGGGCAATGGCTAATAAATGAAGAACGGTATTGGTGGATCCACCCATGGCGATATCAAGCCGCATAGCATTCAGAAAGGCGTTTTTACTGGCAATGGATCGTGGTAATACAGAGTCATCCCCTTCAAAATAATACTGTTGGGCATTCTTTACAATTTTTTTAGCGGCCTGCCTGAAAAGGTCCAGCCGGAAAGCATGGGTCGCCAGGATGGTACCGTTGCCAGGCAAGGCAAGGCCTATGGCTTCGTTCAGACAGTTCATTGAATTGGCGGTAAACATCCCGGAGCATGATCCGCATGTGGGACAGGCGGCCTCTTCTATAATTTTGAGTTCCTTGTCAGAAACGGATTCATCTGCCCCCAGGATCATGGCATCCACCAGGTCATATTTCCGGCCTCCTGCTTTCCCGGCCTCCATTGGTCCACCGGAAACAAAAATAGCAGGTATATTCAGGCGCACGGCTGCCATCAGCATTCCCGGAGTGATCTTGTCGCAGTTACTGATACATACCATGGCGTCCACCTTGTGGCCATTGATCATATATTCCACACTGTCGGCGATCAGGTCACGGGATGGCAGGGAATAAAGCATCCCGTCATGCCCCATAGCAATGCCGTCATCTATGGCAATGGTGTTGAATTCGGCCGCAAAACAGCCCAGTTTCTCAATTTCTTTTTTGACGGTCTGGCCGATATCATGCAGGTGTACATGACCAGGAACAAATTGTGTGAAGGAATTAACAATACCGATGACCGGTTTTCCCATCTGCTCTTCGGTCATGCCATTGGCCCGCCAGAGGCTTCTGGCACCAGCCATAAGCCTGCCTTCGGTGGTTGTTGAACTTCTTAATTTGTGTTTCATGACTTGTCAAAAAACTTGTAAAAAAAAGAAGGCCACTCTGATCTTTCGAGAATGGCCTTCATAATATTTTTGTATTAATCCATACCATTCTTACGTGTCGAGCACCACGAGGCTCACAAGTAGAATAGCAATTATGATATGGACGTTTTTCATGTACTGAATGATGAGACAAAGATATTTATTAATCTCTGAAATCAAAATATTTTATAATTGAATAAGTGTCCGTGTCCGATATCGTATACAACTAGGATCGCATGCGTGCAAAAATAAATGCATATTATTTTTTAACGTAATATTAACATATTGATATATAGCTGTATAGAACTTTGGCATCAATTATGTACTATACATGATATGGAACCTACAGTATTCTATTACATATTATTAATTTATGTCGACGGCGGTGAAGAGGAGGCAGTGTAAACCTTATGAATTTTATACTGGCCATATTGATCGCTTGCACATTGGTGTATACACTGGCATTCCACCTGGGCGTCAGACGCGGCAGGAGAGAAAGCCGGATGAAAGAATACAGGCGGGGATACCAGCAGGGTTATGAGCACTCCAAATCAGATTTACTATCCAGGCTCAATCAGGGCAACGAAGAGACCCGCATGAAAAGGGCTCAATAAAAAAAGGGCAAGCTACTTATATCGCACCGCTACAACCGTCTACCCTTGCTTCCTTCCGGACCTGGGGGAGTTCAACAGGAGCTGGTCGTATAAGACTTGCCCAGGCTGCAAAATTACTCAAAAAAAACAATATCTTTGCTATACTAATCCTAATCCTTTCATAATTATGGAAAACAAAAATACCACTGTTCTCTACAATGGCCTCGTCTGGGGCGCAATACTCGGTTTTGTAGGCATCATCTACAATGTTATCCTCTATATGCTCGACCAGAACCTGAACCAGAACTTGGGTTACCTGGGTATGGTATTAACCATTATTGTACTGATCCTGGGCATCCGGTCGTTCAGGGACAATGTCAGGGGCGGTGTCCTGCCTTTCGGTCCCGCATTCAAATTCGGATTCATTGTAATTCTTGTATCCAGTGTGATAGGCATTATCTATGCTTATCTACTGTGGACCGTTATCGATCCTGATATCGTTGGTAGGATGAAGGATATGCAGATGGAAAAGATGCTGGAGCAGGGCGTTCCGGAAGAGGCGCTGGACCAGGCCATGGCCATAGCAGGTAAATTTATGACACCCATTATGATGAGCATTATGGGCTTGTTTTTTGCCGTTCTTACAGGAACAATTATCGCCCTGATCATGGCGGCTATATTTAAGAAGAACGAACCTGAAGACCAGGTAGCCGCGGAGTAATTTTAACCTAAAAGTCCTGCATGGATATTTCAATCGTTGTACCTGTCTATAATGAAGAGGAATCGCTGGGGGAGCTGAGAACGTGGATTGAAAGCATCCTGTCCGTACATTCACTGACCTACGAGGTGATTTTTGTGGATGATGGGAGCAATGATGGCTCATGGAAGGTAATCGAGGAGCTATCAGGTAGGTATGAAACCGTCAGGGGAATCCGTTTCAGGCGGAACTATGGCAAAGCAGCTGCCCTTCATACCGGGTTCCAGTTATCATCCGGAGAGATAGTCATTACAATGGATGCCGACCTCCAGGACAGTCCCGAGGAGATACCTGAACTGGTCAGGATGATCAGGGAGGAAGGATATGATCTCGTTTCGGGTTGGAAGAAAAAGCGGTATGATCCCCTTACCAAAAGGATCCCCAGTAGGCTCTATAACTGGTTTGCCAGGAAGGTATCCGGCATTAAACTGCATGATTTTAATTGCGGCCTCAAAGCCTACCGGAACCAGGTGGTGAAAAGCATTGAAGTCTACGGGGATATGCACCGCTATATCCCCTTACTTGCCAAGAGGGCGGGATTTACTAAGATTGGGGAAAAGGTAGTACAGCACCAGAAACGAAAATATGGGTCGACCAAATACGGAATGAAAAGGTTTATTGTGGGTTATCTTGACCTGATCTCAATCGGTTTCATTGGCAGGTTTGGAAGGCGGCCCATGCATCTTTTCGGGACTTTCGGCACCCTGATGTTCCTGGTTGGTTTTTTCGCTGCAGCCTGGCTCGGTGGACAGAAAATTTATTATACCATCCATTCCATTCCCATGCCAAGGGTAACACAGAGTCCCTATTTCTTCCTGGCATTGACAGCCATGATCATTGGTACCCAGTTGTTCCTGGCAGGCTTTCTGGGCGAACTGATCACAAGGAATTCCACTGTCCGGAATGAGTACCTAATAGATGAAACCATTAATCTGTAAATTTTGAACATCATCTGTATCGGGCCGGCTCATCTCCTGAGGGGAGGAATTGCCATTTAGCACATCTCTCTCTGAAGATGCAATAAAACATTACCAAATGAAAATAGCCATTATCGGTACCTCATATCCTTACAGAGGCGGATTATCTGCGTATAATGAAAGGTTAGCAATCGAGCTGCAAAGGGAGGGGCATGCGGTAACTATTTTTACCTTCACTCTTCAATACCCTGATTTTCTATTCCCGGGAAAAACACAATATTCTGAAGAAGATGGGCCAGATAACTTGAACATCCTTCGTTGTATCAATTCAATAAATCCTTTTAACTGGCTCTCGGTTGGCAATCGAATAAAACGTCAAAAACCAGATCTGATCATTATCAAATACTGGCTTCCGTTTATGGGGCCATGCTTCGGTACGATTTTGAGAAAGATTAAAAAAAACCGACACTCAAAAATCATTACCATAGTCGATAATATCATTCCTCACGAATCAAAAATTGGCGATAAGGCATTCACGCGTTATTATGTTGCTGCTGTAGATGGATTTCTGGCGATGTCTCAAAACGTATTAGAAGATATTAAACATTTTGATAAGTCTAAGCCAAAAATATTATCCCCACATCCCCTTTTCGACAACTTTGGAAATTTGTTGGCCAGGGATGAGGCGCTTACTAAACTGGGACTGGACTCTGCATACAGGTATATATTGTTTTTTGGCCTGGTCAGGGCATATAAAGGTCTTGATCTTCTTCTTGAGGCATTTGCTGATATTCGATTTAGGGATGGTAAAATTAAATTGATCATAGCTGGTGAGTATTACTCAGATAAGAAGGTTTATACAGATTTGATTAATAAATACTCCCTCGAAAAGGATATTATTCAAATAGATAATTTCATTCAGGACTCTGAAGTCAAATATTTCTTCAGCGCTTGCGACTTAGTTGTTCAACCATATAAATCTGCTACCCAAAGTGGTATAACCCAAATCGCTTATCACTTCAACAAGCCCATGGTTGTAACAGATGTTGGAGGATTAAGTGAATTATGCCCTGATGGTAAAGTTGGATATGTTACTTCAACCAATCCTGATGAAATTGCCAACGCAATAATTCGGTTTTTTCAGGATACCAACCAGGAAGAGATGATTAATAATATTATCGAAGAAAAAAAGAAATATGGTTGGGGGGTTTTAATTCAAAATATTTTTACATTGCTGGGTAAGATCAAGCATTCACAAATTGAAGCATGAAATATATTAGCAGAGCACCTCTTAGAATCGGCCTGGCCGGAGGAGGTACAGATGTAGCTCCCTATTGCGATATCTATTCAGGAGCTGTTCTCAACGCAACGATTGATCTTTTCGCCACAGTTACCCTTATTCCCAGAGATGACAACAAAGTCATATTTTATGATCTTAATTCTGAAGTAAAATTTGAATTTGAGGCCAAAGAAAAATTGGAGGATAATCCAGAAATAGGCCTGCAGATAGGTGTATACAACAGGATTGTTAAAGACTATTCCAATAAAGTTCTTCCATGTGAGATAATCACCGCCATAGATGCTCCCACAGGTTCCGGTCTGGGCACTTCCTCAACGCTGGTAATAGCACTGATCGGTGTATTTGTAGAGTGGTTGAAGTTACCATTGGGTGAATATGATATTGCCCAATTAGGGGTAAGTATAGAACGGAAAGATTTGCAGCTGGTTGGAGGTAAACAGGATCAGTATGCAGCCACTTTTGGAGGCTTTAACTTTATGGAATTCTATAAAGAAAACAGAATTATAGTCAATCCACTGCGGATAAAGCCGAGTGTACTTAAAGAATTGGAATTTCATTTGTTGCTGTTTTACACACAGACCAACAGGGAGTCAGCAAAAATCATAGAAGTGCAAAAAGCAAATGTCGAGAGACAGGAAAAAGATGCTATTGAAGCCACGCATCAGCTAAAGGATCTGGCTTATAAAATGAAAGAAGCCATTCTTAAAGAGGAATTATATAAAATTGGAGAAGTGCTCGGATTAGCCTGGGAGAATAAAAAACTATTAGCCGAAGGAATTTCCAATCGGATGATAGAAGATATTTATGAAACAGCTATCAAAGCAGGATCTTCAGGAGGTAAAATATCAGGTGCAGGCGGAGGTGGGTATATATTTTTTTATTGCCCCGGCAACAGCAGGTTTAATGTCATTAAGGCGCTGAAGGCAATAGGAATAACACAGCAAAAATATACTTTTCAGTCAACCGGATTGGACACATGGACAAGTCAACAATAGGTATTATTATGACAGGCCCCCGTATCCAGGTATGTCATATATCCATTTGTCATTCAATCTGTGAACTCGTTGAGCGAGGAATATTCCCAAAATAGCGTATGGAGGCAATCATTTTAGCTGGTGGACTTGGTACCAGGCTTAGATCTGAGCTGAGTGAAATACCTAAGTCAATGGCATTGATCGGATCGAGGCCATTTCTGGAATATCAAATGGATCACCTTTTAGCAAATGGTATTTCCAGGTTTATTCTATCAGTTGGGTATAAATCTGAACACATCAGGAATCATTTTTCAGATCAGTATAAAAACTGTGAGATCACGTATGCTATTGAAGAAACACTGCTGGGTACAGGAGGAGCCATTAAAAATGCAATGCAATTTGTGGCTGGTGATCATGTTGTAATTGCTAATGGAGATTCTCTTTTCTTTTCAGATCTGCAAGCTCAGAACAGGATTCATTTGGCGAATGAAGCGGATGTAACACTGGCACTTAAGCCGATGCAGAAATTTGATAGATATGGTACAATTTTAATAGATGGAAATGGGAAGATTTCCAGTTTTTCAGAAAAGCAGTTTACCGGGGAGGGATTGATAAATGGTGGACTCTATATTTTCAATGTAAGTTCCTTCAGATGTCTTGATCTACCGGATATGTTTTCAATTGAAAAGGATTTCTTTAAAACCAAAGCCAATCAATTAAATTTCTTTGGAGTTATTTCCAAAGGCTATTTTCTGGATATTGGAATACCTGAAGATTTCAAAAGGGCGCAATATGAAATAAGCATGTTTCCTAAAATTGACAAGTCCTGGACCCTGTTTCTTGACCGAGACGGAGTAATCAATAGTAAATTGGATAAAGATTATGTCAAATCCTTAAATGATTTTGAGATTATTCCGGGGGCACTTGATTCAATTGTGAGTCTTTCGAATTTATTTGGAAGGCTTATCATTGTGACAAACCAACAAGGAATAGGAAAAGGAGTAATGACAGAGGAAGACCTGGATCAAATACACAGCTTCCTGTTAGAAGAAGTCAGGAAAATGGGAGGAAATATAGATGCTATCTATCATGCACCCCAATTGGAAGAAGAGGGCTCTCCAATGCGAAAACCCGGTATAGGTATGGCTCTTCAGGCAAAGAAGGATTTTCCGGAAATTGATTTTACCAAAAGCATCATCATTGGAGATTCCAAAATAGACATGGAATTTGGCAAACGAACAAAAATGATTTCTATCCTAATTAATGATGAGTCGGCGAATAAGTTTGAAGGTTATTCAATTGCATCATTGTTTGACTTCAATGAATTATTAACCAGTATACTGCACCCTGTTTGACCCAGTGATCAATTTCAGATAAAGACATTTCTTTATGTACCTTTAGGTTATCATGTTACTGACCCTTCTGCCATCAGCCGACCAGGGTGATGGCTTTTCCGGATTTGCCGGCCCTGCCTGTTCTGCCGATACGGTGAACGTAATCGTTGTAATTGCCTGGAACCTCATAGTTGATAACCAGGGATACATCTAAAACATCAATTCCCCTGGCTACCACATCGGTTGCTACCAGTACCTGTACCTTTCCCTTCCGAAACCTCTCCAGTGCCAATTCCCTGGCCCGCTGGGTTTTATCCCCATGTATCATATCTGACCTTATATTGCCTGATTGCAGCTTCTTTTGCACTTTGTTTACCATGCGCTTCGTATCACAAAACAATAATACCTTCTCATCCCTGTTTTCTGAAATCAGGTCATGAAGGACTTCCGCTTTGGTACGGTCACCAGGCACATAAAGTACATCCTGCGCAATGGCGTGTGTTAACTGCCTCCCCGAGCTTGCAGTTACCTTCACAGGTGAATTGGTGATCCACTCAATCACCCCTTTTTGTGTACTGTTCATAGTTGCCGAAAAGAGAAGGGTCTGTTCTTTGTCATACATCTGATCGATGATCTTCTTTACATCTGGAAGAAAGCCCATGTCAAGCATACGGTCAAACTCATCCAGTACCAGGATCTGGAAACTTTCAAGTGATAAATGCCGCCTGTCAATCATATCGATCAACCTGCCCGGGGTGGCAATGATCACATGGTTGGTTTTGTGTAATGCTTTTATCGAGCGGTTTACATCTACACCCCCGATAAGGGTTGTGGCATGCAGGTCAAGTCCCCTGCTTAATTTCCTGAATTCCTCAAGGATCTGGGATGCCAGTTCACGGGTAGGGGCTATTACCAGTGCTTTGTTTTTTACAGGTCTTTCAATTAATTGCTGAATGATGGGTATGAGGAAAGCTGCGGTTTTACCTGTTCCAGTCCCAGCGATACCTATCAGGTCGCTTCCATTGAGTATATGTGATATTGATTTATCCTGTATCTCTGTCGGAATTAAATACTTACTGTCGGATATCCGTTGCAGCAGTTTCCCATGAAGAGAGAAGTCCCCGAATGAATGCAACTGCACATAGGGCTTCAAAGGTTGTGTTTCCAGCTGGTCATTGATCAGTTTATGGATATCAATCCTGCTTTTCTGTTTGTGATTCTTTTGACCTATTCGAGGTCTTGGTTGTTTTTTATATTTGGTTCTTGTTTCTTTATACATTGATTTGTAATTTATTATACATTATTATTCTACACCTGCCTTATGCAAGGGTAGCATCGCCAAAGCTTCTATACTGATACGTTAAAACAGGTTTCTGAACCTCCCGGTTTGGGAGGTGTCTTTGGTAAGATGGCGCAAAAGTACTCTTTAATAAACTATAAACCTAATATGTTCCTTCATAATCGGCATTTTATGGATGAATCTGAAATAAAAGCGTAGCTTTGCCATAATATTAAAAAAAGGCAGCACAATGAGGGAACTAAATATAGGGGATCTGAAGATTAATCTTCCCATTATACAGGGGGGAATGGGCATTGGCATCTCCATGTCGGGACTGGCAGGGGCGGTAGCCAATGAAGGTGGGGTAGGAGTAATTGCGGCTGCCTGTATCGGAATGTTTGAACCTGATTACAGGAAAAATTTTATCGAAGCGAATATAAGGGCACTGAAAAAAGAAATTCAAAAGGCCAGGGAAATAACCGGCGGAGTTCTCGGTGTGAACATCATGGTGGCCCTTACCAATTTTCCGGAACTGGTAAAAACAGCTGTTTCAGAAGGCATCGATATCATATTTTCAGGTGCCGGACTTCCCATGAACCTTCCCAGTTTCCTTACAAAGGGGTCAAAGACCAAGCTTGTCCCCATCGTATCCTCGGGAAGGGCGGCCAGGATCCTTTGTGCTAAATGGAAAGAGCAGTATGATTACCTTCCTGATGCAATTGTACTGG
The DNA here is from genome assembly GCA_964642325.1 of uncultured Bacteroides sp. Classification (GTDB taxonomy): domain Bacteria; phylum Bacteroidota; class Bacteroidia; order Bacteroidales; family SM23-62; genus SM23-62. The sequence continues at coordinate 6,136 of CAZXOJ010000018.1, read as the reverse complement.
AAGGTCCAAAAGCCGGAGGGCACCTGGGATTTAAAAGGAACCAGCTGAATGATCCGGAATATAAACTCGAGAAACTTCTTCCCGAGGTAATTAAAGAAGTAAAGGTTTTCGAAGAAAAATATGAGGTCAAAATCCCGGTCATCGCTGCCGGCGGAATTTATACAGGGGCGGATATTAAGGAAATCATGGACATGGGAGCATCCGGAGTCCAGCTGGGAACACGTTTTGTTACAACAGATGAATGCGACGCTTCCACGGCTTTTAAGCAATCTTACATTGATTCCTATGAAAAGGATATGGAAATAATCAACAGTCCGGTTGGAATGCCAGGACGGGCCATTGGAAATGAGTTCATCGATAAGATTAACAAGGGTGAAAAGCGCCCGGTCAAATGTCCATATAAATGCCTGAAAACTTGCGATATAGAATCTACTCCTTATTGCATTGTAGCTGCCCTGGTCAATGCCATGAAAGGGAATTTTTATAATGGCTTCGCCTTCGCCGGGTCAAATGCCTATTTCGCCACTAAGATCATTTCCGTAAAGGAAACCATTGACTCATTGATCAGGGAATTCAAAGAATCACTGCCATTGAAAAAGTAGGCTTTCCACGAAGACTATCCATCATTGCAAACTATCTGATTGGTTCTTTAACAGGCCGATCACCTTCTGGTCGATGGAGAAGGTTAGGTCCTCCTCTTTGACCTGGGAAAGGGGCACCCATCGGAAGGATTGCTGACCGTTCTTCATTTCCGGGATATCAAAGGGTTTGCGAGACACCCTGAAACGGATTTCCTCGCTGAAATCAGCCAGGTAATAAATGCTGACCAGCTGGGTATCCTTGAAGAATAGGGCAGGCTGGTAATAGTCTGTGGTGTAGTAATGCCTGATGTTGACGAGGGACTGCCCAAATTCCTCCATGGCTTCCCGCTGCAGGCTTTCTATGGTCCCTTCTCCCTGTTCCATACCACCTCCCGGGAATTTCACCATCTTCATGTCCAGCTGGTACTCATCACTCAGCAGGATCTCTTTCCCCTCGTTGAGAATGAGGGCATATACCCTGATGTTATATTTGATTTCCTGTTTGAGCATTCTGGTGGATATGGTCCATGATCTCTTCGAACTGGTCTGGACTGAACCAGGTTATTTCCTCATCACGGTTGAACCAGGTCAGCTGCCTGCGGGCATACCTCCTGCTGTTCCTTTTGATTAGTTGGACGGCAGTGTCCAGGCTGATCCCTCCGTCAAGATAGTCAAATAATTCTTTGTAGCCGACGGTATTCAGTGCGTTCAGGTCCCTGTAGTCCAGGCAGGAACGAACCTCATCCAGAAGGCCATCTTCCATCATGTCTTCCACCCGCTTGTCAATTCTGTCATAAAGCAGGTTGCGGTCCATATTCAAGCCTATTTTCAGGGTGGAGAAATCCCGCTGTTTGCTTTTTCTTGTCAGGAAGGATGAATAAGGTTTACCCGTTGTCAGGCTGATTTCAAGGGCTTTCAGTATTCTTGCCGGATTTTTAAGATCGATGGATGCCCAGGAGTCCGGATCCAGTTTTTTCAACTCAAACCTAAGGCTTTCCAGTCCCTCATCATAAAGTTTCCTCAACAAGCTCTTGCGGATCTCAGGATCCACTCCCGGGACATCATCAATTCCCTCAATGAGAGCCTGGATATAGAGTCCCGATCCCCCCGCAATGACAACTGTATCATGTTCGCTGAAGAGCCTTTCCATGACATGGAGGGCTTCCATCTCGAATATGCTGGCATTGTAATTATCCTTTACGGAGCGGTCGTGTACAAGGTGGTGACGGACCCTGCCGAGTTGTTCATCACCGGGCACAGCCGTACCAATACTTAGTTCTTTATATACCTGTCTTGAATCTGCGGAAATGATCTCTGTCCCCAGTACCTCAGCCACCCTCACAGCCAAGGCTGTTTTTCCCACACCGGTTGGCCCGACTATGAAAATCGCATACTTAGTCTTCATCCGGAAGGGAGTCGTCGGAAATTTGATGGTCAAACCCTAAGTTGTCCAGGTCTTCCTCGTTGAACATTTCATCGTCCAGGGAAGCCTGGTCCAGGGGTGTGCTCTCTTCCTGGGGTTGTGAATTAAAGATAGCATCCAGGTTTACCTGCTCCGGGGCAGGCCCTTTTTCAAAACTGCAGAAAGGGTAGGCTATGGAGCTGTCCTGTTCCAGGATTTCCACCAGTTCGATGAAAAACAATCTTTCATTAAAGACATCATATACATAGATCATCTTGTCATGTGTATCCTGCAAATAATCACCAATATTGGTACTATCCATGACAAGTACTTTGGTAGCTTCTTCTTCCGAGAGCTCAAATAGGGTGATCTCCTGCTCCTTTTCCCATTGCTGGTTGCAGGTAAAGAAGGATGCTATCTGGGATTTGTCGAAATGCAGGTTATCCTGGATGGCTTCGTGGAGTTGAAGAAAGGTCTGGTCACCCAGGATCTCAAAATCACGGATGAAATCATCCTGTTCATTTGAAATCATCCTGAACTTGAAGACCATATTAGTTTTATTACAAGTTACTTAAAAATTTTAAAGTATCCACATTATCTGCATACTCCCACAACAGGGGGTGTTGGGATTGTCCGAAGGGGGTCAGGGGAGCGGAAAGGGGTGCCGAAGTGACCACACATTGTATCTCCTCCCTGTATGTATCAAGCTGCCTGTCTACGGTTTCCAGGTCCCTGTAGGTTTCATAGTGCAGGACGCTGACTGGTGAACTGAAGCGGCTATCAGGGCAAACCAGCAGGAAATCATTGTCCAGGTGTTCTACCATGTTCATCAGGAAGATTGACCGGCGGTAGAGGTAATTATTGGCATATTTGTGATGATGCCTGAAGCTTGTATATTTTTCCATGGCCGGGAAGAATTTGTGGAAGTCAAAGCCCTCCGGGACATATAATTTTGCTACGTTACGGCAACCAAGTCCGAAATACAGGAAAATATCATCGGACAGGGAAAACATCTCCTCCTCAGTTTCATTGCCGCTCAGCACAGCAACACCATTCCTGTTTTTTCGGAATATATGTGGGTATTTCCCGAAATAATAGGAAAAGTAACGGGAAGTATTGTTACTCCCCGTGGCAATCATGGCATCAATCCGGCCGAGTTTCTCTTCCACAAAGGTGAACCTATTGCTGAAGGCAGGCTGGAGAGATACCAGTTTATCTGCCAGGAAGGACAGTAGCTTCTCGTCTTTCCCTGAAGGTTTCCCTGTAAAGTGATGACCGCTTATCAGGATGGAAAGGAAATCGTGAAAACCTGCCAGAGGTATATTCCCTGCCAGTATGGTCCCGATGTTTTTAATCCCGGGACTGTCAAGTTTCTTCTCATTATACCTGCCTGTCCACTCCACCAGGTGATCCCGTTCAAGCATCCGGCAGGTATCTCTGAGGGTATGGTAGATGGAATATGGTGTAAACCATGGATTTACAGCACGGGCTTCGCTTACCAGTTCCAGCAATTCCCCCGATTGAAAAAATATTTCCCCCGGGCTGTCGGGGGAAAGCGTTTTCAGGTCGGCTTCCTGCAATCCGTCCCTCAGCTCTTCACCCAGCCTGACAAAAGCATCTATGCGTTCGGGTAGTCTCAATTGATCACATTCTCCCAGGGGAATGTGCTGAAGAAAGTGGTCAGTCCGGCCCCGGCAATGATCAGGTAAATGATGCCGGCAACGATCAATACACCATTCACCACGATCCCGATGATCCCACAAATTCTCCCGGCATTAACGTTCTTATAGGAAGATTCAGTATATGGAGCGGGGTTTGTAGCATACATTTGCTCTGCCTTTGAAGACATCACAACAGCGATGATCCCGAGGATAATTCCCACAAAACCTATCCCACCACAACAGATGGTGGTTACAAGGGAGAATATACCAAGAATCAGAATGCCCTGAGAATTAGGAATGGGAACTTTTACTACCTGTCCGGTAGGGATATCTCCTTTGGGTGATTGTTCAATTGTTTCCATGGTTGGTTTGGATTAATGGATAATTATTTTGTATAGGTAATTGAGTACTATGATAGAAATATTCGTGATATAAAACATTTTCAGGACAATGGCTCCATGCTTCAACTTGAAGACCAGGTGGATGCCCAGGAAAGCAAACATGGCCATCAGGGGCAGGAGAGCCGGGAATTGCAGGATGCTTTCGACCAGGTCTCCCCTCAGCAATGCCAGGATACTCCGCTGCAGTCCGCAGCCGGGACAATCAATTCCCGCATGTTCCCGGAATGAACAGGTACCCTGGTGCGATTCAAGCCAAAAGATGATCTTCAAATACATGAATGAGTTTTCATTATTTGTTTTCTTCCTTGATCAGGTTAAGTGCTGATCCTGCTTTGAACCACGCGATCTGCTTATCATTGTAAGAGTGATTCACCGCAAATTCATCGCTGCTCCCATCGCTATGATGCAGCATCAGTTTGAGAGGCGTGCCAGGGGAAAACTGGTCAAGGCCTTTGATCTCGAAAGTATCATCCTCCCTGATCAGGTCGTAATCATCCCTGTTGGCGAAGGTAAGGGCCAGTACCCCCTGTTTTTTCAGGTTGGTTTCATGGATCCTGGCAAATGACCTGACCAGGACGACACTTACACCCAGGTGCCTGGGCTCCATGGCTGCATGTTCCCTGGAAGAACCTTCCCCATAATTCTCATCGCCGATAATCACACTTTTCATCCCTTCCTTCTTGTATGACCTGGCAGTATCCGGAACAGGTTCAGTGTCACCAGAGAGCTGGTTCTTTATTGCATTTGTCTGCTGGTTAAAAGCATTGACCGCCCCAATCATCAGGTTGTTGGAAATATTGTCGAGATGCCCCCTGTACTTGAGCCAGGGTCCGGCCATGGAGATATGGTCTGTGGTACATTTGCCCTGGACCTTTATCAGGAGCTTCATGTCCCTGAGATCTTTCCCGCCTGTGGGGTTGAAGGGGGCAAGTAACTGCAACCTTTCGGAATCCGCTTTCACCTTGATCTCAATACCTGATCCATTTTCGGCAGGTGCCTGGTATCCATTGTCTTCCACACCAAATCCAGCCGGTGGCATTTCTAGTCCCACAGGCTCAGCCAAAAAAACCTCTTCCCCCTGCTCATTGATCAGGCTGTCTTTTCCCGGGTGAAAAGTCAGGTCACCTGCAATGGCCAAAGCCGTAACAATCTCAGGAGATGCTACAAAAGCATGGGTTTTGGGGTTGCCATCATTTCTTTTGGCAAAATTCCTGTTGAATGAGGTGATGATTGAATTCTCTTCCAGGTTGGCTGCATTGTGCCTCATCCACTGGCCTATACATGGGCCACAGGCATTGGCCAGTACAACACCTCCGATGTCTTCAAAAACCTGCTGAAGTCCATCCCTTTCCATGGTATACCGGACCATTTCTGAACCGGGTGTAACGGTAAATTCTGATTTGGCTTTTAATCCCTTTTCAAGGGCCTGCCTGGCCACAGAAGCCGCTCTGGTGATATCCTCATAGGATGAATTGGTACAACTGCCTATGAGTCCCACATCCAGCTTTGCCGGGTAACCGTTGTCTTTCACAGCCTTGGCGAATGCTGACAGGGGCCAGGCTTTGTCGGGTGTGAAGGGACCGTTGATATGCGGCTCCAGGGTTGATAGGTCAATCTCTATCACCTGGTCAAAATAGGTATCCGGATCTTCATATACTTCAGGATCTCCGGCCAGGTATGCAGCGATCTCTCCTGCCTCAACCGCGATCTCCTTCCTTCCTGTCCCACTAAGGTATTCATTCATTTTCTGGTCATATCCAAATAATGAGGTAGTAGCCCCAATTTCTGCTCCCATATTACAAATGGTCCCTTTTCCGGTACAGGATATACTATTGGCCCCCTCACCGAAATATTCCAGGATATACCCGGTACCACCCTTTACGGTCAAAATACCCGCCACCTTCAGGATCACATCCTTGGCGGAGGTCCACCCGCTGAGTTTACCGGTGAGTTTTACCCCGATCAATTTGGGGAATTTGAGTTCCCAGGGCATATCGGCCATGACGTCCACGGCATCCGCACCTCCCACACCTATGGCCACCATCCCGAGTCCACCAGCATTCACGGTATGTGAATCAGTGCCTATCATCA
>CAZXOJ010000017.1:0-28072 GCA_964642325.1 uncultured Bacteroides sp. | reverse complement strand
CGGATAGGTATAGAGGAGATAGAGAAAAGCCCTGGAGGTAACAGGGATATTTCCAAGGTATTACAGTCATTACCTGGGGTAGCTTCGACAGTTTCCTTCAGGAATGACCTGATTGTACGTGGCGGAGGGGGAAATGAAAACAGCTTCTACCTGGACGGGGTGGAGATCCCCAATATCAATCACTTTGCCACACAGGGTGCCTCGGGCGGACCTACAGGTATCCTGAATATTGATTTTATCAGTTCGGTTAATTTTTATTCGGGAGCCTTCCCGGCAGATCGCGGGGATGCATTGAGCTCCGTACTCGAATTCACCCAGAAAGACGGGAATAAAGACAAATTGAAATTCAGGGGATCCGTTGGTTCCTCCGACCTGGCCCTTACCCTTGACGGTCCTATTTCAGAAAATACAACTTTCATCTTATCGGCTCGCCGTTCCTACCTGCAATACCTGTTTTCGGTAATCGGCCTTCCATTCCTGCCCACTTACAACGACATGCAGTTCAAGGTCAAGCACCGGATCAACGAGAAGAATGAACTGACCTTGCTCGGATTGGGTTCTTATGATGTAAATACCCTGAACCTGGATGCCAATGAGACAGAGGACCAGCGGGCGAGTTTGAAAGCCCTTCCGTCAAATGACCAATGGAGTTATACGGTAGGAGCAGTATGGAAACATTATACCGGGCAGGGCTACGATACATGGGTGATCAGCAGGAACCACCTGAATAACGGGGCTGAAAAATACTATGATAACATAGAGGAGGATTCCCTGAAAACACTCGATTACCGCTCGAATGAGATCGAGACCAAATTTCGATATGAACATAATTCAAGGTATAAGAATGGGTTAAAAGTTAATTATGGCGGGGGACTCGAATATGCTGAGTACGACAATAAGACATTTAACCTCACTTATGTAGAAGGAGAACCATTTAATATCGATTATAACTCGGAGATAGATATGGTTAAATGGAATGTATTCGGACAGGTCAGCCAGGGTTTTTTCAGGCAGCGGCTAAAACTGTCCTTAGGGATCAGGATGGATGCCAATAACTACTCAGCTGAAATGAACAATATGTTCAAACAGTTCTCCCCGAGGTTTTCAGCCTCCTACCTCCTCTCACAAAAATGGTCAGTGAATTTCAATGCCGGCCGTTATTTCCAGCTGCCTCCATATACCACCCTTGGTTTCCAGGACAACGACGGAAACCTGGTCAACAAGGATAACGGGGTGAGCTATATCAGGGCAGACCACCTGGTGGGTGGCTTTGAATTCCTTCCCGATGAAAAATCAAAATTCAGTGTGGAAGGCTTCCATAAATGGTACGGTGACTACCCGGTATCAGTCAACGACAAAGTATCCATTACCAGCAAAGGGGGCGGTTTTGGTACCTTCGGGGATGAAGCCGTGGTATCCCTTGCGAAAGGCCGGGCCTACGGGGCGGAATTCCTCTACAGAACAAGGGACCTGGCAGGATTCAATATCATTCTTTCCTATACCCTGGTAAGAAGTGAAGCCCAGGATTTTGACCAGGAACTGAACCCCCTGGATTCATCCATACCAACCGCATGGGATAACAAACACCTGCTGAATATTACAAGTTTCCGAAAATTCAAAGGTTACTGGCAGGCAGGCTTCAGGTATCGTTTTGCTGGTGGGACACCCTATACTCCCTGGGATATGTTCACCAGTGAAAAACGTCCTGCGTGGGATGTACGTGGGACGGGGTATCTGGACTACAGCCAATATAACAGTCTGAGGTTAAATGGATTTCATCAGCTCGATATCAGGATTGATAAGGATTGGTATTTCGATAAATGGAGGTTGAACCTTTACCTTGACATACAGAATGTGCTGAACTACCAGGCTGACTCGCCGCCTGACATTTACCAGCAGGAGGATACAGACGGCAATGCTATTATCAAGAACCCAGAGGATGAGTACATGGACCAGCTTTACCTCCTGAAGCAGATCAGTTCAGCATCCGGGACCATTCTCCCGTCCATTGGTATCATCGTAGAATTTTGATAAATATTGAAAAAATGAAATCATATAGCCTTATACTCATCGCGTTCCTGCTGCTGCCAGCTTGTAAATCCAGCAGGATACAAGAGGATCCACAAAAAGTAAACCTTGCTTCCAATTCTATGGGGACTGGCACAGTGGTGACCCTCGAATTCTCCAGGGGCAAATCCCACAACCATCCTTCTTTTGTACTTTGGGCAGAAGATATGGAAGGGAACTTCCTGCAAACCCTGTTTATCACGAGGGCAGTCGGCACCAGCATCTATGATCATGGTGATCCCTCATCGGGACATTGGGAACCAGGCAAAATCCGCCGTCCCGCTTCACTGCCCCACTGGGCCCATAAAAGGGGCGTAAAGGAGAAAGACGGATTGTACTTTCCTACTATCGAAAATCCAATCCCGGATGCCTATACGGGGGCCACACCTCCCGGAGATTTCAGCCTGGTCACGAGATTTGACAGGGATGTTCCGCAGAAGTTCAGGATATTGTTTGAGATCAACCAGACGTGGGACTGGAACGAGTACTGGACGAATAACAAGTACCCGGAGAATGCAGCGTACAAGACATCTTGCCAGCCGGCCGTGGTTTACATGGCAGAGGTGGACCTGGATGAGGGGGCATCATCATACACCTTAGAAGTTGCCGGGCACAGCCATTATGCCGGAAGCACAGGGGAATTATTTACAGATCTGGGTACCCTGACTACTGCATTGGAAATAGTAAGTAAGCTATCCATCAAACTGGATTGATATTTCCCCTTTTTTGGTAATTTTAGGGGAACCATAGCCAGGATAAAATATATCCATATCGGTATTGTGGTATGGAGCATATGAAAAGAATACTTCATCTTATTGTTATTGCTTTAATTACCTTTTTCCCGGGACAATGGGCCGGCGGACAAAATACGCCCGGGCAGCGGCCGAAAGTGGGACTCATACTCAGTGGTGGGGCGGCGAAGGGAATGGCTCATGTGGGTGTGCTGAAAGTGATTGAAGAAGCGGGGTTAAAGATTGATTATATAGGTGGGACCAGCATGGGGGGACTGGTAAGTGCCCTGTATGCCATTGGATATGATGCGGATTCGCTTGCTGGATTGGTGGCATCATTGGATTGGGACAGGTTGCTATCAGACGATATCTTCAGAAGAGAACTTTCCATTGAGGAAAAACCTGATTTTGACCGTTTCTTTGTTACTTTCCCCTTACAGGAAAGAAAAGTCAAGCTGCCAGCAGGTGTGGTAACAGGTCAGAATATTGAAAACCTCTTTGCTGAACTCTGCTCGCATGTACATAACATACAGGACTTCAATCAATTCCAAATCCCGTTTCTCTGTGTTTCGACGGACGTCGCAACCGGTGCTGAAGTCATACACCGCGATGGGTACCTGCCCGCGGCAATGCGGGCGACCATGGCCATTCCATCTGTCTTCACACCGGTGAATATCGATGGGAGACTATTGATCGACGGTGGAGTAGTAAACAATTTTCCTGTAAACCATGTACAGGATATGGGAGCGGATATCCTGATAGGTGTTAATGTAGGCCATCAGCCATTCTCGGCGGAAGATGAAGTTAATTTCCTGGAGGTGCTGGAACAGACAGTATTTCTGGCGTCCAACAAGCTCTCCAAAGAGAATATTAAATTATGTGACATATATATTGCCCCTGATATTACAGGGTACAGTTCCACCAGTTTCAGTGCAGGGGATTCTCTCATCACCCGTGGTGAACGTGCTGCCATGAAATATTTTGACCGCTTGAAATCACTGGCCGATTCACTGGACAACATTGAACATGTCCCTTATACGAAACCCACTTTTGAACCATTGGATTCCTTCCTGCTCAGTGCTATATATATTGATGGAATTGAAAATGTTTCAGGGAAGTTGCTAACAGGTAAGCTCAACCTGAATGTCCTCGAAAAGGTCACCCCGCGACAGGTTTCCGAGGCAGTTGACAATGTGTACAGCAGCCTGTTCTTCGAAAAAGTGACCTATGAATTGGAACCTGTTTATGATGATGTATTGGGACCGAGTGTCAAGCTGAAAATAAAGGTAAAGGAGAGGAAGGGTGGCAAGCTAATGGTCGGCCTGAATTATAACACCTCCTACAAAGCTTCCATAACCCTCAATACCACTTTCAGGAATGTGCTGCTGAACGGGAGCAAATTATCCCTGAACCTGGCCTTGGGAGAAAACCAGTTCTTACTGGCCCGGTATGAAAAAAACAACGGGTGGAGGCCAGGGTTTGTCCTTGACATGGGTGGTCAGAATTTTGACCTGAATATTTATGACGATGGCATAAAAACGGGAGTGATTGATTATTCGGATATTAGTGCAGCCATTTTTACACAGTCCATTATCGGGAAGTCCTATGCATTTGGCCTTGGAGGTGAAATAGAAAGAATCAGATTGAAACCGGATATAGGTGATATTATCCCCGGAAAAGAAGTAAGTAACTTTTACAACCTGCTTGGCTATATCAACCTGGACACATATGACAACCGCTTCTTCCCTACTATTGGGACGCGGTTCAATGCCATGTATAAGTTTCTCAATGACCAGGAACTGAACTCAAATCATTTTCTGCGCCTGGAATTCCAACAGGCTGCCAGGCTTGGTAAAAGGTTCACACTGCTGCCCAGGGCCTACGGAGGTGTCAGCACTGCAGATTCATCATTGCGGATTTATCAGTTTTATCTTGGGGGATTGGACAGAACGCAGCGGAAGGGACTCATGCCTTTTGCTGGACTGGATTTCATGGAACGGAGCGGGCGGAATGCCATTGTCCTGGGACTGGACCTGCAATACAATTTCTGGAAGTCCAATTACCTTGTTCTCCGAACGAATATAGGCAATACAGGCTGGGAACTGGAAGATATTCTGCTCTTTGAGTCGGCCTTTTCCGGAATTGGACTGACACTGGGGAATATGAGCCTGATCGGTCCCATTGAATTCACCCTTATGCGTTCAAATGTCCGGGATAGTTTCCTTTTCTACATGAATATCGGATATTATTTCTGATCATTCCCCTGTCCCCCGATTCCTCAGGATTCCTTAACTTGTGTACGAAACCATGAGAGATGCCTTATTCTTCCGGGAAATTGGAGATGGTAAAGTACAATGCCTGCTTTGCCCCCACCTGTGTACCCTTTCAGAGGGCAAAGCAGGAAAATGCGGAGTCAGAAGAAATGTGAATGCCCGTCTGGTTACCGAGATTTACGGGAAATTATCTGCTATCCATTTTGATCCCATTGAGAAAAAGCCGCTTTATCATTTCCATCCAGGGAACATTATCCTTTCCATAGGCAGTATAGGGTGCAACCTGAGCTGCAGTTTTTGCCAGAACTGCAATATCTCCCAGGCCGATGTATCAGGATTTCCATGGCTAAAGGATCATTCACCGGAAGAAATTGTTCAGATGGCTGCCAGCCATGATAGCAACCTGGGCATAGCCTTTACCTACAACGAACCCACCATCTCTTTTGAATACATGCTGGATGTCGCCCGGCTTGCAAAAGATATGGGTATGAAGACAGCCATGATTTCCAACGGATTTATAAATGCGGATCCCCTGCTGGAACTACTCCCCTTCATGGATGCATTTAACATTGACCTGAAAGCATTCCGGGAGGAGTTTTACAAATTACATACAGGGGCAAGTCTCGCACCTGTCCTTGACACATTAATGCTTCTCAGTGAGGCAGGGAAACATATTGAGGTCACCAATCTGGTTATCCCGGGACTGAATGACGATGTGGAGGTTTTCTCAGAAATGATCGATTGGATATCATCAGCACTCGGTGAATACACAGTGCTTCACCTTTCAAGGTATTTCCCGAATCATGAACTTTCCATAGACCCAACACCGGTGGATACGCTCAGGAAGCTTTATGCCCTTGCCAGCAAAAAGCTTCATTATGTCTACCTTGGAAATGTGGCCTCCTATAAGGGGCAGCAAACCAGGTGTGCAGAATGCGCGGAATTGCTTATTGACCGGGCCGGGTATAACACTGAAGTAAGAAGCATTACGCCAGATACTAAATGCAAGAAATGTGGTTCTCCCATTCAAAATCTGATATTATGAGCATAAGAGAAGCAAAAGTAGCCGGGGCTTTTTATCCCGGATCTGAAAGTGAGATCCATAATATGGTCAAACGAATACTTGATGCAGAAACTGATAAGATTGATTATTCATATGCCCGGAAGGATATCATTGGCTGCGTAGTACCCCATGCAGGTTATATTTATTCGGGTTATGAAGCCATGCATTTTTTCGAGATTATCAGAAAATCATCCGTTAGCTATGATACTTTCATTATCATCAATCCGAATCATACGGGATATGGCGAGCATATTGAGGTTGATTCTAATGATTCATGGGATACCCCTCTGGGTAATGTACCTGTAGATACTGAGTTTGCCCGGCAGCTTGACCTTCCCAGGTCCGACCGGGCCCAGATGCAGGAACATTCCGCCGAGGTGATGTTGCCATTGCTCCAGGAATCCATTCCTGAAGGTTTCCGCATCGTCCCCATCAGCATGCTTCGCCAGAATCCCATCATTGCAATGGAGGTGGCAGAAAAGATCAGGGATGCGAACAAAGTGCTGAAAAGAAAAATAATGATCATTGCCTCTTCTGATTTTACCCATTTTGAAAGTCCGGTTGACGGTGAAATGAAGGATGACCTGGTCCTGGAACAGATTGAGAAGCAGGATTCAGAGAAGCTGTATGATACTGTAATTCAGAACCGGATATCAGTTTGCGGGTATGGCCCCATTATGACCCTGATCGAATATAGCAAGCTAATGGCTGATAAACCATCCTCAAAGATTCTTGCCAGGGGGCATTCTGGCAAGACAAGACCTTCTGCCTCAGTAGTTGATTATATTACCATATTATTTTATCATGATTGAATCCAGATGACAAAAAAAGAATACTATTTACATGCGTTGGTGGACTCGGGGGACTGGACAGAATACCTGCTGGAGAATTCCGGTCTTCCAGGTCCCAGGGCTAACCTGGAATTAATGCAGGCCTATGTTGAGCTGGGATCTGAAAAAGATTTTATCCCCCTCCTGGACTATACACCGGAACTTGCACCGGAGAATACCCCTGAAGAATTCCTTGCTTTCTGTGGTACTGCGGGACTTGGAGAGATCATTGCCAACGGGCTGAGAGAGTACCTGCCGGACTTGCGCCGACAGGCCTCAGATCCCCGATGGAGGATACGGGAGGCAGTAGCCATGGCCCTGCAATTTATTGGGAAACATGATTTTTACCTGCTTACTTTTATATGCAATGAGTGGGTCCGTGGTAATTTCCTCGAACAAAGGGCGCTGGCAGCTGGCATCTGTGAACCTGACCTGCTCTTGGATCCCAGGCATGCAGAACTGTCGCTACAGTTGCTGGATCAGATCACTCAGCTTCTTTCTGGAGTGGAAAACAGGAAATTTGATGATTTCAGGACACTCCGTAAAGGCCTGGGATATTGCTGGTCAGTCGCAGTCGCGGCCAACCCTGAATTCGGGAAGCCAGCCTTTGAGAAGCTGATAGAACTCAATGATAAAGATGTCCATTGGATTCTCAGGGAAAACCTGAAAAAGAACCGCCTTGTCAAGCTAGATGCAGCATGGGTTGGTACACTATCAGCCAGCTTAAAATAAATACAAACAGTATATTTCAATGAAGCACCATCAGAAAAACCATCTACTTATTTTGTCCACCCTGGTCACCCTGATCCTGGCAATCTTACTTTCACCAGGTATGCTTTCTGCACATCACAGATCCAGACTGCAAAGTGATGAGGCAGTCAGCCAATCTACTTATCCCGTATCGAAAAAAGGCTGCCTCGCCAGTGGTTGCCACTGGGAAATTGAACCTATCAGGGAGCATCACTCAGGGATGGCAAAAGAGATCTATTCACTCGGGAAAGAGAAGGGTGACCCAAATGGTTGTATAGTTTGCCATTTCGGTGATCCTGAGGCACTTACTTCAGAAAAAGCCCACATAGGCATAGTCCGCTATCCCGCCTCTATGTGGGTTAATGACCGGACATGTGGAAAATGCCACCCTGAACACATCTACACAATGAACCGTAACCTTATGCAAACAGAGGCCGGGAAGATCCAGGGAGCTGTTTGGGGCTGGGGCGCCAGGACAGGTTATAAGAGCATATATGGTAATTATGGATTGGGTGATCCCGATGGAAGGACCCCCATGATTGGCAATAAGGCTTACAGGTCTTATATGGCAAAGCTGGAGTCCACCCATCCATATGCCTTCCCGGACTCATTAATAGAACTGCCGGAAGTCGACCAGGCCACCCTCCATGAACATCCTGAACAGGCCGTTTTCACCTATATTCGTTCCGATTGCCAGCGTTGCCATGTGGGTGTTCGAGGTGCACAGCGCCGGGGTGATTATCATGGACTGGGCTGCGCTGCCTGCCATATCCCATATTCGGATGAAGGTTTTTACGAGGGACTCGACGCCAGTATCCCGCCTGATGTTGAAGGGAAAATGCTGGTACATTCCATACAGTCCTCACGCAAGGCAAAAGTCACGGTCAATGGTGTTACCTGGTCCGGTATCCCGGGACAAATGTGTTCCAGCTGCCACAACCGGGGAAAAAGGATTGGTGTTTCCTACCTGGGCATGATAGAATCTGCCTATGATACACCCTGGGATGAGCAGGGTAAGGGACAAGCCCTCCTCCATGGAAAAAAATACCAGTACATCAAGGAAGACTTTCACCACAGCCAGGAGAGCCGGGAGGGGAATCCTGACGGCGGACTCCTATGCCAGGATTGTCACCAGACAACCGATGTCCACGGAAATGGCAACATCGGCGGAACCACCTTCGGTGAGGTGGAGATAGAGTGCTATGATTGCCATGGTACCCCGCTGGCCTACCCCTGGGAGTTACCCCTGGGATTCGGAGATGAATTTGGCATTGACCCGGGTGAACAGTCCCGCGGACTGACAACAAGCTTGCTCGATGTACAGGAGAGATTCTCAACGATCTATAAAGCGGAGGACGGATACCTGCTTACGGCCAGGGGCAACCCCATGGGTAATGTAGTTCGCAGGGAAGATGATGTGATCGTTCATTCTGCTGGCGGAGATGATTTCAGGGTGCCGGTGCTGAAAAACCTGGCCGCTGAGAACCGGTGGAAACATCCTGAAAAAGCCACAACGGCTATGATCGGGGTTAAACTCCATATGGAAAAACTGGAATGCTACAGCTGCCATTCCGGATGGGCAGCGCAGTGTTACGGCTGCCATGTCAAGGTGGATTATTCGAAGAATTTCCGGTCAGTGGACTGGGTTAAATCAGGAAAGTTACATGATGCGAACGGAGAGACTGCAGAAACCCGAAGGGACAGGTCACCGGCTTACCAGCCTGGAAAAATTACTGAGGGGCGGACCTATATCCGCTGGGAAAACCCTGTCCTCGGGATTAACGGTGAAGGTCGTGTGGGACCCATCATACCAGGTTGCCAGCAAATCACTACGGTCATTGGCCAAGATGGGAAGCCCCTGTTCACCAATAAAATATGGAGAACCCCTGCCGGGATGGAGGGCAGCGGTCCGGGCGGACAAAAAGGCATCGATATGACTCCGGCTCAACCACACACGGTGACCTCTGAAGCTCGCGAATGTGTCTCCTGTCATGCCGATCCCAAGGCTCTGGGATATGGCATTGGGGATAACCGGTACATGCAGGGTTATAACGTGAACAGGTACATGGACCTGCAAACAACTACCAAACAACTGATCAGCCGCAGGTCCCTTCCGCAATTCCCATCCATCCCCGAACTCGACATGGATCTTTCACAGGTTGTCAACCGGGACGGGAAGCAGATGCAGACAGTGGGGCACCACTGGGAGCTTTCTGGTCCCCTGACACAGGAGCAACGGGAAAAAATGGAACGTTTAGGTGTATGTATATCATGCCACCAGGATATCCCGGGTGGATCATTGCCTGTAAGGGCCATGGTTGCAGCCGGGAACATGTTTGACCTAACCCCGGTTTCAGATACAGAACATGCTGCCCTGCTTAACAAGGATATCCGTTTTGCCGCCCTTGCCCGGCTGGCCAGTCCCGTTGCCCTGGCAACCCTGCTGGTATTAATATTTATTATATTTAGGCAACATAAACGGATCAACAGC
Source organism: uncultured Bacteroides sp. (assembly GCA_964642325.1). GTDB lineage: Bacteria > Bacteroidota > Bacteroidia > Bacteroidales > SM23-62 > SM23-62. The sequence continues at coordinate 17,867 of CAZXOJ010000017.1, read as the reverse complement.
CTGAATCGCCAATAATAAAACCCTACCTGGTAATCCTAAGCCTGGCCCTTCTGCTGTCCGGATGTGACACCTGCGATAGAGATGATTGTTTTGTCCCTGCGGATCCCTTCAAATTCAGGATCATAGACAAGGATAGCAAAGAAGATCTTGTATTTTCTGAGAACCCACGCTACCAACCGGATAGTATCAGGCTTTTTTACTATCAGGATGGGAAAGAGATTGAACTTCCCTTGCAAGATTTAACCAGGGAGGATCATTATGGTGAATTGAGCAACCAGACCCTGCCATACGTAAGTGCCGTGGCCATCACCAAGGACTTTTACCTGCAATTCAGCTTTCAGGATATTGATACCTTGTTAATAGATGTCAAGCAGATCGATTTTAATTGCTGTACGGTCTTCCAATATGCCGAATCCTATATTAATGGAAGGGTATTGATGAAGAGCAATGACTATAATCCCGTTTTCCTGGTAGAAAAATAATCCCGGGCCAGGCAAAAATTTACCATGTTTTTAACAAATCCTGAAGATCAGAATATCCATTTTTAGGGTCAATTAAAATTCAATTCTATGGCAGTAAATGTATCTATGTGGCGTAAGGCATTGCGCGTTATTCCAAGACTATCCAAGGAAGAATGGGATGTTCTTGATGTAATCTCAAAATGGCTAATTTCAACAAGGGCGGCGGTTTTTATCATGACCGAGATCGCTGCAGGGATAGGCGGTATCCTGGCTTACCGGAACGAGACTTTCTACTGGCCCTATTTCCTGGCAGCAATGATAGGGCTGGTTTTCGCCCATGCCAGCAATAACCTGTTGAATGATTATATTGATTATAAAAGGGGACTTGACAAGGATAATTATTACCGTGCCCAGTATGGTCCCCAGCCACTGGAACATGGTCTTTGGACCAGGAAGCAGTTCATGGGTTATTTATCCGTAACCCTGTTGGTGGCGCTGGCAGCAGGCGCTTACCTTGTGGCAGCCACCGGGTTGACGACCCTCATCCTGCTGGCAACTGGATTGTTCTTCCTGCTCTTTTATACCTGGCCCCTGAAATATATTGGCCTGGGAGAACTTACCGTCATTCTTGTATGGGGTCCCCTGATGGTGGGAGGCACCTATTACGTGACGACCGGTGGTATCTGGTCCTGGGAAGTGGCCATCATCAGCCTGGTCTATTCCATGGGACCGACAACCGTGTTGTTTGGAAAACATACCGATAAACTGATCCAGGATAAGGCCAAACGGGTTTATACACTGCCTGTTATCCTCCGTGAAAAAGTGGCAAGATATACCACCATAGGATTGTGGATAGGACAGTACATACTGGTGGCTCTGATGATCTGGTACCGTATGGTAGGACCTGTAATGGCCATTGTACTGATTGCTGTACCTAAGCTGATCTGGGCTTCCAGGGTATTCTCCAAACCACGTCCCACAGAAGCACCGGCAGATCTTCCACCCAATACCTGGCCCCTGTACCTCTCTGCCCATGCCTTCCAGTATAATAAAAGGTTCGGAGCTTTGTTTCTTTTGGGACTGATCATCGATGTTTTCCTTGTCAAGACCGGGATCTATTAATGCTGGCAGTCACAGCCTGAAAAAATCACCCAATATGAACCTGTCAGATCTTCTAGAATTTGACAGGTTTTTTTATCTTTAGAGAAACAATACAGCCCTATGACAAAAAGAAAAATCAGAATGGGAATGGTGGGCGGAGGCCCTGGTTCCTTCATCGGCAAATTCCATGTAAAAGCAGCTCAACTCGATGGCCAGATTGAGTTGGTCTGTGGAGCATTCGACATCGATCCGGCCAATTCCAAAATACAGGGGCAGGAGTATTACCTCGATCCCTCACGTGCTTATGATACATTCCAGGAAATGATAGCCAGGGAAAAGGAACTTCCGGAAGATGAGCGGATAGATTTTCTTTCCATTACCACGCCAAATTTCGTTCATTATGAACCAGCCAGGCTCGCCCTGGAAAATGGCTTTCATGTGGTTAGTGACAAACCGCTTACCAATGATACTGATGATGCCAGGAAACTGGTGAAACTGGTAGAAGAAACCGGTTTGATCTTCGCGGTTACGCATGCCTATACCGGTTATCCCATGATAAAAGAAGCCAGGCATATGGTGCAGTCCGGTATGTTCGGTAAGATCAGGAAGGTGGTTTCGGAATATCCGCAGGGATGGCTTTCAGAACCATCAGAAGGAGTTGGTAACATGCAAGCCGACTGGAGGCTAGACCCAAAGCGTTCGGGGAAATCGAACTGTATGGGAGACATTGGCACCCATGCCCTCAACCTTGCAGAATATGTCACTGGATTAAAAGTCACACAGCTTTGTGCTGATGTCAGTACCCTTGTTGAAGGCAGGAGGCTGGATGACGACGGCAATGTACTGGTCAGGTTTGACAACCAGGCCAGGGGCATCATATATGCCAGCCAGATCTCCGCAGGTGAGGAAAATGGTCTCAAGATCAGGGTCTATGGAGAGAAAGGGGGATTGGAATGGATACAGGTGGAGCCCAATACACTGACGGTGAAATGGCTGGACAAACCTGTGCAAGTCATCCGTCCGGGTAATCCCTGGTGCTCTGATATAGCTCAGTACAATACCCGCTTCCCTGCCGGGCACCCGGAGGGTTTGATTGAGGCCTTTGGCAATGTTTACCGTAATGTTGCCACTTGCATACAACACCGCCTTGAAGGTAAGGAACCACCTGCAGAGGCTAAAGATTTCCCAACCGTACATGACGGATTGAGGGGCATGCTGTTCATTGACGGTGTGATCGAATCTAGTGACAGTGACAATAAATGGTTAGATTTCCCGAACTAAATAATTCTACAGAGATATGTCGAGACCAGTAACATTATTTACAGGACAGTGGGCTGACCTTCCACTTGAAACCATGTGCCAGAAGGCCAGTTCATTCGGTTATGATGGCATAGAACTGGCTTGTTGGGGAGACCATTTCGAGGTGGACAAAGCCGATGAAGCTTATTGCAAGGAAAAACTGGCATTGCTTAAAAAATATGACCTTGACCTGTTTTCCATATCCACCCACCTGGTCGGCCAGGCCGTTTGCGATAACATAGACGATCGCCACCAGTCCATCCTGCCGGATTATATCTGGGGAGATGGCGACCCGGAGGGTGTAAGAAAGAGGGCTGCTGAAGAAATGAAAAAAACAGCCGCTGCTGCCGCCAGGCTTGGTGTCAAAGTGGTAAATGGATTCACAGGCAGTTCTATCTGGCATTTACTTTACTCATTCCCTCCTGTTTCAGATGATATGATTGACAGGGGATACCAGGATTTTGCCGATCGCTGGATCCCCATCCTCGATGAGTTTGATAAACAGGGCGTCAGGTTTGGACTGGAGGTGCATCCGTCGGAAATAGCCTTTGATATTGCCTCGGCCGAGCGAGCGCTTGAAGCTGTTGATCATCATCCTGCATTCGGGTTCAATTACGATCCCAGCCATTTCGGTTACCAGGGAGTGGATTATGTGGAGTTCATTTACCGCTTCAGCGAGAGGATATTCCATGTGCATATCAAGGATGCCAAATGGTCTGACGTTCCAACCGAAGCAGGGGTTTTCGGGGGACATATCCCATTCGGGGACAGGAGAAGATTCTGGGATTTTGCAAGTCCTGGCCGTGGTGACACCAACTTCGAGGAGATCATCAGGGCCCTGAACCGCATTAATTATACCGGTCCCCTTTCAGTGGAATGGGAAGACCCGGGCATGGACCGTGAACACGGTGCCATGGAGGCTTGTGAGTTTGTCCGGGACATGGACTTCAGACCCTCCGGCCAGGCATTTGATGAGGCTTTCCAGAAAGATTGATCATTCTTCTCAGGAAATCATTCGTACCGCAGGCTGTCCACCGGGTTTACCCTGGTGATTTTCAGGATATGATAGCTGATGGTTAGCATGGCAATGGAAATGGCCAGCAGGATAGACAGGATGATCAACAGCCAGGCATTCTGAATGTGGTAATAAAATCCCTGCAACCAATTGTTCGCAGCAAACCATGCAAGTGGTGTGGCAATGAGCGCAGCTGCCAGGATCCATTTAATGATGCTCCCACCCAGGAGGAAAAATATTGTTGTGGGACTCCCACCCATGGCTTTCCGTATCCCTATTTCCTTTGTCCTTCTCACTGTGGTGTAAGTGATCAGGGCAAACAAGCCAAAAATTCCGATGACGATGGCCAGCAAGGCTCCACCTGAATAGAGCATGGCCTGCTTGTCCTCTTCAACGTACATTTGTTCATGCAATTTCCCAAGAGGATAGGTAATTAGTACATGCCCGGGGAGATGAATGCTAAGAAGTGAATCAATATCATGTATCACTATCCCGGGATTATCTGATTCAGTACGAATGGTAATATGCCGGTACAACTGATGGTACCTGCTGATCACCAGGGGTCCTATCCTGTCACGCAAAGAACGGAAGTGAAAATCCTTTACCACCCCGATAACGGTATCCCTGTGGTTGGACACGTTGATTACGGATCCTATTGGATCTGAAAGCCCCAATGCTTCACAGGCAGTTTCATTCAGGATGAAATTTCCCGTGTCATTCAATGATTTGCCTGAGAAAAACTCTCCTTCAACCAATTGAAAACGATAGGTTTCCGGATAGTTTTGCCTGACCCTGGCCTCGGTGATCAGGATGGCATTCTCCTCCACGTCCCCCTCTGTCCAAACATTTTGCATTACCGGCATTTCTCCAGGGATGCCCATGGAGGCAGTAACAGAGATAACTCCTGGGAGGGCTGAAATATGATCTGAAAGAGGAATAAAATCTTTCCGGATGTTTTGGGTAGGTTCATAGAATATAGATAAATTTTTCCGGTCAAATCCATAATCCCCATGCTTCATAAACCGGGTCTGGAAGATTAATACACTCAGTACGGAAAAAAGAAAGATAATGATACCAAACTGAATAATGACCAGGATTGTTTTTAACCTGCTTCTTCTCAGTTGAACAAAGAGACCGGTTATAACCTGTACAGGAGAGAACCGGATCACGGATAAAAAATGGATCCATCCCGTAAGGAATCCAGACAATACAGCCATGGCGATAAACAATAAAAACAACAGGCCCAGTTTATAAAATGAAAAGTTAATAGGTGTATCCATAATCCTGGAAAAAGGTCCCAGGTTGATCTCGAACAAAACAATGGCGATAAAAGCAGCAAACACACCCATTAAAATTGATTCATACGTCAAATGGCTCAACAGCTGTCGCTTCTGGGCACCAAAGACAATACGCATGCCAATATCCCTGATCCGGATATCATTACTTGCAGTGAGGAGGCTGATAAAGTTCGAAAGGGTGATCAATAGAATAAATACAGCCAGGGAAGACAAAATAATCAGGTCATTCATATCTCCCTGCCTACCAAGAGTCATAGAAAAATCTGCCGACCTGAGATGGATATCTTTGAATTCCTGGAGTCCTGATTCCATGAAGATGCCAGACGAACCATAATGTTTTTCGTGGATCTGTTGTATGGCGCTTATCAATCCTGCCAAGTATGCCTCATCCTGGCTTACTTTCATGTAGACTGCAAAATCCAGGCTCCTTTTCCTGGTATCCACTTCCTGCTCGAATGTTTGGAAAGAAATCAACAGGTCAAACTGCAAATGTGAATTTAATGGCACATCCTCCATTACACCCACTACTGTATAGAGAGCGTTTTGTAACTCCATCTGCTGGTAGAGGGGATCTTCATCTTTGAAATACTCCTCTGCTTTACTTTTGGTAAGTACTACGGTATATGGTAGGTTCAGTATGGAGTCCGGATCGCCTGATAAAAGTTTGAACCCGAACACTTCGAAAAAGGAGGAGTCAGCAAAGAAAAACCGGTCCGGGCCCTGAATGCGATCCTGGTACCTTGAGCTTAATTTATTGTCAAATAACCTGCAGGCTGTCACTTCTGAAAAACCAGCCTTGTTCAATTCTTCAGGGACATATCCCAGGCAGGTTGGGACATAAAGTATCTGTCCATCACGGCTATCCACTTTGGTTGTAACCCTGAACATCTGGTCCAGATCTGGATGAAACCGGTCAAAGCTAAGTTCAAATCTCACAAACATTACCAGCAGAACAGATGTACTCATCCCCACCGCAAGCCCGATGATATTCAGGATTGAGAAAAACTTAAAATGCAAAAGGCTTCTGTAAGCGATCTTTAATTGCTTCCTCAGCATGGAAATACTCTAAATACTCTTAATGCCAAAGATATGATGGGAATCCCGTCTTTCCAAGATTCATTAGCAGCTGCCACACTTATTTATTATTTTTATAATGCTTTATTGAAAAACCTGTCCGGCCATGCTACATACCTTATCCATATTCATCCTGATAATAGTCTCCATGATCTACCAAAAACCTTCAACCATGATCATTGCCCACAGAGGAGCATCCCATGATGCTCCTGAAAATACACTCGCCTCTGTAAACCTTGCCTGGGAAAGAAGTGCTGATGCCGCTGAGGTGGATGTTCACCTGTCTAAAGACAATCGTATCATGGTTATCCATGACGGGGATACCAAAAGAACGACGGGTGAAAAAATGGTGATCAGGGAAAGCATGTCGCCTGCTTTGAGGTCCCTCGATGCAAACAACGGGATGGATCAGTTCAAAGGTGAAAGGATCCCATTCCTGGAGGAAGTAATAGCAACCGTGCCGAACGGAAAGATCCTTTTTATCGAGGTAAAAACTGATACGGTTATTATTCCCTACCTGGTAGAAGTATTAGCCTCATCCCCGGATAAATCCCGCCTGGTGGTCATCAGTTTTGACTTCGATGTTTGTACGATGATGAAAAAACAGATCCCTGCCATCCCTGTTTACTGGTTGCATTACACCCTGTCCGGCTCATACAAACATAAGTGGATAAGCAATGCAGTTGATGCGGGACTTGACGGTTTGAATTTTCGTCACAAAGGGATCAGCAAAGACTACGTGGATGCGGTGCACCAATCTGGTATGAAGATGTTTGCCTGGACCGTGGATGACCCTGTAGAGGCGGCCAGGCTGATCGAATCCGGGATTGACGGGATCACTAGCAACCGTCCTGCCTGGCTGAGTAAGCAACTGAATAGGTGAGTGGAATTCCGCCTCAATCCAAAAGATCCTATTTTGGTTTCAGGTATCCGGAGATGGCCTTTACATAGGCTGCAAATCTTTCTTCCCCAAGTTTCGTTATGGTGCAGGTTGTCTGAGGAAAGTTCCCCTTGAATTTCTTTTTCACTTCGATGTAACCTGCCTCCTTCAATTTAGTGATCTGTACACTCAGGTTACCGGATGTTGCCCCCGTCTCATTTTTCAGGTAAGAAAAGTCAGCCTTTTCTACGCTAACCAGGATGGAAACTACCGCTAACCTCAACTGGGAATGTAATATTGGATCGAGATCCTTATACATCACCTATATTTTTTGAACTTCTCAGGATATAACCTGGTACAAGGTAACCCAGTACCATGGCAATAGCGAAAACAAGTAGCTGATCGTCTCCCCTCAGGTAAATAGCGATTATGGAAGCAATGAGAAAGACAATCGAACCAAAGACAAGGGGACGGAAACGCACCATTAGTCCGGATACAGCAGTAGCCATTGCTGTGACACCAAGAATAAAGGGAGTAGGATAGGTATCCAATGTCAGGGAAAGGAAAACCATAAGTCCCATAAGCAGTCCAGCGGTAATCCAGACAGTCGCAATATATCTGTCCAGATGAGTTTTTACTTTGGCCTGTTTTTTAGTACGAGCCAGGACAATAAATTGGATGATAATGGCACCTGTTACAGTTCCTCCAAAGATAATGGAGCATAGTACCTGGATCATCTCATATCGCTCAATCCGTACATAATAACGAATAACGAAATAACAGGCCAGGCTGGCCAGTATCAGGGCCCAGCCCCAGAGCAGGTAGTAGAAACTCCCTTCACGCATGTTCTTGCGTGAATTAGATATTGATTTCTGTATGATCTGAAGACTTTCTTCAGGGGTTAATGTCTTATCCATAGGTTTCATTTTTTATAAACATGGTACAAATATAAAGTAGTTTATGTTATGAACCTAATATTTTTGAAAATATTTATGGAATATCTTTTCTGAGGATGTTGGAGGGCTACAGTCTTTCCAGGTAAGCCAGGGTAAAATACTCTTCCTTAACATCCGGATTATACTGGATCTCATCTATGGTCATCACAGATTTTCGCCCGTTTTGAAGATTGCTCATTTCCATCCGGGTTGCTATATATTTCTTGCCTGATGTATCCATTTGTCTGACATCGGAAGAAATCATTTGTTTGAACAATTCATCATCTTCATCATAGTATTCAGCTTTCCTGAATACAAAGTCCTGTTTCCCTATCCAGGCCAGCTGGCGGTCATACCCCACTTCATCCATGATGTCCTCATTCACAGGTATCACCTCAACTATCCAGCAATCTGTTCCCCCAACAAGGTCCGATCCGGTAAGGGTATAATCGAAATCTTCCAGGCTGGGGGCGGACATATCTGCATTGCTGAATTCCGAACCCATGAAAGACTTGCTTTTTTCATTGCTGATGATCCTCCGTGTCTTTCTCAGTGCGGGCATATAGATCCACATATCATCATTCCTTTCATCATAGTCATAAATGAGCATCCCGGTCCCTTTGACTTCTGCAGGCGAAAGAAACCGGATGATCCTTTTTTCAGTAGCTCCACTTTCAAAAAGTTTTGAAGCCATGGAGGTTTGCCTAACCCTTTCCCTTCCTTTTGCATCATAGATCTTCAGGGTGGAAATGGCTTCCATTCCGTCAAGTTTGGATGCATCCCTTGACTTTTGCATTATCTCACGGCCCTCAGGCGGGGCAAAACTTAAAAAGCTCAATCCTACTATACCGAGGATCAAGGCTGTACTTATTCTTATATTAAACTTCATAATTCGCAGTATTAACTTTAATTATTTTCAATTAACCGGTACCGTCTTTCTCCCCCGTATCCAGCCTCTCCATTCTCTGAACTGAATCCCGACAGATTTTGTCCCAGGCTCAAGAAATGCTGGTTTAAAAATTAAAACGAGGGCAGGTATAATGATCAATGCCCCCACCAGGCATGAGAAAATGGAAACCATTACCAGGAAGCCGAACACCTTGATGGGCAGGAATACCGAAAACGGCAGGGCACAGAAGCCAAGGATGACCGACAGGGCATTGAAGCTGATCCCCCGCCCGGTAGTTGTCAGTGTTTTTAAGACTGCATCAGCTGGAATAAGGCCTTTTCCCCTCTCTGATTTATACCTCCAGAGAAAATGTATCGTATAATCCACCCCTACCCCTATCATGATGGAGGAAAGTAGTGCAGTGGCAATATCCAGCCTAACGCCCAGGTATCCCATCCATCCAAAAAGCAAAATCATGGAAAAGGCTAATGGCAGGGCTGCTATCAATCCAGCCGGGACAGACCGGAACAGGATGGCAAGTAGCACTATGACCACCAGCAGGGCAATCAGCAAGGAGGTTACCTGTCCCTTTACAACCAGGTCAGCCAGGTCGACGGTGATGAGCCCATACCCTCCTATCCTTGTCTGTTGTACTCCCGGTCCAGATAGCTGCCGGATCTCTTCGAGCACTGATTTTAAGGCCATGTTGCTCCCGTCATTGATCCTTACCATGACCTGTGCCTTCTGAAAATCAAAATCAACCAGTCTTTCCAGGTCTTCCGGATCTCCACTCATCATGTACAATTCGAGGTACTGGGCCAGGGCATTCCGCTCATGTGGGACCATATTGTAATAGGGATCTCCTTCATCATTCAATGCTTTACTGATCTCCCGGACTATGCCTGCAATGGACATGACATTCCCCACAGCCGGATGCCGTTTCAGGGCTGTTTCATATCGGTCTATCTGCCCCATTACTTCAGGATCCAGGATATCTCCTTCCACCAGGATGGAAATATTCTGTGACCCGCCGAATGATTCATTGATCACCTGTGCGCTTACCCTTACCGGGTGTTTCTTGGGAAAGAAATTTTCCAGGTTGGTATCAACCTTTAGCAGGAAAGCTCCTCCTCCTGATAATAGTATTACCAGGCCTGTCACCAGGATAACCTGCCTGGGCCATCGGTTCACCATCTTTCCTGTTGAAGTCAGGATCCTGTCAATGAGGCGTTTCCTGGATGGATTTTCTGACAGGACAGGTTTTGATTTGCCAATAATAGACAGGGCTGCCGGGATAAACAGGAGGCTTAAGAGAAGGGCAAATCCAATACCTGCTGCTGCAACCACACCAAGCTGTTTGGCAGGGATCATTTTGTGCGAAAGCAAACAAAGGATCCCGGCAATGGTTGTAATACCTGTCAGGAGAATGGGGCTACGCAGGCTGGTATACACCCCTCTGGCAATGGTCTCCACGCTGGAATTGTTTCCCGCAGTGTTATACTCCTGGTATTTGGCCATCATATGGATGCCGTAATCATTGGCTATGGCGATCAGCATTATGGGAAGCAGGAGGGTAATAATAGACATCTGCCATCCTATAAGCGGCATCAGTCCCATGGCAAAAAGGATGGATAGGACCACCACAATAAAAGGAAGAAAGACACCCCTGGCCTCCCTGAAAAAGAGAAACAGCATCACCAGCATAATCCCCAGGCCAATGATCATTAAAAGTTTAAACTCACTGGCCATTTCCTTTGCCACAAGGGCTTTGATGTAAGGTAATCCACCCACATATGTTTGCTCCCTGCCCGGATTCTTAGCCAGGACCATCTCAATGGCCTGTACTATTTCTTCATCCTGGGCATGATTCTCAAGGGTGGCTATGATGGCAGTCATCTTAAAATCATCCGAAACCAGCACCTTATGTACAAGTTCGTTGGCTTTGAGTTCTTGCCTGAGAAGATCCCACTTCTCCTCCGTTTTCGGGATCCTCCTGATGGCCGGGTCAATGATCATGGCCCCATCCTCCCCCTTAATATTCTTTGCATCAAACAGGGAAAGTGTCTCATCAATGCCCTCAACATCTTTTAAATCTTTATTTACCTTTTTTACCCTGGAAAGGGTTTCTTTATTGAGGATGTCATCCGCCTCAAACAGGATCATAACCATCTCATCGCCTCCGAAAATATCTTCTATCAGGTTTGTATTGATACGGGAAGGCATTCCCTCATAGATGAAGCTTTCCATGTCCGGATTGATCTCGGCCCTGAATATCTGGGATCCAAAGAACCCTGAAATAAGCAGGGATAGAATGATGATCAGCCATTTGTGCTTTATGATTATAGTTCCTGTTCTCATATGATGTTAAAATGTATATCGCAATTCCATAAATCCCCCGTTGAAAACGGGTGCTATCAAATCATACCGGGTATTCGGGGGACCATCAAAATATTGTCCGCCAATACCCAGTTTCAAGTTATCTGAGACCTTCCATGACATCTTTGGTAACAGGGTCCATTCTTCTGTGCTGATATTATAAAGGCCAAATACCTCAAGCTGCAGCACATCATGAAAAAGGGAAACGGCAGGCCTGGCTGCCAGGGAATGCATAATTTCTTTTGTCTGGTCAAAAATAACCCGGTTAAACCCTGCCAGTTGCTGGTCCATCACGGGACCTAACATCCCCCAAACGACAGGTTGTTGAAGCATTTCATGCTCGATCTCCGGGAAGCTCTCCAGCATTTGCATCTCCTCAAAATCAAATACATACTGGCCTAAATACATGACCATCATGCTGAAAATCCCGATAGAACGGTCAATACCGAGCACATATCTCAGGTCCCGGTTCGGCACAAAGATCTCACCTTTGTGAGCACCGTCCGGTTCGCGGTAGGCTGCTTCCCCCCGGATACCGAAGGATCCTAAACCAAATGAAAAATCAAGTCCTCCTGTCTGCTGCCTGAATGGCCTGGCATACATGTCAATGGAAGGGTTCTCGCCGGGGGTCTCTGGCAGGGGGCTCGCCTCTATTCCAGGCATGGGGTCATAGCCACTAAACCAGGAGACTGATCCGTCAAAATGATCGAATAGAAATTCGATCTTCCCGGCAAATGATCCATTCTTAAGTGCTGCTTCCGGGTTATATGCATCTGTGAAGTTTACAAAGCCTGGCATATCAAAAAGGTCAAACCTGTAAACGGAATGCCTGTATACAGGTACCCATATCCCTTCCAGCCTGATGCGTGATTTTATGGTATAACGGCCCCTCACCAGGAAATTCCCCATGCGGATATCATCCGGTTCCGGGGAACGAACAAAATAATCCTGGGGTGTCAGGTTATTGGTTGGATTGATACCATCAGCCCTTCCCCAGGCTATGATCTGCTGGCCTGCCCTCAGGTCAAAATCGCCAAGGTAAAGGTCGGCATAGGCCTCCCTAAGTTGAAACTGGTTGATCTGTTCATTATATTCATACCCAGATCTGAAACGCATTTCTGAAAAAAGTTTCCCCCTCATCCCTGAAAAGGCACTGATCTTCAATGCAGCTTCACCGTATCCGCTCCTTATCTCAGGAAGGCTTGGCGATTCATAGGCTCCTATATAAAGCACCCCCCTTCCATAACCACTCAATTGAAAAGGTGATTCCTTTTTTTCTGTTTCTCCTCCCTCAAACAGGCTTTGTGCATTTGTACCTGCCGGGAATGCAGCGATAACTAATATAATCCACGTAATAGTCCTCATTTTAACAATGAAACATGGGTAAATCCGACAAAAAAGGTTAGTTGTTTAGCGAGGGGCTTCTGCAATAATACGAATTTAGAGTCCCGAAATTGTCCAGACCGCGCAGGGTGGAAGGCGGGCTTGTCCAACCTTAGCGGTTCATACACATAAATCCCTGAAGATCAACAAATCAGACAAAAAAGAAGGATGAGACAGATCAAGTTGTTTTTTTACTTTCATTGTCAGCAACATGCCGATCCTGTGAGTCGAGCCCATTGAGATGAGCATGCTTGAACTGGGAGGGTGTCATTCCTGTTGCTGTTTTAAAAACACTGTTAAAGGAAGATTTTGAATTAAATCCGGCTTCAAAAGCAATAGAGGTCAGGGTATATTTTGAATAGGCCTTATCAGTCAGGAGTTTTTTAACCTCTTCTATCCTGTATTCATTAATAAAAGTGTAAAAATTTTTGCCCAGCATACCGTTGATCACCTGGGTGAGGTAATGCCTGGGTATCTTCAGTTCATCTGAAACATCATGAATGGAGAGATCCACATCGAGATAGGGTTTCTTCTCTTCCATGTATTTTATCAGTTGATCAAGGTACTGCCTGGCATCCTTATTCTTTAATCCTGATTTCTCATATTTGGGATCCACATCTTCTTCCGTGAGATTTTCCTTCCTGAGGTGTTTACTCTCAGTGAGGATTTCGTTGAATATGCCCGGTTGTTTAAATCCATAAAAACTAAATGCAAAAGCAAAAAATGTCAGTCCGAAATGAGATGGCAGGGTTGGATCATATGTTTGGTCCTTTGCGAAGATCACGTATACCCCAAAAATAAAAACTGCCACATAGGTTAGGTAAAAACTGATGGAGATCACCAGCAGCCATCCCAGGGTAATACGTTCAGAGGTATAGCTGACCAGGTTCCTGATGTTCCGTTGGTGACGGTTGATCAGGACGAAGGCGATGGCACTGTAAGTAGTTATTGAAATAAAGAAAGACAATCCATAAATAAGCCTGAACGATAGGAAGGGATCTGTATCCCAGAAATTATCAAGTTGCATTACCGGCTTTCCCCGAAAAACAATGGCGGAAATGAACACCACAAGGAAGGGAAGGAAATGTAGTAAATAGCTCCATTTAAAATGTATGTTTTCAACGGTCTGGAACTTAATATACAGGTACAGCAATGGTCCATAGGTAAAAGGAATGAACACATACTCATAAAGGGGAATGATGCTCTGGTTAATAATGGCAAAACCCATTTCAATAGCGATCAGAAACAACCAGGCAGCCATTATCCGGTCCGCTACCTGTGGATTTCGTTTGGTTGCAATCATCAGTCCCGCAAAAAACGATTGCGTAAGCCCTATATAAAGTATTTGATCCATGAATTTCATACAAATTTAAGATATGTGGATATTTTTTTAAAAATATTCACGTTTTTATATCAAATAACTATTGAGTCTTTTGAAATATTTCTTATTATTGATTATTAATCTGATAAATGATTCTAATGAAAAAAAGGGTCATAAAAGATTTCAGGAACCTGCCGGAAGATATCCGTGAAGCAATCAGGGAAAAGTATCCCTATGGGTATGTAAACGACGTCATCAACTTTACTGATAAGGAAAAGTACATAATCTCTGCTTTGCCTTATGAAACGGAAGATATCAGCTACTTGATCAAAATGCCGTCCTCCCTGCATATTGATGCTGATGGGGAAGAGCCCGTTGATACGCTTGACAGGGTACCCGACAGTGAAAGCCTGGAAAACATGGACGAGGAAAAATACCTTATTCAGGAAGAAGAGGAAGAATCAGACTAAATCCGATCGGCCAATCATTTCATTTTCAGTATCTTAGGCTGAGTCATTCCTGCTTTGGGGAATTTTTATCTAATTTGGCATAATGAAACCCGCCATAGGCAAGTTATTATAGTAATTGCTAAGATAAATTATGATGCGAGTTTCAAATGGATATTACACACTGCTCCTTGCAACTTTATTCTCACTGCTGATCTCATGTGAAAAAAAAAATGATCCGGATCCCGATAATGGGAATGTGCCGGATATCAGTGAACAAACCAAATATATCAACAACTGGATATTTGACGGGATGCATGAGGTTTATTTATGGGAGGAACACATCCCCGCCGGACTTGACCCGGAAAAGGCACCTAATTCAAAGAAATTCTTTGATGGTTTTTTGTATGATATTGACAGGTTTTCATGGATCCATGATGATTATGATGCCTTGATGGGGCAGTATTACGGGGTCCAGGAATCTATCGGGTATTCTCTTGCATTCGGCAGGATTGGTGGTACAGATACCCTTTTTGCCATGGTTGAATACATCTATAGGGACTCACCTGCTGACAGTGCCGGACTCAAACGGGGGGATATCATCCTTGAGATAGATGACCGGTCCCTGACCGTTTTTAATTACCTGGATCTGTATCAGACTAATTCAGTAACCCTTACCATGGGCGAGGCCACCCCGGGAGGCTTAAAACTTACAGACAATAAAGTTTCATTACAGGCCTGGGTGATTGCAGAAGACCCAGCTGTATTCTGGGATGTGCTGGAAGCAGATGGCCACATGGTTGGATACCTGGCATATGTTTCATTTACCTCCGGACAATCGGATGAATACCTGCTTACCCTGAATACTGTATTCCAGGATTTTGCAGCAGCAGGAGTTACGGATATGATCCTGGACCTTCGCTATAACCCCGGCGGAGACATGGAATCAGCCGGCTGGCTGGCCAGTGGTGTTTGTCCCGCGGCACAGGTAGACAACAAAGACGTCATGGTCCGGTTCCAATGGAACAGCGGATATACCCAGTATTTTATGCAGAGAGAAGGAGAAAACTCGGATAACCTGATATTCAGGTTCCCCTCAAATCCCTATAATCTGGACCTGGACAGGATCTTTGTGTTTACAACCGATAATACTGCTTCTGCAAGTGAATTTACGATAACCGGACTGTATCCTTACATGGATGTTATAAGTATTGGGGATACAACTTATGGGAAATATACCGGGGCCTGGATCATCCCGGACCTGGCCGATCCACCCAAGCATAACTGGGCGATGATCCCCATTGTCATGAAATATGCCAATGCTGACGGATTTTCGGAATTCAATTATGGCCTTGCTCCTGACTATGAAGCCGATTCGTATTATTTCCCCCTGCTGCCTTTCGGCGATAGCCAGGATCCGTCTACTGCCCGGGCATTAAGCATCATTACTGGACAACCCATTTCAGACTATTTGAAAAGTGAGATCCGGCCCCGTCAGGTTGAATGGTTTGATACACCCATTAATGAGTT
Source organism: uncultured Bacteroides sp. (assembly GCA_964642325.1). GTDB lineage: Bacteria > Bacteroidota > Bacteroidia > Bacteroidales > SM23-62 > SM23-62. The sequence goes on along the minus strand of CAZXOJ010000017.1, from coordinate 1,859 downwards.
TAAAAGGAACCTTTACCTGGTCCCCGATCTGCGATAGAACACTTTTCATGAACTTTCCTCTGGTATCCTGATCCAGGGCTCCAGGGTAATAAAAATCACGTTCGTTTCATTTTGTCGCATCAATTTCCTATTTTGATAATCGATAGAAAATGAAACCCTATGAACAATTTATTGCCTAAAGCAAGATCCAGGCTTCTAATCCTGATAAGTTTAGTACTGGTATGCCTGGTAAACTTTACAACGGGATTGAAAGGACAGGATAACCTTCCCCTGGACAGCTTACTTGCCAGGGTGCAAGCGATACCCATGGCAGAAATATCAATAGAAGTAACATCTCTTAGCTCAACACTGGTTGAAAAACGAAAGATCCTCCTGACAGAGGAAGGGATGGCCAGTATCGGGAGCAATGTGGATTCCGTATTTTCCCGTTATGATGTGATCACGGAAGATCCCAGACATAAAAAATTTGATGATATCAATAGCCGGGAACTTCAGAGCCTTAAGAATGAATGGAGCAACGTATCAAATAGGCTGGAGCAGACACAGAAGGAAATGACCGGCAGGGTTGAAACATTTGAAAACGAAAAGGCCTCCCTGCAGATACCACTCCGGCAATGGAATCTTACCCTTGAGCAAGCCCGGAATGAAAACGCAACACAAACTGTTCTTGACCAGATTAGTTCTACCATCGGTGCTATTGAAATGCTCATTGAGGATTTGAATAATAACACTGCTTTCCTGCAGGATGACCTGGTGAAGGTCTCAGAAAAATTGATGAGCAGCAATGAGATCATTCAAACATTCGATGTAATTCTGGATGAATCAACTATTGAACGTTTCAGATTTGACAAACCTGTGATCTGGAAGGATTCTTTATACGTAGGAGATACGGCCAGGGCCGAAACCGGTTATTTTGGTGCCAATATGGCTACCATAAAAGGCTTTGCTGCTGATAACAGCAGCAAAATGTCTGTACACTTGATCCTTTTCATATTGATCACCATTGTCCTTGTGAGCATGTTCCGCTGGTTGCAGAAAAATATTGCGAAAAAAGATGAAAAATATGTCTCTCGCACCAGGATACTGATGTCCAAACCCCTTGCTACCTCACTGATGATCACCTTCTCCATAACACTTTTCTATTATGATAATATCCCGCAGGTCATCAGGAGCCTGAATGCCATCCTGATCCTTGTCCCCATGACCCTGCTGATCGTGCACAATATCCATCAATCCATGAAAAAATATATATATGTGTTGATGGTAATCATCCTCCTTGTCGTTCTGCATGATCTCACCTACAGGGAAGATCTCTTCAACCGTCTCATTATGCTGGTAGTTTATACCGGATCTTTCATTTCCGTCATATCCATGATTCGTGACAGGTCCCTGCAGGAGTGGCGTATGGGGTCCTTTTCACGACGTGTTTTATTTAACCTCCTTTATGTGGTTGGACTGATGATGGGGATTGCCATCATTGCAAATATCTTCGGAGGTGTTTATATAGCAGAATATTTTGGTGCCTCAACCCTCTACAGTATCGTATTAGCCGTACTGATATATTCATTTATCCAGGTTGTCGATGGCATCCTCATCATGATCATATACAGCAAGGGGATCAGCAGCCTGACCGTGATCAAGGATTTTGGCCCCACGGTTGAAAAACGGCTTTCCGGGTTGGTGGCTCTTGCTGGATGGACGATATGGATATTTTCTACTTTACAGGAATTTACGATCAGGGATGATGTATTTGACTGGTTTAACAGGGTTTTTGTGGCACCGATAAAATTAGGGTCTACCCAGATCAGCCTGCTGAATATTATCCTTTTCTTTTTCATTATCTGGCTTACCATTACCAT
>CAZXOJ010000016.1:0-28369 GCA_964642325.1 uncultured Bacteroides sp. | reverse complement strand
ATGAGTTGTCTATTAATCACGGCTTTTGCATCCAATAAAATTGTGGGGGCGACCTGGATGAAGGGCCTTAATTTTCTGTTTATGATCCCGGTACTAACTTATATATTCAAGGGTGGCTGGGAATATATTTTGGGAATACTCCCTTATTATTGGATATTTAAAATGTATGACCCGGGATTCCAGAATTTACCATTCATATTGAATTATGCCATTGGCCTGCTGCATCTCGCCATGCTTTTAATCATTACAACCATGCTTTTTAAAAAACATGTTTATCCCTGAAAATACTCACTGACAACATTTCCTGTTTACTGACAATAATTCCAGCTTTGCCATGTGGCACAGTAAATGTATACGTATCTGCATGTTTGCATATTTTATAATTCTATCAAGATGAAAACAATAGAAGTGACTTCCTTACTTGAATTAAAGCAAAAGATTGGCAATGAAAAAAGATCGTTTTTACTGATCTACAAACAGGGATCAAACCAGAGTGACAAGGCCTATAAGAATATGGTAGAGGCAGCTGCAGAGGTATCGGATATAGGAATCTTTACAGCAGATGTAAACAGTGTCAGGGATATTCACCAGGCTTATTCAATAACATCAGCACCTTCCCTCGTTGAATTTAATGGGAAGGACATGAGAAATGCATATAAGGGAGCGCATGATCCTGGTTATTACAAAAACCTTTTTGAGAATGCTGTCTATGTTGCCAGGGCCGAGAAAGCAGGCAAACCAGCAAAACAGGTTACAGTCTATACAACACCAACCTGTTCCTGGTGCGGAACCTTAAAATCATATTTAAACAAAAACAAGATCCGCTATAGTGAGATCGATGTATCAAGGGATGATTCTGCCGCCCAGGAAATGGTTAGAAGAAGTGGCCAGCAGGGGGTTCCCCAAACTTTGATCAGCGGTGAAATGGTGGTAGGATTCGATAAAACTAAAATCAATCGTCTATTAGATATAGAGGGATAACAAAGATTTTATATTTTTGCATTCCACTGTAACAAATTAAACTAAGTATATTTAAACTATTACAAATGAGAGAGTTACAACCCATAAACCAGAATGTATTGCTGGATATTACAGAGAAATCAGCAGAAGTGACTACGGCTGCCGGAATAATAATACCTGATACTGCCAAGGAAAAGCCACAGATGGCACAGGTGGTTGGATTGAGTAATATTGATAATGCAGAGATTGCCGTCGGGGATACCGTCCTTTTTAAGGAATATTCCGGAACGGAAACCGAGTTTGAAGGAAAAAAATACCTGATCCTTCCCTACGCGGATGTACTGGCAAAAATTGTTGAAACAGAATCCATTTAATGATCAACATCCCCACTGATCCGGATCAATAAATTTCCGGGTAGGGGGGGGGTAATCCACTGTGTTTTGTAAATTAGGTGATTCACCCCAATTCTTAACACAGATGGTCAAAAAGAGAATTCCTTTTTTCAGTATTCTCGGTGAGAAGCAAACCTATCTGAATATAGTTTATATCCTGTTTGCATTTCCCCTCAGTATCATATATTTTACGCTCACTATCACCGGTCTTTCTCTGTCGCTAGGTCTCCTTATTCTTGTCGCAGGGTTTTTTATTTTCATAGGCACCCTGATCATGATACAGGGTTTTCGTTGGTTGGATGTACAGTTAACAAGGGTTTTCCTGGGAACATCAATCACCATCGTGAAGGAGAAATCTAAGGAACCGGGGTTTTCCAATTTCTTTAAACACCTCTTTGGAGCCGGATCTACCTGGAAAAGTTTCATTTATTACCTTCTCATTAAATTTCCCCTGGATACCATTATCTGGTGCGTCACCATAACATTCATTGCCGTCACCCTGGAATTGCTACTGGCACCTGTCATTAATAATGAATTCCTGTACAAAGACGATTTTACCAATTTCCTGGTCCGGTTTTTTGGTGATATATATGTTTTGCCATTCCTTGGCATTATCTGGGGCATGATTAGCTTGCATGTTATTATGGGACTGGCATGGGTATGTCGTGAGATCAATCAGGTATTCCTCTCGGAATAAACCATCTATCCTTAAACACTATACGGCTTGATAATTGTACTAATTACACTAATTTGGAGATTCAAATAATAATTTCTTTATTTGTAGAGTGATTAGTCAATCTAAATTAGAAAATAAACGTGAAAGAATCCTCCTGGCAGCAAGAAGGCTGTTCGTGAACCAGGGATTTCACAGTACACCCACAGCTGCCATAGCAAGGGAAGCCAGTGTAGCCAATGGTACTCTCTTTCATTACTTTAACACCAAGGAGGAACTGATCAATACCCTCTATAAGGAAACTAAAAGAAGTTTCCATATCATTACCACTGCCGGGGTTGATAATGAGAAGACCATTAAACGCAAGATCAGGTTAATGTGGTATAACACAGTGAAATGGGCCCTTAACCGGCCACAGGAATTTCTATTTATACAGCAATACAGTAACTCTCCATTTATCTCACAATTAACCCAGGAGGAAATATCTGAAGATTTGGGGTTCTATTATGACATGATCGACGAAGGAAAAAAGAAAGGTATGCTGAAAAAATTCCCTACTGATTTGATGTACCATCTTACTACCTACCAGATATATGGAATAATCAATTACCTGTTCCAACATGAGGAATTTCAGCATAACTCGACTTATTTAAGTAAGGCATTCGAGTTCTATTGGGAAAGTATTGCACAAAAATAAATTTTCTTGACAATTATAGAGTGAGTAGTCAATCGAATTTTTAACAGTTTAAAGAAAGTGGCGCTATTCAGAGAATGTCTGATACCCGGCTGGTTCAAAGTAGTTTATATTGTAGAACAGCAATAATCAGCTGGATTATTAGGTATATAATTATAATTTTGGGGCTTCTATGAAGTAGGTCTAACCAATACTTGCCAAAATGAAAAGAATATTGCTATTAATTATGGCCACCACTTTAATGGTAGCCTCTTGTAATCAAACAGGAAAAGAAATGAAAGATACTGCGAATCCATTCTTTAGTGAATATACCACTCCTTTCCAGGTGCCACCTTTCAATGAAATACGGAATGAACATTATCTGCCTGCCTTTGAGAAAGGCATTGCCATGCACAAGGAGGAAATTGAAGCGATCATAAATAACAATGAAGAACCAGACTTTGAAAATACCATAGCTGCGCTCGACAGATCCGGTGAACAACTTGGCAAGGTCCAGTATGTTTTCAATGGTGTCCTATCATCCAATACCAATGAACAGCTGCAGGAGATAGCTCAAAAAACGGCACCTATGGAATCTGGTCATTTCGATGATATCAATTTGAACCCCGATTTGTTCAATCGTGTTAAAGCTGTTTACGAGAGTCGCAAAGAGATGGATCTTAGTGTAGAACAGAAAACCTTGCTGGAAGAAACTTATAAAAATTTCGTGAGAGGGGGAGCAGAGCTCGGTGATGATAAACAATCGCGCTTTCGTGAAATCAACCAGAGAATTTCTGTATTATCACTTCAGTTTGGTGATAATGTCCTGGCTGAAAATAACGCTTATAAACTCTACATAGAAAACGAAAAGGATCTTGCTGGATTGCCAAATGGTGTCATTGTCGGAGCAGCTGAGGCTGCCAAGGCATCCGGACAGGAAGGCAAATGGCTGTTCACAACACATAAGCCAAGTATGCTCCCCTTCCTGCAATATGCTGAAAACCGTGAATTAAGGGAAAAACTTCATAAGGCATATTGTGCCAGGGGAGATAATGGCAATGATCAGGACAACAATGATATTCTCATCGATATCGCCAGGCTCAGATTGGAAAGGGCCCAGTTGCTGGGTTATGAGACCCATGCAGATTTTGTGCTTGAGAAACGAATGGCCAAAAAGCCCGAAGATGTTTACAATTTGCTCAACCCCATCTGGGAAGCAGCTCTTCCTGTTTCCAAAAAGGAAGTTGCTGAAATGCAATCTCTTATCAACCGGGAAGGAAATAATTTCAAACTGGCTGCATGGGACTGGTGGTATTATGCAGAAAAGCTCAGGAAAGAAAAATATGACCTTGACGAGGAGGAACTGCGTCCTTATTTCGAACTGGAAAACGTCCGGAACGGATTGTTCCAGGTATGCAATAACCTCTTCGGAATTACTTTTGAAGAACTCAATGATATCCCCAAATATCATGAAGATGCCCAGGTATTTGAAGTGAAAGAAGCCGATGGTTCACACCTGGGAGTGTTGTATATGGATTTTCATCCCCGCCCCAGTAAACGTGGTGGTGCCTGGATGGAAGCCTACAGGAAGCAATACAAAAAAGACGGTAAAAACATCACCCCGGTGATCACCACTGTCTTTAACTTTTCAAAACCAACCGGAGATAATCCTGCACTGATAAGTTTTGAGGAGGCAAGCACCATGTTTCATGAAATGGGACACGCCCTGCATGGACTGTTCTCTGATTGTACATACGAATCAATCTCCGGAACTTCTGTGCCCTGGGATTTTGTTGAACTTCCTTCTTCCATAATGGAAAACTGGGCCTCAGCACCCGAGGTTATGAAAATGTATGGCAAGCATTTTGAAACGGGAGAGACTATTCCTGATGAGCTAATACAAAAAATTAAAAACGCCGGCCATTTTAACCAGGGTTTTGTCAATGTAGAATATCTTTCTGCTGCATTCCTGGACATGAACTGGCATACCCTCAAAGATACCAAATCAGAAATTGACGTGGATCAATTTGAATCCAAAGCCCTTGCAGACATCGGATTGATCCCAGAGATAGTAGTTAGGTACCGCAGCTCCTATTTCAGCCATATTTTCAGTGGCGGCTATTCTGCTGGTTATTACAGCTATAAATGGTCAGAGGTGTTGGATGCCGATGCATTTGAGGCGTTCAAGGAAACTTCATTGTTTGATAATGAGACAGCTGCTTCCTTCCGCGAGAACATACTGGCCAGGGGTGGTACTGAGGATCCCATGGTTCTATATAAGCGCTTTCGTGGCAGGGAACCTTCCATTGATCCCTTGCTTAACCGTAGCGGCCTTTCCAAACCACAATGATCTGCATCTTTAGGGGATATTAAATCGCTGCTGAATATACAGCCCCAGCTAAACCCAGAATAATTAATAAGGGGAAGTAGAACAGAGTCTTACGTGTTTCGCGTAGCGACATATCTAGCTCCATTCGAACAAAGAATTATTGATAAAGGAGCAGTAGAACGGGGCCTTACGTGTTTCGCGAAGCGGAATATGCAGCTCCAGCTAAACCCAGAATAATTAATAAGGGGAAGTAGAACAGAGTCTTACGTGTTTCGCGTAGCGGAATATGCAGCTCCGTTCTACTTCCCCTTATTAATTATTCAAAAAATCTTTTTATCTTCGTAACCCGCATTTTTGGGATCCCCTATGCTTGTTCCTCTCAGGATACGAATAATGCTCCTTTTTGGGAGAACCTCCTTTATCATCGGTTTTTTATTTACGTTGATTGGTCTGGCTTTTATAATCTATTTCAGCATGCAGCTGAATTGGAATATTCTATTTGCAGGAAAAAAGGACCTTGTTACCACCTCCGGATTTATCACCAGCCTGAATGAAACATTGTATAAAGTAGATGAGAGTCCCCTCTACGAATACAGGTATCGGTACTATGATGATTCTGAAATTCTTTATTCAGGGTTTTTTCTTGAATATGCAGACTTTTATGAACAAGGGCAGGAAATAACGATTGAATATTTAAAAGAATCCCCTGAAGTTTCCAGGTTCACCGGAAAGGACAGGCAGAATTATGACCAGATCATGTTTCTCGCCGGTGTGGGAAGCATCATCATAGGTTTCCTTTTCTTATATCCTTCATACAGACGTACCAGAAGAGAACGAAAGATCATTATGATGGGCCGCCCGGTGGAAGGTAAACTGGTTTATGCTGAACCTACCAATATGCGTGTCAATGAGCAACCAGTCTATAATCTCACTTATGAATATAATACCAACCGGGATGATGTTCAAAAATTTTCAGTCCGATCACATATGATCAGGAATTTGTCCGATGGACGTTCTGAAATACTTATTTATGATCCCAGCAATCCTGCAAAAGCAGTAGTCGTGGATACTCTTCCAGGACCGGTGGCCCGCTATATACTCAATAAACTGAATCCTTCTTACAATTAGGTATAAGTCTGCAGGAATATCCCTCTTCATGGTTTGCTAATTGCTATATTTGCATCTTCATGAAGAATCACCCCAACATACCTTTCGCACCTTCCCGCGTTCCCATATTCTATGGTTGGATCATTCTGGTTGCTGGTACCATTGGTATGCTTATGAGTATTCCAGGTCAAACCATGGGTGTCTCCGTATTTACAGAAAACCTGCTGAATGACCTTGAAATCAACAGGAATAATTTGAGCCTGGCCTATCTGATTGGAACTGTGGGATCCGGACTACTGATAACACGCGCCGGAAAACTATATGACAGGTATGGAGCTAGGTTGATGGCTTTCATTGCAGCAGGTATGCTTGGTTTAATGTTGCTCTATCTTACCAGGGTGGATTCCCTGGTAAGTTTCTTTCTTGATCATGTCAACCTGATAAATACAGCGCTTACAACGTTTATATTAATGTCATTCGGGTTCTGGGGAATTCGTTTTTTTGGCCAGGGATTGCTTACCATGGTGTCAAGAAATATGGTAATGAAATGGTTTAATAAAAAACGTGGATTGGCCAATGGTATCATGGGCGTTTTCGCTGCCTTCGGTTTCTCTCTGGCTCCTAAAATTTTGAATCAGTTCATTGAGGATCTCGAATGGAAAGGGGCCTGGCTGCTACTAGCAGTGGTGATTGGAATTGGATTTGTAATTTTTGTGTTGCTATTCTATCGTGACAATCCTGAGGATGCCGGACTCGTAGCCGATGGTCAGCGTATTGCTAACAAAAAGAGTAAAAGGCCTCCGAGTTTGCCCCCGAGGGATTATTCCCTGGCAGAAGCAAAGAAAACAAGGGCCTTCTGGTTATTTACCCTCGCCATGATGATCAGTGCATTGTACATCAGTGGTCTCACTTTTCATGTGGTGTCGGTCTTTGATTCTGTGGGAATGGACAAGGGAGTGGCTATAAGAATCTTCGTTCCTGCATCAATAATCGCAATTATTATACAGTTCATAGCCAGCTGGATCAGTGACTTTATAAGGCTGAAATACCTGTTGATTGTCTTCCTGATGGGTATGATCTGTACTACAGCTGCATTGATATTCCTGGGAGACAGCAAATTTTTCTACTGGTTACTTATCAGTGGAAACGGGGTTACATGGGGATTGTTTATTGTGTTGGCAGCAGTTACCTGGCCAAGGTTCTTCGGCCTTAAAAACCTTGGTGCGATCTCCGGATTTTCAATGAGCTGGCAGGTTATAGGAAGTGCCCTGGGACCATATTTGTTCAGCCTTTCATTTGACTTGAATGGTACATATAGTATGGTGGCCCTGTTCTCCCTGGTGGTTTCGATTATATTATTTATTTTGTCTTTTCGTGCCAATAACCCCAGTGAATTATGAAAAACATACGTAAAACTATTCATATCAAGGCCCCCAGAGAAGAAATATTCAGCGCCATTACAAACCCGCTGACCATTGAACTATGGTCTGGTTACCCGGCAGTGATCGAACCTGTACCCAACACGCCCTTCTCCATGTTTGATGGAGATATCACAGGCACAATACTGGCCATTGAACCTCCATCAATGATAGAGCAGCAGTGGGATTTTGAGGAACAACCCCTCCCCTCCGTGGCCCGGTTTGAACTGTCTGAGGAAGGCAATAAAACCAGGATAGAACTAAATCATAGTAACGTACCAGACGAGGCCTATGATAATATAAACACTGGCTGGAAAGAATATTTTTTCGGAGCTCTAAAATCATACCTCGAGGATTAATTTTGGGGAGTCCATATTAAATCCACACCAGATGCAACCCCTCTGGTATTCTTCTGTCTTTCCATATAAACAGACAATTACCTAAATTATAGTCCTATGAGAAAAATGTTATTTACCATAATGCTGGTTCTTTCAGTTGCAGGATTGAAAGCCCAGGAGAACGGTATCCAGACTCTATTTGGTAACGGTACCCGGATCAGTGGATTTGGTGGCCCGATTATGAGTTTTACAAGCATCAATGGTGAATTCGCCCATATGATGGGTGGCGGTGGTTGTGTCCTGCTCGGAGATTACTTCATTGGTGGTTATGGTGAAGGATTAACCAATTCCATTATTGCAGGTGGCAACAAGATCAGTTTCGGACATGGCGGATTCTGGACTGGATATTCCTTTATGGCAGACAGGGCCCTGCATCCCAGCATATCCACTCAAATTGGATGGGGCAATATCTCACAACATGATGAAGGTTATTATAACCTTACCAATGACAATGTATTCGTTGTTAACCCTGCCATTGAACTGGAGATGAATTTCACAAAATTTTTTCGCCTCGGCGTTGGCGCACATTACCGGATTGTAAGTGGTGTAAATACCAGCACGCTAACAAATACTGATTTCTCAGGCCCGGGAGCTTTCCTGAGTTTTAAATTCGGCTGGTTTTAGGATTTTCTGATCTCTCCATCAGATATTGTGATCAAGGCCGCACCGGTAAATTATTCATCCGGTGTGGCTTTTTTACCTTAACTTGTCATTAACAACAGGCATTAAAACTCTTTAGAAGCTTCATGGGGATGTAAAACAATAAGCCAGGTTGGGGCTGATTAATGATGAAATTTTTATTGATACTTATGATAAGCCTCCTGACAGGAGTAGTTACCGCCCAGGAATTAACTTCTACCCTTCAGGTGGGAGATATTGCCCCTGATTTCCATGGGATAGATCAAACAGAAGATCTGGTTAATCTCAGTGAATCACTTTTAAAAGGACCGGTTGTCCTGATATTTTTCCGTGGTTCCTGGTGTTACTATTGCAATAAACATATTTCAAAATTCCAGGATTCACTTGAATATGTGCTGGAAAAAGGAGCATCTGTCGTTGCAGTCTCTCCACAGATCCCGGAATACAATCATAAAACCATTCGTAAAACCGGTGCTACATTCTCTGTAATACATGATGAAGGATACCAAATCATGGATGCCTATCATGTTACATTTACCATGGACGAAAAAATCATAAAGAAATACCGTCGATTTGGAAGACATATCGATCGGGCCAATGCAAATGAGGAATATATTTTGCCCGTCCCAGCTACCTTCATTATCGGTGAAGACAGGGTGATTAGATATATACAGTATGATCCCAACTACAAAAACAGGTCTACTGTAGCAGAAGTTCTGGAAAACCTCTGATTCCTGTCTTTGCCATTCTTTTTCTATATTTATCATCTTTCTCATATCTCAACCCGCCTGATGAAAAAGGTGTATGATTACATCGTTGTTGGATCTGGTTTCGGAGGGAGTGTTGCCTCTCTCCGGCTGGCCGAAAAAGGATATTCAGTATTAATCATTGAAAAAGGAAAAAGATTTGGCCCCGATGATTTTCCAAAAACTAACTGGAATCTTCGAAAATATCTCTGGCTTCCAATACTTGGATTTTTTGGGTTACAAAAATTAACCTTTAACCGTAAAGCCAGTATCCTTTCCGGGGTCGGTGTTGGGGGTGGAAGCCTGGTTTATGCCAACACTTTGTTTTATCCTCCGGATAAATTCTTTTTACATGAAGCCTGGAAGAAATATGGCAACTGGAAACAGCTATTAAAGCCTTTCTATGACACTGCCGCATTCATGATGGGAAGAACGCTCTATGAAAAAATAAATCCCGAAGACAGGTATCTCAGGGAAGTGGCAAAAGATATGAATCGCTCAGATAGTTTTGAAAATGTATATGTTGGTGTCTATTTGGATGAAAGGGAAGAAGAGCGAGATCCCGGAAAAGAAGGAAAAATAAAAATATGATACACTTTTATCTAAAGAATATACTTAGGTTGGTCCTGTTACAGATGATTGCCATCACATCAATTGCTTGTGTAACAGGACCGGAAAACAAGCTGGATCTACCAGCTGACATCGCCCGGCCTATCCCTTATCTTCCTGGGCTTGTTGCTGATGGGGTATCGGGGGACTGGAATCCGGAGTATACGCCCTTGAGAATCCTTTCTGATGTCTGTGGGAATATCCCTGACACAAATGATTTCCAGGCTTCATTCAGGATGGCCTGGGACGAGAAAGGAATATTTCTCCTGGTAGAAATCAAGGATGACAGTTTATATGAAGACCCTGATCATTTCTGGAATGGGGATGGACTCGAATTATTCCTGAGTCAGGGAAGGGGTTCCCCTGATATACTGCAGGTCTCTGTCAGGCCGGGATTTGACCTTCCAGGCTCCATTGCAGCCATCAATGCTTATGATCATTTAAGATCGGTTTCGATTAATACAACAGAAACTTCCATTGTTTTTTACAGCAAAAAAACCAGCCAGGGTTACCTGCTGGAGGGAATGATTCCTTTTGAGATGATTAACATTGATCCTCAGCAGGACCTGGTTATGGCCACACAACTTTACCTGAATGATGCCGACCGGAAGGACGATACGAATAATTTCAGCCTGCCATGGTATTCTGTTAGGGAATCTTACCAGAATCCCTATGCATTTCACAGTGTTGTGCTCACTAGTGGCCGGTATCCTGAAATGTCACCTGAGCTCAGGGCCTGCATTGTTGATGAAAAAATAATTCAACTTAAGTTTATCAATTACGGGAATTACGAGGGCCAAATATTCCATATCATTTCCGGATCCTTCAAACAGCGATTTAAGAATACACCTATAAAGGAATGGTCCCTGCCTGTGGATAGAATTTATGCTGAGGGAGAATTTTTCGTGGGACTGCTACAGGATGATCAAGTCGTGGATGTGTTAGATCTTGGAATGGCACAGCATGTTTATGAAAAAACTGATCCTCCGGAATGGTATGAAAACGAGATCAGGATTTTTGAGATAATGGACAGGTATGATCCACCTCCCGACAGTGCGGTCCTGTTTACAGGAAGCTCAACGATTCGCCGCTGGTATAACCTTGCTGAGGATATGTATCCACAGATCGTAATTAACAGGGGATTTGGGGGGTCAGTGATGAAAGAATTAAACCAGAACATTGAAAGAATTGTCTTCCCCTACAATCCTTCCAGGATTTTTGTTTACGAAGGGGATAACGATATTACCAGGGGTATAAAACCATCCACATTCCTGGAAGATTGTAAAGCATTTATCAACAAATGCCAGCAGCGCTTGCCCGGCACTGAAATCATCTTCCTGTCCATTAAGCCCAGTCCATCAAGAATGAGGTACTGGAAACGGATGGACAGGGCCAATCAAATGCTCAGGGATCTTTGCATGACCCATGATAAGGTCATTTTCATTGATATCTCAACGCCTATGTTTCAGAAACCGGGAATCCTGAAAAAAAATATCTATGCCGAAGATGGTGTGCATCTGAATGATAAGGGTTATTCCCTTCTCAAGCAGGCAATAATAGATAGCTCTACTAAATCATCTAATTAGATAATGCCATGGATCAAATTGGAATTCAAAATATTATAGATAGGCAGAAAAACTACTTTGAATCTGGTACTACCCTGGATGTCAATTTCCGGCTGGATGCTTTAAGGAGATTAAAAGCAGTACTTATCAAACATGAATCAGATATTTATGAGGCATTGAGGGCAGATTTTAGCAAACCTGAATTTGAAACCCATGCCAGTGAGAACGGGTTGGTGCTGCAGGACCTCGGGATCATGATCAGGAACCTGAAAAAATGGTCTCGCCCCAAACGCGTTTACACTCCAATGTTACACTGGCCAGCCAGGAGTTATTTTTATAAGGAACCTTTCGGAAGGGTGCTGATCATCTCGCCCTGGAATTATCCTTTCCAGCTGCTATTCATGCCGCTGGTTGGTGCCGTTGCCGCAGGTAACTGTGTCCTTGGAAAGCCATCACGGCATGCCAAGCATACTTTTGAACTGACAACTCGCATGATCTCTGAACATTTTGATCCGGATCATATCTCTATCATTGAAGGGGGTAGTGAGGTCAACCAGCTCCTGCTGGAGGAACAGTTTGATTATATCTTTTTCACCGGCAGTACAGAGGTCGGGAAAAAAATTATGCAATCGGCTGCCAGGCACCTTACCCCTGTATCCCTTGAACTGGGCGGGAAATCTCCCGTTATCGTAGAACCTGAAACCAATCCACGGCTCGTTGCCAAACGAATTCTCTGGGGCAAACTCCTGAACGCCGGACAATCATGCGTGGCCCCCGATTACATGTTTGTTCATGAAAATATCAAAGATGCACTTCTGGAGAGTATGAAGGATTACCTCCAATCTGTCTACCAGGGCAACATCAAGGGAAGCCCTGATTTTGCCAGGATCATAAACCAGGCCAATACGGAAAGGTTGAAAGGATACCTGGAGGGGCAAAAAATCCTGGTGGGGGGAGATACCGATCTTGAAGAGAGGTATATTGAACCTACCATCGTTGAGGTAAATGAAATGGACAATATCCTAATGAAAGATGAAATCTTCGGCCCAATCCTGCCACTGATCACATATCAGTCCCTCGATGATGTCATCAGTTATATCAAAAGTAAACCCAGGCCTCTTTGTTTATATATTTTCAGTAAGTCGAGAAAAAACCAGCGGATGATTATTGATCAGACCATGTCCGGGTCGGGAGGCATCAATGAGACAGTGGTACATTTCATTAACACCTATCTTCCTTTCGGCGGGATAGGTCTGAGCGGAATGGGCAGGTACCACGGGAAATATAGTTTTGAAACCTTTTCCTATAAAAGGTCATTCCTTGACAAAGCAACCTGGATGGATTTTCCCTTAAGATACCCTCCTTATAAAGGAAAACAATGGCTTGTCAAAACCTTAATAAAATGATCATATATCCAGGTCCACCCAGACCGGACAGTGATCAGAATGAGTAGCATCGTTCATGATACCCACATCTTTTATGCGGGCAGCCAGTGGTTCGGTGACCATATTATAATCCAGCCGCCATCCCAGGTTTTTCGATCTGGCATTTGAACGAAAACTCCACCAGCTGTATTTAACAGCGTCCGGGTGCATATGCCTGAAAGTATCCACGAACCCACTCTCCAGGAATTTATCTACCCATGCTCTTTCTTCAGGAAGGAAGCCGGAAGTTTTTTTATTACTTACCGGGTTGTGTATATCAATTTCCCGGTGTGCTATATTGAAATCCCCGCAGACCAGCAGATTGGGCCTTTCTTTCCTGAGATTGTTCAGAAAACTGAGAAAGTCATCAAGGAACTTCATCTTGAAATCCTGCCTGACATCCCCAGTGGTGCCAGATGGGATGTAGACAGTGAGAAAGGAGATATCCCCATAGTCAAACCTGATAACTCTTCCCTCCGAATCATAATCTGAAGAATTCATACCAATTACGACATTATCCGGTTCCCGTTCTGCCAAAATCAGAACACCGGAATAACCTTTTTTTTCAGCTGAATGCCAGTAATCAATATACCCCAGTTTTTTAAAAGCGTCCATGTCAACCTGATCAGGCTGTGCTTTTGTTTCCTGTATGCACAGAATCCCCGGTTTTATTGTTTTCATCCAATCCAGCAGGCCTTTATTGATGGCAGCACGAATACCATTTACGTTATAAGAGACGATCTTTTGCATGCAAGTAAATATAACTACTTTTGTATACTTTATTTATGGAAGGAGAAGGAAGGGTAAGTAAATCAACCGGTAGTTCATACCTTGTAAGTTCGTCAGAGGACGGAATGACTGAATGTGTGATCAGTGGAAAATACCGGCTGGAAGGGCTTAGAAGCACAAACCCGGTTGTCGTGGGTGACTGGGTAAAGTTTTCCATCCAGGATGGTGAAAAATTAGGCCGGATTATTGATGTTCTCCCAAGGAAAAACTATATCATCAGGAAAGCTACCAAGCTTTCCAAATCTCACCAGATCATTGCCTCCAATATCGACCAGTTAGTCCTGATGGTCACCATTTCCCATCCTGCTACACATGCAGAATTCATTGACCGGTACCTGGTCACATCCGAGGCATACAATATCCCTGCCATCCTATTGATTAATAAAACTGATTTATATGGGGAGTCTGAAAAAATAACACTGGAGGAGTGGCGAATAATATATGAAGAAATTGGATATCCTTGCATTGAATGTTCACTCGAGAAGATGGTAAACCTCGATCAGATCAAATCTGTCCTCAAAGAAAAGGTAAGCTTGCTTGCCGGGAATTCCGGTGTAGGTAAATCTACACTGATCAATATTCTTGAACCATCACTGAATTTAAAAACCAGGGAGATTTCCCATAGTCATAAGACGGGAAAACATACCACAACTTTTGCCGAGATGTTTGAACTGGGCATGGGGGGCTTCATCATAGACACTCCTGGAATAAGAGGATTTGGAATAACGGACATGGAAGATGAACCACTTTATCATTATTTTCCGGAAATTTTTAAGGTCTCAGCAGGATGTAAATATCATAACTGCATTCATGTAAATGAACCCGAATGTGCTGTCATACGGCTTATTGAATCGGGGAAAATCAGCCTGTCCCGGTACAGGAGCTACCTGAACCTATTGGATGAACAACAGGATGGTTCAAAATACAGGTAGTAACTTATTTTGCGGAATAACGTTGAATATGTTAATTTTCAAATGAATGAACCGGACCTTTTTCATCATACTGATCAGTATATTTCTATTCGTAGGGATCAATACGGTCTTTTATTTTACCATTTTTAATCAGCAGCTGGATTTTCAGACTGATTTACTCGCCAGACAAACCCGTCTCTGTGGATCTACTATTGAACAGGGAGGCTTGAATTTTGAAAATGAGCTGAACGCAATTCCTTTTGCCGATGATTTCAGTAGTTTGTTCACGAATATGGAAATCAGGGAACGTGGAGCAGAAAACCTGCAAAAGCTTTATACCCGAAATAGTGAGCTCATTAATAAGATCACGGTTTTTGACAATGAGAATAATGTTTATAGCCTCATACTTGACAAGAAAGGGAATTTTGTGACAGACTACTACGAATCCCAGGAGCAGACTTTATTGCGAGAAAGAGACGAGCTTATCTTCGACCAGGATAAATTTTCCCTTTCAATTCCGGATTTTGATGAAAATGGAATTGTTCGTTCGAATATTGTAGTAGATATTAATTTCACTCTTTATGTAAATTCCATTTTTGAAAAATACCGTCTTGAAAACACCCTCTGGCAATGGATGGTGACTGGTTCGGGAGACCTGATTGCAACTGCTGAAACCAACCTGAATATTCCTGCCAATGACCTGAAAAGAATTAGCGATGATGTCATAAATGGTGAGGAAAGTTCCATGATTCATTCCATCGATATAGAAGGTTCGCCCACCAGGGTTGTTTCAGTATATTATCCGATTCGTCTGGTTAAGAGAGATCTGGTGATAATATTCTCAATTAAAACAGATCTGTTTCTTCGCAGCATAAAAACAAAATTTTCCATTATTTCTTTATTTAGCCTGGCCCTCCTGGCACTTTTACTTTACATTTATTTTACTGTATTCCGTGTCAAATCAGAAACAGTCAGGCGAAAACGCGTCTCTGAAATTGCCCTGGTAAAAACACTGGATTCCCTTCCTGTTGGAATCATACTTTCAGAACCCAATGGAGCTATTCGAGTCATGAATATTACTGCCAGGGAATGGATCATGAAGGACCCAAAAGATTTCCCGGATAATAAAACCTTACTTGAGCTGGATGTAGAGAAACAGCGGACGGAGACAGATGATTCATGGTACACTCGGGCATTCGGACCAGGCGATGTTATTAAATCTCAAAGTGATACCATCATCCGGCAACTTTACAGGCGTGAGTTGTTAACAGAAATTAATCAGGTTGAAACCAATGTAACTTTACTATTCGATATCACAGAATTTGAGAAGACAAGAAATCTTGAAAAGATTGCTCAGCTCGCCAAAACTGAATTATTGGAGAGTATGAGCCATGAGATAGCCGGACCTGTCAGCCAGCTACGGCACGCTGTTGATATACTTGAAAAAGAAAGTCTCAAAGGTAAATTAAAAGAGACTTCTGTGGTTTTAAAGAAAACCACAGACCTTCTTTCCAACCAGATCACTTCGATCCTTGATTTCGCAGCACAGGATGTAGAAAAAGTGATCATGGGAGAAATCCCGTTTTCCCTAAAAGACGAAATTGACCTGGCTATCCAACCATTTAAATCGCTGGCTTCCCAGACCAATTCCAGCATCATCACCAAGATCAGGGATGATATACCAGATAGACTTATGGGTGATCCTTTCCGGCTCAGGCAGATTCTTAATAACCTGGTGGAAAGTTCAATCGAACAAACCCGGGGTGGCAGGATATTAATCAGTGTTGAATCGATTGAAGATCAAGATGAATACCGTGTGTTACAGTTCCAAATTGATGATACAGGTCCCGGGTTATCACAGCATATCATTGATAAGATTGTAAACCACCAGGGAAATACATTGGACATTTCCGGTAAAGGATTTGAAAAAAACGAGCTTAGAATTGCAATAGCCCTGCAACATATCAACCTGTTAAGGGGACAATTATGGATTGAGAGTCCATCTGCCATCTGCACAGATCCTGATCAGCCAGGCACAAAATATTCTTTTACCATTGAGGTGCTCGACAGTACCACCAAGGAAAAAGACCTTCAGTCATCGGGTGCTGGTGAAGAACCCCGAACCAAGATTATCAATCCTAATACTTTAATTTTACTGGTAGAAGACAATATATTCAACAGAAAACTTGCACAAAATTTATTCAAAAGCCTTGGCTTTGAAATTGACCTGGCAGAAAATGGCAAGGAGGCCGTAAAAATGGCCACTGAAAAATCATACGATATTATTTTTATGGATATGCTAATGCCAGAAATGGATGGCTTACAGGCCATTACAGAGATCAGAAAACTGGGGATTGAAGTACCTGTCGTAGCAGTGACCGCAGTAGAGAATCCTGACACCAGAAGTACCGCTGAAGCATTGGGTGTTGCGGATTATTTGATAAAGCCTGCTACCACCGATCAGATAATGGAAATCCTCTTACGTACCTTTCCTAAAAATGTCCAGGGAGATTGATATACAGCTCTTCCTGGAGCTGGCGGATAGCATTCCGGTAATTGATGTAAGAACCCCTGCTGAATTTAAACAGGGACATATCCCCACGGCCCATAACATCTCTTTATTTTCTGATAAGGAAAGGAAATCTGTTGGGACCAGTTACAAACAGCAAGGTCAACAGGAGGCCTTGATTAAAGGCCTGGACTTTGCAGGTCCGAAAATGTCGTCATTTGTCCGTAAAGCTCATAAAATAGCCCGACATAAAAAACTGCTCGTGCATTGCTGGCGGGGAGGCATGCGCAGTGCAAGCATGGCGTGGTTATTTGAGACAGCCGGGATGGATTGCAGCCGACTAGAGGGAGGTTATAAATCTTTCCGTCAATTTGTACTTACTTATTTTGATCATGCCCTTCCTTTTATTGTCATTGGTGGGTTAACAGGTTCAGGCAAAACCGCCGCCCTGAAATCATTGAAGGAAAAGGGAGAGCAGATCCTCGACCTGGAAGCCCTGGCACATCATAAAGGATCTGCTTTTGGAAATCTTGGAGAAAAACCCCAGCATTCAACGGAGCATTTCGAAAATACAATTTGTTGGGATTTACTCCATCTTTCCAAGAACCGTACCATTTGGGTTGAGGATGAAAGCCGCAACATAGGGCGAAATATCCTTCCTGCGGGTATTTATCATCAGATCCGCTCCGCTCCAGTAGTATTCCTGGATATCCCGCGCACGTACAGGGTGGAAAGGCTGGTGGAAGATTATGCGAGATTTTCAACCGAGGAGCTATGCGAAAGCATCCAGAAAATAAGCCAGCGGCTTGGGGGGGATATCACACATAAAGCCTTAGATTCAGTAACAAAGGGGGATTACAAATTGACAGCGGAAATGGTGCTCCATTATTATGATAAAACCTATCAGTTTGGATTGAACAATCGTGATCAGCAATTGGTATTTAAACTTCCAGTCAAAAATGTACTTGATTCTACATCCGTCTCAAGCCAGATCCTATCCTTTGCCAGGCAAAATCCAGAACTAACAAAATATTTATAAATTTGTAAAAATTAATTCCCAAGGCTTATGTCAGGTAATAAAATAATTGAAACAATGGGGTCTATCGCCAAGGTTGAAAAGCTTGAGACCCTGGAAAGTAATATACTTACAAATACACTCGCACTTGAGGAGGTTGAACCTTTCCCAGGATACCATGGTGCCAATTTACCAAGTGGATATAATCCTACGGCGGTGTATCTGATCATAAAAAAGAAATTTTCCTCTATTAAGATCATACGCATCACCCAGGAAATCCGGAGGCATTTTAAATGTGAGTTCGATGGTACAGCGGCCACTATTTGCATCAATAATGATGTGTATACTGCCATCCGGTTGAGAAACCTGGAGGATATTAATATGCTTCCCGAGCTTCAGAAGAACTATATGTATGAGGGTATTAAATTTCTGAAGAAAAAGAGTGTTAAGGGAGAAGGCATCATTGAACTAAAAAAACATTTTGAACTAGAACCTTTGGGCGAGGGAATATATAAAGATTTGGAAGACCCTCTGATGTATTACCTTAGAATCCCAAAAGATCTTAGCTGGCAGGTATTTCTTGAGATCACCACCTCTATCAAACATAACCTGGACAACTTAAATTTTGACGGGGCACTTGGAACTATTTATTTGAGAGACATCATTGATGTCGTAAGGATCTTTGCCAAAGACATGGAACTGGGGGACCTTTCCAAAATCCGCCAGCAGTATCTTGATGAACTCAGGAAGTACTAATTGTTATTGCCCTGATTTACACTGTCATCCACCAGTTTGTAGAGCTTATCCGAACGCCTGATGATCCCTGGGACAGGAATGGAAAAGTGTTCTCCTTTTGCTGCTTTCTCAACATTTTTCCGCTCCACCTGGAGCTCAGACACGGTTAGTTCCATGACTCCTGTCGTTGGTCCCGTTATCAGGATTTCTTCTCCGAGGCTGATCTCATCGGATTCCACAAGAAATTCTGCCACTCCAAGCTTGCTGAAATAATTCATCCCTTTCCCAACATAGATCTTTCGCTTGGTGGCATTCGATCCATATCCCTTGCTCCATTCCCCCAGTTCCTGTCCCAGGTAATACCCATCCCAGAAACCCCGGTTGAAAACCTGGCCAAGCCTCTTTTCCCAGTCCTTGGTCTTAGTCCGGGAAAAAGTCCCGTCGATACATGAAGTTATGGCTTCATTATAGCATTCTGTAACTGTCTTTACATATTCAGGGCTGCGTGCCCTGCCTTCGATTTTTAATACAGAAACTCCTGCGTCCAGAATCCTGTCAAGAAATGAAATGGTGCAAAGATCCTTCGGAGACATGATATATTCCTGGTCAATTTCCAGCTCCTTGCCTGTCTCCTTCTCGGTTACAATATAAGATCTCCGGCAGGCTTGCAGGCAGGCTCCACGGTTGGCAGAATATCCATATTGATGGAGGCTGAGATAACATTTTCCAGAAATAGCCATGCAGAGGGCGCCGTGAATAAACAACTCTATTCGCATGAGCTCTCCTGATGGTCCAGTGATCTCTTGCTCTTTGATAGCAATTGAAATAGCTTTTACCTGATCAAGTGTTAATTCCCGTGCAAGGACCGCCACATCAGCCCATGAAGCATAAAACTTCAGTGATTCTATATTACTTATATTCAGCTGGGTAGATAGATGTACCTGAATTCCAGCTTTACGTGCGATGCTAATTACTGAGGGATCAGAAGCAATGATGGCAGTAATTCCGGCTTGCCCTGCCCTGCCAATGATTTCATTAACCTGTTCCAGTTCTTTGTTGTATATGACTGAGTTCAGGGTCAGATAAGTCTGCAATCGATTTTCACCTGCAATAGCTATCACTTTGTCAAGGTCATCCAGTGTGAAATTGAACGAAGATCTTGAACGCATGTTCAGTTTTTCCACACCAAAATACACAGCATCGGCACCACCTTGTATTGCTGCCTGCAATGACTCGTATGACCCGACCGGGGCCATTAATTCAATTTCTTTCCTGGAAAGCATCAAGTCTAAATTTAATCCTGGCAAAAATAGGGGATTGTTAAATGGATTGCAATGCTAGTTCTAAAAATCCGATTTATGAAGAATGATCCTTATAACAGTGCTTTCCCCAGGTTCTGATTGCAGTACGAAGATTTTACCCATATGGTAGATTTCTATGATCCTTTTTGCCAGGGAAAGTCCGAGGCCCCAACCACGCCTTTTAGTAGTATATCCAGGCTTAAATATGGTTTTATGCCTGTTCTTTGGAATCCCATTTCCTGAATCCTCGAAATCAATGAGTACCTGTTTTTGCTGTTCGCTTACAGATATTTTTATGGATCCTCTCCCTTCCATGGCATCTACCGAATTCTTACACAGATTCTCTACTACCCACTGAAAAAGGGCCCGGTTTATTGGAACCACATGATCTTTGCTGTCAGGGTCGAAGGAAAAGCTTACCCTGTCAGAGGTCCTTGATTCGAGATATGCTACGGATTCCTTCAGTACTTCCAGGATATTTGCATCTTTCAACACAGGTTTTGATCCGATCTTTGAGAAGCGTTCTGTAATCTCCTCTAACCTGCCTGCATCCTTTTCCAGTTCACTAACCAGTTTCTTATCAGGATGTTTCTCTTTCAGTATTTCCACCCATCCTATCAGGGAGGAAATGGGTGTGCCCAGCTGATGGGCTGTTTCTTTCGATAGTCCAACCCATACCTGGTTCTGTTCAGCACGTCTTGATGCGCTGAAAGCCAGGTAAGCAACTAAAATAAATAAAAGGATGACGCCCAGCTGTATATAGGGGTAGTAAGTAAGCTGCACCAATAGTGTTGAATTCCGATAATATACATATTGTACCATACCATCCCCGAGGTCAATCTCGATGGGTTCAATCTCTGATTTCATTTTTCCCAATTGCCTCATACGGTAATCCGGATCTTCCATTTTCAGGGAATCCAGGTTACGATGAGCCATGATATTATCTTCCTGGTCCGCAATAATTACCGGTATGGTTGTATTGAACTCCACAACCTGTAAGGGAAATCCCGGGTCTTTTTGCCGAAAATTCGGCTCAGCAATATCACTCAAATCAGCCAGTTGCCGTGTAGCTTCCGCCCACAATTCAACTTTTTTCTTTTCCTCATCTGCCAGGAGATTTACAAGCTGTTTGGTATATAGTAATGATCCTATCCCTATGAGGGCAGCGAACAGTATCAGGTACAACTTCCACCTTTGTTTACGGTAATAAATATCCATGGCTGCTTAATTTTTTCTCTTGCGCCTGCGTTTTTTCTCTTCAACTACCACTGTATCTGATTCCTCTTCATCATCCCATACAATGGTAAACCCTTCCTTATTAGAATTATTGTCTGATTTGCCTGTGTCGGTTTTAACATCGCTTTTTGGATCTTCATCCCATTCCAGAATGAATTTGCTATCCCTGTCATCCGTCTTATCCCCCCCTAAGGTAGAATCCTTTTTAAAGAGTCCAAATTCTTCATTCAGGATTTCCCGAAGTTCTTTTTTCTCTTCCTGAAACTGGTCTTTGATGTTTTGCACGGCTCCCCTCCTGTCATACCTTACCTCAGTACCCTTATCAGATCCTTCGATGATCAGGTAAATAAATACCCTTCCCAGGCCATCATCCTCAATTACCCCGAACTCACTTTCACTTTTATCAGGCTTTTTTGCCTTTTTTGAGAGGAGCTCAGAAAGAGATACTTTCACTTTATATGTGAAGTTCTTATCAAATCCATGTAATCCGGACCCTGTCAGATCAAAGGCTGATGAATTGATATCCATCTTCGGGATTATAACCTCTTCATTCCGGATAAATATCTGGTTTGTCAGGGTAGAGAATTTAATGTCTTCAAGCTCCTCTACATCAATAAACCCTGATAATTTTCGCATTGGCTCGAAACCGGAAAGCTCTCCGTCCTGAATGACAATATCACAATCAGCCAGTATGGTTTCTTTCTTGATCTTCATTCTTTCATTTAGTCCTGCTGAGAAATTGACCAGCCCTGAAAGTTCCCCTTTTATATGTTTATCCATGATAAAATCCTGGCCAAAATTTTCAAATGAGGTAAATACCCCCGTTATATCTATATTCGAAACCTTCGAGATACTTTTCACCAGAAACTGCCTGTTTTGTTGCTGTTCCAGAATGCCTTCAGTATCGATCTGCCCCTGCATGGAATGCAGGTTTAATCTTGGAATGGAGAGTCTTCTTGGTTTGTATATCAATTCACCTGTCACCTGGCTGGCATGAAATTTTTTAACCATTAATTCATCTATCCAATACCTTGTTTTAATAAACAACCTGTCAGGCAGATTAATCGTATCTGTAATGGGATTGTTTTCATTATCCTGTTTAAATGAGGGAAGATTATTTAAATCCGCCTTATTTATATAGATATCAGAATCCAGCCATAGATTACCACTTTGTGTGAACAGGAACTCCAGGAGATTGTCAGCCCTTCCAGTCAGGCTAATTTCAATATCCTCAATACTGCCATCCAATGAATTAATCAACAGATGATCTTTAAATGATAACTCCCCTGTAAGGTTTTTCAGTTCAAGGGATTTGTACGCCAATCCAAGGTTCACCTGGTCTAGTCGGATCTTTGCATCGTAATGGTGTTTCAGAAATTCTGATTTTTGCATCTTAGCCAGTGACTCCTGGGTCCCATTGAGGCTGATCTCTGCATACACCATCCCTTCCATATCCCGGAAAGTGGAATCAATGGAAATTAATGAAGGGATATCTGCCAAATCCAGTTCAGCCTTTATGGTGTAATCAATTCGGGGATGGGTAAGATTTACAATCTCATAGTTACCTCCAAGCCTGGAATTCCCATACAGCAAAGAGGTATTGTTTAGCAATATCGTTGTACTTTGGGGTCCCTGTCGGTTTCCATTGTCATAATGTCCTTCCGTTTTCAGTTCCCGTATCCCATACGGGATTACTGATGCTTTCAGCCAACCGTCATTCAGGGAGAAGTTGGCATTGATCTTTGGCATCTGTGTTTTACTGGCCATTCCCGTCACTCTGGCTTGAAAGGTAAGTGCTCCACCCGCTTCCAGGTCCTCAGGGATCTTCATCCCTTTCAACAAGTCAAACCTTAGTACCTTTTCAAGGTCAAGGTGCCTGCTTGTCAGTGTCAGGTCATATTCCAGGGGCCTGGGCCTTGTGATTTTTCCCTTGACATCTAGCAATTGCCCGGCCAGGTCAAGCTCACCTGACAGGATCTCAATAGTCAGGGGATTCACAGAAAGGGAGGCTGAGGATGATATTTTCTGGTTCTTAAAATATTGGGCACCTTTTTTTGTGTAGTGATAAAGGATCCCTTCAATACCGGCAGCCAGGCTGTAATCTTCCCTGGAGAAGTTACCTTTGAACTTACCCTTTTTTACATGGCCCTCAATGGCCATATCAGTTGCCTGATTTTGAAAACTAAGGTTTATGCTTGTCAATTTCAGATTATTAATATCCAGCAGAAAAGCTTCACCTTTATTTTCTTTCTGCCTGTTCCAAAAGACATAGTTCTTGTTCCCGCTTTGATCTACGAACAGGTTCAGCATACCTGAATGAATATGTACCTCCCTCAGTAAATATTGCCGTTTCAGCAATCGGGCAACATTAAACCTGAGGTAAAGGCGGTCAGCCTGCAAAAGTGTATCGGTGTTATACCCGGGGAAATTTGAGGGCAGAAAATCAGGTACGGAAAAGAGCAGAACGTCATTTAACTCTAGTGAGGCATCCGGAAATTTTTTCAAGAATGACAGCTTAACATCTCCTACCTCTGCCTCTGTCCGTATCTGCTCGTTCAATTCGGATACTACATACTGTGTGATCTCGTCTTCATATATCCGTCCAAGGATGGCTGCCACGGTAACCAGTATCCCTACAATAATAAGAAAGGATATGATAATCTTCCGGAATTTTTTCAAATCAATAATTTAAAGTAAAAAAGAAAAATCTGCTCCAGGCTCAAACTCCTGAGGATTATAATCTTTCTTAAAAATCCTCGCAGGTCTCGGTCCAAGTAACTGCATTGACTCCTTTTCAACAAGGAACATCGTACCTTCTCTTAATCCAACAACAAACATACCGGGATTGGCCTCAAGGAATTCTTCTATCCGCATTTCCCTGGTTTCACCTGCATGTCCTTCAGGATTCGCATCCAGGTAATGTGGATTGATCTGGAATGGAACCAGGTTCAATGCTTGGAAACTTACAGGCTCTACAATAGGCATATCGTTGGTGGTCCGAATGCTTGGGCAGGCCATATTACTGCCAGCACTCCATCCAATATATGGAGTTCCAGCCAGTACTTTTTCCCTGATTGCATCAATCAAACCCTGCTCCTGCATCAGCTTGGCAAGATGGAAGGTATTCCCACCTCCGACCACGATGGCCTCTGCCTGCTTTACTGCCAATACCGGATCATCTACTTCATGAACTGAGGTTATCGCATGGCCAATCTCCTGGAATCTCTCACTGACTCGCGAGGTATAATCATCAAAAGAAATTGTGACGCCAGCATAGGGGACAAATAAAGCTTTGACCCTGGTACTCCCAAGGAATGTTTTAATCTGATCCAAAGGATGCTCCAGGTATGCTTCCCCGGCATTTGTACTGTTACTAATCAATAATAGTCTCATACTTTTGTTTTTAACGACTTAAAAATAATAAAAGTATGAGTTCGTATCCAGCAGTAACAAAAATTGACTGAATCCTGGATTTTTTACTGACCGGGAAAAGTTTTATTCCTGGCTATTACTGGAATGTTATAAGTTTGGATATTATTGGTTTTGATATTAAAAGTCAGTAGTTTGCCTGACAATACATCTCCAAATCCAGTAATTATCTTAATGGCCTCTATGGCCTGGTAACAGCCAATCATTCCTGGCAAGACTCCCAGCAGGCCACTTTCTTCAGCCTCTATAAATGAGCCCGGTTTCGGGGGGTCCGGATATAAACAGCGCAAAGTCGGACCATCTTTGTAATTAAATACGCTCACCTGGCCTTCATACTTGTAAACTGCTCCATAGATCCAGGGTTTCCCCTCAGCAACGCAGGCATCATTGATCAGGTACCTGGTTGCAAAATTATCAGTGGCGTCAAAAACCAGGTCGTGGTTCCTGACTATTTCAAGAATATTCTTATCACCTAACCTGAAATTAAATATTTCAAAATTTACATCCGGGTTAAGTTTTGATAATCTTTCCTTTGCAATGATAGATTTTAATTTACCCAGGTCCTTTACACCAAAAAGTATCTGACGCTGGAGGTTGCTTTCATTTACCTCGTCGTTATCCACAATTCCGATATGTCCAACACCTCCTGCACTCAGATATTGCAGGATGGGGGTTCCAAGTCCACCAACACCAATCACAAGTATACGGGATTGTTTAAGTTTGATTTGGCCCTCCTCACCAATTTCAGGCAACATGGTTTGCCTAATATAACGGCGTTGTTCTTTGGGAGAAAGCTGGTCAGCAGGCATAGAGGTTTTTTTTATAAAGTTATAATTTTCAGAGAAAAATAACGCCGGCTATATCATAAAGTACTGTTCTTTGTGCTAGTTTATTCGCAGGGTTCCCTCCAGTCGAATGTCCTCAGAGGAACTCCCCAGCAAAATGGCAAATTCTCCAGGTTCTACAATCCAATCAAGATGTTTGTCAAGCATCTTCAATTCATCATGGGTCAGTGTAAAATTTACCCTGGCGGATTCTCCAGGCTGAAGCACTATCCTGGTAAATCCTTTCAGTTCTTTTACCGGTCTGACAACTGTACTTATCTTATCACGGAGATATAGCTGCACTATTTCGCTACCCGCTTTGTTACCAGTATTCTTAATTTCCGCACTAATTTGGAATTGACCATTGGTCCCGGATGACTCAGGGGAAATTGCCAGGTTCTGGTATTCGAATGTTGTATAACTCAATCCATGCCCGAATTCATATAATGGCTTATAGTCAATGTCAGCATAGGAATTTCCCCAGCCCTTTTCCAACCAGTAAGTCTTGGAAGGCTTGTAATTATAGTAAACTGGTAACTGTCCGGCATGCCGGGGAAAGGTTATCGTCAATTTTCCTCCTGGATTATAATCACCAAAAAGTACGTCAGCAATGGCATCACCTCCCTTTTCTCCAGGGAGCCATGCCTCGACAATGGCCGGGACATTCTCATCTATCCAGGGTATGGCCAATGGTCTTCCGTTAATAAGCACAACTACAGTGGGAGTGCCTGTTTCCACAACCTGTTGTAGCAGTTCCTTTTGCTTGCCGGTCAACTCAAGAGTCGCTACATCATAACCTTCACCAGCCGTTCCCTGCTTATTCTCTTTCTGCCATTCATTTTCACCCAGAACCAGTACAGCAATCTCTGCATTTTTTGCAGTTTTAACTGCTTTGTTTATTTCGTTAAGTTCATCTCCCTTAACATTACATCCCTTAACATAATTGATCTTTACGTCTTCTCCCAGCTTGTTTCTGATACCGCCCAGAACAGTAACAATATCCTGAAGGACCACCCGGGAAGTATAATCCCCAAGCTGGTTTTTTTCATCGTCGGCATTTGGACCGATTACGGCAATGGATTTTATTTTTTTACTAAGGGGCAGCATCTTGTTATCATTCTTCAGTAATACAATGCCTTCCCGGGCAGCCTGCAATGCCAGGTTTTGACTTTCTTCGGTATGTGATATCTCAACTGCCCTTTGAGGATCAACAAAAGGATTATCAAATAGCCCCAGCCTGTATTTCATTTCCAGTATTCTCCTGACTGACCTGTCTATTGTTTTCATTGATACTTTGCCTTCTTCAACATTTTCCAGCAGATCATGGTAGTATCCCTGGTTAAAAGAGATACTGACATCCATACCAGCATTGGCCGCCATCGCTGAGGCTTCTTTAAGGTTTTCTGCTAATCCGGTATATACCAAAGTATTAACACCCCCACCTTCACTCAGTACCAGTCCCTCAAACCCCAGTTCTCCCCTCAGCATATCGGTCAGTACCTTGGATGAGCTGTGAATGGGAATGCCATCGATGGTGGGATATGTTGCCATTACTCCGAGCGCTCCAGCACCTTTAATCGCAGAAACCCAGGAAGGTAGAAAAACTTCCCTCAGCATCCGCTCCGAGACTTCCATAGCTCCTCTTTCCAATCCGCTTACCGGAGCACTCTGTCCAGGAAAATGGCAGAGCCCTGCAACTACTTTATCACTGGCCGATACATCATATCCCTGGACGGCCCTGACAATGGTCTCAGAAATCCTGGAACACATATAGGGATCTTCGCTGTACCCTTCCTGGTTCCTTCCCAGCCGGGGATCCCGGTTGGGCTCAATGACAAGGGTAAACAGCTGGTGTATCCCGATGGCCCGGGCTTCCCTGGCCGCTGTTTCATACACCTTTGCTAAAAGCTCCATGTTCCAGGTGCTGCCCAGGGCTGGCCCTTCCGGAAAGATTGTTGCCCCGGCACACATAAGACCATGTGTTCCTTCTTCTGTCAGTAAAAGGGGGATTTTCAACCTTGTTTTACCCTGGGCAATCCTTTGTAATTCATTTAAATACCTGGCCTGTTGCAATGGCCCTTCCTGCAGGACATTATTAGGCAGTGTGAAAAATCCGCCACCCGGACCTATTCCCTCTATTAATGTTCCTGCTGTAAATTTCCTGCATCCTTCCATCTTCTGTTCTATGGTATTCCCAAGTTCACTGAAGTAGCCACTGGGCATGTTGAGCTGCCCTATTTTTTCCTCCATCGTCATTTTTGAAAGCAGGTTCTCTACTCTCCTATCAACAGGAAGGGCAGGATTCTGGTAAGGCATCATTTCTGTATGAGGAGTAAGTCCTCGCTGATCTCTTATATAGCTGCCAACATTTGATACATGGTCAATCCATATTTCATTGGCAGGATCCATGGCATACTGGCAGATGGAATCTAAAGTACTCAGCCGGGAGGTCTGTCGTCCATCATCACTCATTTCATGCCCCGCCAGTATCAACCAGCTGCCCGTTTCTCTGGCGGACTCAATGCGTTCCTTTATTTCTGCAAATGATTTACCATCAAGTTCTATCCCGGGTAACTGTGCGAAATCACAAAACAGTGGGTCAACTGTGGTATTATCCATCCAGGTTCTTGCCGTTGCAAACATGGCAGCTATAATCGGGACATAGCTATGTGTCTGCATTCCCCTGC
>CAZXOJ010000015.1:11649-28601 GCA_964642325.1 uncultured Bacteroides sp. | reverse complement strand
ATGACAGGGGCAATGATGGCTACCGGGGTGACCTGAATGAGCATTGCCTGACCATTGCACAGGTGATGAAAACTGCAGGATATAAAAACTACATGTCAGGGAAATGGCATGTAACCCCCTTGAAACCAGACAAGATAAATCCAAACCGGCATAACTGGCCACTCCAGAGAGGATTTGACAGGTTTTTCGGCACCATCCATGGTGCAGGCAGTTTTTATGATCCAAATTCATTGACCAGTGGCAATGCATTCATTCCACCTGGGGATGATTTCTATTATACCGATGCCATCAGTGATACGGCTGTTAAGTTCATCAGGGAACATGATTCAGATGATCCTTTTTTCATGTATGTTGCATATACTGCTGCTCACTGGCCTATGCACGCCCTGCCTGAAGATATCGCCAGGTATAATGGGATGTATGATATCGGGTGGGATTCGATTAGGTCAGCCAGGTATACCAGGATGATTGAAATGGGACTGATAAAGCCCGAGTGGGAAATGTCTCCTGCATATCCTGCTGGCAGCGAATGGGAAAAGGCGGACAATAAAGAATGGCATGCCCGGTGCATGGAGGTTTATGCCGCCATGCTCGACAATATGGACCAGGGCATCGGCAGGATCGTCAAAGAGCTGGAATCACGCGGAAAACTCGAGAACACGATCATTTTCTACCTCCAGGACAATGGAGCCTGTGCAGAGACTTACGGGTTCGGAAAAACTTATACCCCACCTGAAGGAGAAGTAGAAATGCATCCCATGGCTCCTGGAGAACTACAGACTGATATGGTCCCAAAATACACCCGTGAGGGAAAGCCTGTAAAGGTCGGTCACGGGGTCATGCCCGGACCAGCAGATACTTTTATCGGCTATGCCGAGGAATGGGCAAACACCAGCAATACCCCATTCCGTATGTTCAAACACTGGTCCCACGAAGGCGGGATAGCCACACCCCTTATTGTTCACTGGCCTGCCGGAATAAAAGCCAGGGGGGAATTCAGGGACCAACCCTCCCAGTTAGTCGATATCATGGCCACCTGTGCCGATCTGGGTGAAGCAAGCTACCCCTCAGAACTCAAGGGTAATAAAATTCATCCCATGGCAGGGGCCAGCCTGGCACCAAGCTTTGAAAGTCGCCCGTTGGACAAAGAGTTCCTATATTGGGAACACGAGGGTAACCGGGCCATCCGGAGAGGTAAATGGAAACTGGTTTCCAGGGCCTGCCGATGGCCGCATGACCATGATGAACATGATAATCTCCCGATCAGGTTCTGGGAACTTTATGACCTGGAAGCTGACCGTACAGAAAATCATAACCTGGCTTCCCAATACCCGGACATGGTAAAGGAACTTGCTACAGAATGGCAGGCCTGGGCAGTAGGGGCCAACGCTGTTCCAAAACCACCAAAAAGATCAAGCAAACCTGAATGGGCAAAGAATCTCACGGATTGTGATTAAAGGAGATCTGACCTAATTGTACGGCAGCACTTGCTGTCTGTTTGTCAGAACTTATTACTTTTGCCTGAACTAAGAACTGAAACATTCATGGACCATCTGCCCGGTTTTGGCCCTGGTACTTCCAACATGCTGAATACATTCACTGAAATCTCCAGTGGAGGCAACGGACTTTTCAGAACCGGGAAAGAGGGTGTAAAGATCATCCTTACCCCTACAGATAATAAGGCTGAATTCATTGTCTTTGAAGATAAAACACTTGTTTTTGTAAAATCCCAGCTTGGTTATCCTGCAATATACCCGCTCAGGGAGCCTGTTTTCAAATCTCCTGCTTCAGCGGTTCTGACAGATCTTGACGGTACCAGTGTTCACAGTGAAAAATTCTGGATCTGGATCATACAGGAAACTACATCCAGGCTGCTTGATAAACCCCGCTTTGAACTGGAAGATGATGATGAACCTCATGTGTCAGGACATTCCGTATCAGAACACCTTGAGCACTGCATCCGGAAGTATTGTCCGGATAAAACCCTTGCAGAAGCCCGCCGGAAATATTTCGAGATTGCCCATTATGAAATGAAGGAGATCACTGAGGGACGTGGCCGGCGGGATGCCTTTGTTCCGAATCCCGGATTGAAAGATTTTTTACTCACCCTGAAATCACACAAGATTAAGATAGGCCTGGTAACTTCCGGACTTTATGAAAAGGCCTGGCCTGAAATTGTTTCGGCCTTCCGGACAATGAACCTGGGTGATCCACTGGATTTTTATGATGCTATCATTACCGCGGGACAAACACTGCGGAAAGGACAGGCTGGTACAATGGGTGAATTGGCTCCCAAACCTCATCCATGGTTATATGCGGAAACCGCCAGGATAGGGCTTGAAATACCTGTAGAGCAAAGTGATCGTATCGTGGGAATTGAAGACTCGTCGGCAGGGGTTTTATCCATCAGGCTGGCAGGATTCACAGCCCTGGGAATTTCAGGAGGCAATATTGAGAGAAGCGGGATCAAACCTCTTTTGTCAGGATATTTTGATTCCCTCGCAGATACACTACCTTATATCCTGGGTAAATAATCCCCTAACTGCTGGACAGGTATATTATTCCTGTAGTCTCCGATACCTCAGTATACTCATGATAAAGGCATCATGGTAACCCATATCCTTCAGGGTCGGAAGCATATCCAGTGCCAGGTCAATCCCATCATACTCTCCGTAAACATAACGGTGGAGTCCGTCACGCCCCGCATACATCAGGACGCCCTCCAGGGGTCGGAAAAAATTAACCTTAACGGGTTTTTTAAGGGCCATGATCTGAATCGTGAAACTGGCTTCCGCTATGATGCCTTCTTCCGAAAGCTGTGCAATCAGCTGTTCCAGGTCTCTTTTTTCCATCATGCCTGCATCCGGGTAGCCCAGGTCAACAACCTCATTGAGATATATCAGGGCATCGGTCTTTTTCTGAAAATTACCTGCCGTATACAGGAATGCTGAATCCGTTATGATCAGGGCAGTTCGCTCCCCGGCTACTTCATCAGGTATGGTATCAATCATCTGATCACTGTTGATAAGCAGTACGCTGAATGACTGGTCTTTCTTTGATCGAAGATGATCGGGTACAAATAATTCAGCTACTTTAATCTTCTCATCCTGCAGATTTTCAAACTTCAATGAAACGTGCCTGTTCAGACGGCGGCCATCCGGACTATCACTCCCATCTTCATACTTATTGATAGCAATAGGTTCGGTTTCTCCGGAAGCCCTGACACGGATCCTTTCCTCACTGATCCCATGGCTTATCAGATAATTGGCGACGGATTGTGCACGGCGTTCAGACAGGCGGAGATTGTATTCAGCCGCACCGACTTCATCAGTATGGCCTGTTAGTTCCAGTTTTATTTGCTGATTGCTATGCATGACCTCCAGTATCCGGTCCGCTTCCTCCGCGGCAGCTTCATTCAGGGTATTACTTTCGAAATCGAACAGGATACTGTTCAGTACAAAATAAATATCCGGATCTGTTGTCATTGATACAGTATCTATCATCGTACTTGTTGTTTCGGCCACGGCCTCCTCCACCGTACTCGTTGTATCCGTCACAGTTTCCTGCACTGAACTTGTATCCGTCACAGTTTTCTTGACCGATGTGCTAAGTTCTATGGGTTCTGTCTGTATCTCCGTACCTTGTTGTATGGCAGCGATCTGAACTTCCTCTACCACTTTTGGTATCATGGTATATATACTCCTGACACTGCTGATGGAATCAATAATGATGGCATAATATCCCCGCTGTCCATTTCTACGGGGGACATAAAACAGGTCATCGTCCGCAGTACTGATTGGATAACCAGCATTCTGGGGAAATGACCACCTGTCCGAAGGTTGTTCACTTGAAGCCCTCTCGGCTAAAACACCTCCTTGTCCCAGTTGCAGGGAGGGTACTTTTTCAGCAATAAAAATATCAAAACCGCCCATGGTGGCATGTCCCTGTGAGCTGAAATATAATTTCTTGCTGTTCTCTGTAAGGAATGGTGTTTCTTCGTTATAATGGGAATTTATTTTGGGACCGAGATTCCGGGGTGGGCCCCAATCACCCTGGGTTGTTGTCTCTGATACCCAAATATCCATGGCTCCCTGTCCGCCAGGCCTGTCACTGGTAAAATACAGGGCCTTGCCGTTGTTCGTGATAAAGGCATGGGTTTCGTAATAATCTGTATTAATGTGATCATTTAACCTCACCATACGGGTCCACCTGTCCCCTTTCCGGTAACTTACATATATATCCGATTCGTCATAATTCCTTTTGACAAGGAACAACTCCTTTCCGTCAAATGATAGGCAAGTGGGATAACAATCTCCCCCTGATCCAAGCTCCTCATTGATGGGCCGTGGATCTGTCCAGCCATCCTTCGTACGATGGATGATCAGGATGGTCTGTTTGACAGGCTGATCAGCCATATAAATAAGGGTTGAATCATCCATAGATACAACCGGATAATAATTACTAGTAAACTGGTTAACCTGGTCACCCAGTCCAAGAAACTGAATATTCAAGGGCTGCTGTATCATGCTCATGGCAAGTTCACATGATTTGATCTGCTTATTGACATATTCAACCTCAGCAAAATGCTTTTTAAACATTATGTTACGGTATTTCTGATAATGCTCGATGGCCTTATCAAAATCATGCTGTATATGATATGCCCTTGCCAGTGCGAAAAAAGATTCTCTCGGTGCATTTCTTTCTTTATAGGATCCTTCACGGTAACCGGTGGTCATGCTCTGTACGGCTTTTTCTAGGTGTGGAATAGCCTTTCCCTTCTCCCCGTATATACTTAGGTAGCAAGCACCTGTCAGAAAATGCAGATTGGCATTCTCAGGGTCCATTTTTAGCAATTCGCTGTAATGATTAAGAGCCTCTTCATATTCCTCCGTAATGAAGGCATATTCAGCATCAATGAAAGTTTGCTTGAATAGTTTTGTATCCTGAGGCGTAGCCCTGAAAGGAATCAGAAACAGACATAATAATATTAAAGCTAGCTGATGCATAGCGAAATAGTGGTTGACAATCTCAAATATAGGTAAAAAGGGAGGTACCCAATTTGAAAGTTTTCCACGATGGCTATCTGTCTCTCCTGACTTATGTTCAGCATGATTATTTATATTCATACACATTGTCTAAATAATTTACTATATTGCAGTTACAGAGTGATGAACAAACCAAATATTGCTGATCTGGATGA
The DNA here is from genome assembly GCA_964642325.1 of uncultured Bacteroides sp. Taxonomy (GTDB): domain Bacteria; phylum Bacteroidota; class Bacteroidia; order Bacteroidales; family SM23-62; genus SM23-62. Next base: position 23,401 of record CAZXOJ010000015.1, on the reverse strand, counting down.
AAAAGAAATTTGAGCTTGAGTACGCCATCAATTCTTCACCTAGGGTATTGTTTAACAGGCTGAGTACGCCTGGAGGCCTGGCTGAATGGTTTGCCGATGATGTGAATTTACAGGGGGTCATATACACCTTCATATGGGAGTCATCGGAACAGCAGGCTGAGGTCCTTCAGCGAAAGGATAATAAGTATATCAGGTTCCGGTGGCTGGAAGAAGACCAGGAATCTTACTTTGAATTCCGCCTGAACCAGGATGAACTGACCGGAGATGTTTCATTGATGATCACAGATTTTGCCGAAGATGATGAAACGACGGATGCAGTAGACCTCTGGGACTCTCAGATAGCAGAGTTAAAACATGTGATCGGTCTCTAGTCTTCCTGCGCAATCCTCTAAAATATCTTACCTTTATACCCGTTCTACTGGTATAACTCGAAGCAAATGCATTTCAGAGCCAAGCGCTTACATATTCTCCTGTTGAGATCATTTGCAGGGCCTTTTGCAATGACATTTTTCATCGTGATTTTTATCATGGTCATGCAATTCCTTTTCAAATATATCAATGACCTAATAGGCAAAGGGCTGGAATTTCCAGTCGTATCAGAATTTGTACTCTACCTGACAGCTACCATGGTCCCCATGGCTTTACCACTGGCCATACTAATGGCAGCCCTGATGACCTTTGGCAACCTTGGTGAATTCTATGAACTGACGGCCATGAAATCCTCAGGGGTCTCGCTTGTCAGGATCATGCTTCCCCTCATTATTGTAGCAGTATTCCTGAGTATCGGGGCATTCCTTTTTTCCAACTACATGCTACCGGTTACCAATCTAAAAATGAGGTCTTTGTTGTATGACATACAGCGAAAACGACCATCCTTCCAGATCGTGGAAGGAATATTCTACAATGGTATCGATGGATACAGCATGAGAATCGACACAAGGGATCCCAATACCAATATTTTATATGGAATAAGGATTTACGATCACACGGAACGTAAGGGTAATATCAAGGTTACTGTGGCAGATTCCGGTTACATGCAGGTCTCTGCAGATGACCAGTACCTGATCTTTACGCTCTATAGTGGCCGATCCTATAATGAAATAGAATCCGACAGGAAAAACAAGAAAGACTTTACCTACCCACATAGAAGGGATCTCTTCCAGGAACAGACAATCCTGATCGAACTAACAGGATTTGGAATGGATCGTACTGATGAATCCCTGTTCAAGAATAATTATTCCATGATGTCCCTCAACTCACTGGCGCATTTTGAGGATTCATTCCGGATAGAGATCAATAAAATCTACAGGAACGTTAACCAAGCACTCAGCGAACGCACCTATTACAACTACAGGAGGGCAAGTCCCAAGACAATCAAGAACGAACTCAATGAACATGACAGTGTGATCTACAGGCTGAACCTGGATAGCCTCTATAATGAACTTGAGGACAGATACAAAATCCAGACCATTGACCAGGCCCTGGTACAGGCACGGGCTTCCATGAACCATATATCCACATCCAGTTCGAATTCGGAGGCAAAAGTCACCCGCCTGAGGAGATACCAGATCGAGACCCAACGAAAATTCACCCTTTCTTTTGCCTGCCTGATATTTTTCTTTATTGGTGCCCCTTTGGGAGCCATCATCAGAAAAGGAGGGCTCGGTATGCCTACGGTGATATCTGTTCTGTTCTTCCTGGTATGGTATGTTTTGTCCATGTCCGGAGAACAATTAGCCCGGGACAGCGGCCTTAGTCCAGTATTAGGAATGTGGTTCTCCTCAGCCATTCTCCTGCCAATTGGGATCTGGCTCACCTATAAATCCATGACTGACTCCTCCCTAATGGACATAGAAACTTACTATATTTTCTTCAGAAGGCTCAAAAGGAGGATTCGCTATATCCGGATAAAGTTTGCCAGCAGAACATGAAGATCCTGATCCTGAGTACAAAAATGCCCTGGCCAGCAAGGGATGGAGGTGCCATAGCCACCCTAAACATGGCACTGGGTTTTGCTCAAAAAAACTGCCAGGTCACATTGCTAACAATGAATACAGGGAAGCATTATTTCCCTGTATCACAACTACCTGCAGACCTGAGGGATAAAATCTCTATCCGGTCTGTAAATGTGAATACAAAAATTCGTCCCTTGAGGCTGATGCTCAATTTTCTCTTTTCCAGATACCCATACAATGCGCAAAGGTTCATTTCAAAACCTTTTAAAGAAGCGTTGGATAAATGCCTGGAAGAACATGATTTTGAAATTGTCCAATTGGAAGGGCCCTACCTTTCGTCTTATATCCCTTGCATCAGGGGGAAGGCCAAGATAGTACTGCGGGCACATAACCAGGAACACCTGATTTGGAAGCTCATGTCAAAGCAGGAGCGTAATCCGCTGAAAAAGTTCTACTTGAATTCCCTTGCTATAAGAATAGCCAGACTGGAGCAAAAGATACTGTCTGAAATTGACTTACTCATTCCAATATCAGAGACGGACAGGAAGGGATTTGACCAGCTGGGCCATTCCTTACCGGTTTTGGTTATACCAACCGGTATAGATATTTCCAAGTACCCTCTGAATGAACATGAAAACAGGATCCTGCTTTTTTTTATCGGGGCATTGGATTGGGGTCCCAACCAGGAAGGCCTTGACTGGTTCTTCAGGGAGGTATGGCCTGAAATCCAGCTCAAATGGCCCGGGCTCACCCTTGACCTTGCGGGCAGAAATCCGGCGTATTATTTCAATGGCAGAAACCTGCCTGACAATGTCAGGTTGAAAGGTGAGGTAGAAGACGCGGTTGAATTCTTTCATCACCACACCGTGATGATTGTACCATTACTTACAGGCAGCGGTATCCGGATCAAAATACTCGAAGCCATGGCTATGGGGAAGACCGTTATCAGTACAAGAATCGGGGCTGGTGGACTGGAGGCCATAGATGGTGAACACCTTTTCCTGGCTGATACCCCGTCCGAATATGTCAGTATCCTCGAAAACTTGCAATCCCAACAGGATCATCTTCAGAATGTAGGCTTGAAATCCCGCCAATTTGTTAAGGAAAATTTTGATATATTAGCGCTCTCCGAAAAACTGATCTCCTTTTATAAAGAGCAACTCCTATGATCTGGGAAATTATACTGTGGGTTTCCGTTGTTGCCATTTTACAGTCATATGTCACCTATCCCCTGATAGTCAGCCTATTATCGAGATTCAGAAAAGAAAACAATAAGGTTTTTACAGCCACTGATGATCTTCCTTACGTATCCATTATCATGGCTGTCTATAATGAAGAAGAAGTCATCTCTGAAAAAATTCAAAGTTTGTATAATACCGCATACCCGAACGATAAATTTGAAATATTAATAGGTTCGGATGGCTCTTCTGACAGGACCAATAACATCCTGGAGGAGTTCTCAAAGGATCATAAGTCTTTCCATTTAATTGCCTTCCTCAAGAGAAGGGGTAAACCGGCAGTGATCAATGAACTCAGGGATAGGGCCAGGGGCGAGATACTGATCATGACAGATGCCCAGGTCCTCTTTTCTCAAGATACCATCTTCGAACTGGTCAAACATTATCGCAACGAAAAAATCGGCCTGGTTGGTGCCAACATCCTGAACACGAGAATTGACAAAAGTGGGATCTCATACCAGGAGTGGTCCTTTATGTCCAGGGAGATCCGGCTAAAATACCACGAGGGAAAAGCCTGGGGAACCATGATAGGTGCATACGGTGCTTGCTATTCAATCAGGAATGAATACTACAGCCAGGTGCCTGAAGGGTTTTCGGTAGATGATTTTTACATTACTATGAAGGTGTTGGAGAAAAAAAAGAAGTGCATCCTTGAGCTGAAAGCCCTGGGATACGAAAATGTTCCCAATCGCCTGTCAGAAGAATTCCGCCGGAAAATCAGGATAGCAGCAGGAAATTATCAGAATCTTAGAACCTTCTATAAACTGTTATGGCCACCTTACACTGGATTGGCATTCAGTTTTTTCTCTCACAAAGTATTGAGATGGCTGGGACCATTCTTCCTGCTGTTTCTGCTCATCTCCAATAGCGTCCTTGCTTTCTACCACCCTCTATACAGGATACTGCTGATCATACAGGGAGTGCTGATCATCAGTCCATTTATTGACTTTTTATTAAGGAAAATAGGATTACATATTGTAATTTTGCGCTTCATTACTCATTTCTATAGCATGAACCTTGCCCTATTGGCAGGTTTTCTGAAATTTATTAAAGGAACGGAAACAAATGTCTGGCAGCCCACAAGAAGAGTATAATACTGAAAAAGTAGTCTTTAATTCCATTGATGAAGCAATCGATGAAATAAGAAGAGGAAAAATCATCATCGTGGTAGATGATGATGACCGTGAGAATGAGGGGGATTTTGTTACCGCCGCAGAAAATATCACTACCCAGACAGTTAATTTCATGGCAACACATGGAAGAGGATTGATCTGCGCACCACTTACTGAGGAGAGATGCCAGGAACTTGAGCTGGATTTAATGGTGGGTAAGAATACAAGCCTTCACGATACAGCCTTCACTGTTTCAGTTGACCTGTTAGGTCATGATACTACCACGGGGGTTTCTGCCAGTGACAGGGCAAAAACTATCCGGTCACTTGTTAACTCGGATACCAGGCCGGAGGATCTTGGCAGACCCGGACACATTTTTCCCCTGAAAGCAAAATCCAAGGGTGTTCTAAGAAGGACCGGTCACACGGAAGCAACCGTTGACCTTACCAAGTTGGCAGGTTTAAAACCAGGAGGTGCCCTGGTAGAGATCATGAATGAGGATGGATCAATGGCAAGATTGCCCCAGCTGATGGAAATAGCCCGTAAATTCAACCTGAAGTTGATTACCATAAAGGACCTGATTGCATACCGTCTTAAGACAGATAGTATTGTCATTAAGGGTTGTGAAGTAAAACTGCCTACCACTTATGGCAGTTTCAAACTTATCCCATTCATACAGGAATCCAACGGGCTTGAACACATCGCCCTTATTAAAGGTGAATTAGACAGGGATGAGCCCATCCTCACCAGGGTACATTCCTCATGTATGACAGGTGATATCTTTGGGTCTTACCGTTGTGATTGCGGGGTTCAACTCCACAAGGCCATGGAAATGATCGAGAAGGAAGGCAAGGGAGTATTGATTTACCTCAACCAGGAAGGCAGGGGCATAGGATTGTCAAATAAGATCAAGGCTTATAAGCTCCAGGAGCAGGGACGGGATACTGTTGAGGCCAATGTTGACCTGGGATTCAAAGATGATGAAAGGGACTATGGAGTGGGTGCCAATATTCTCAATGAACTGGGACTCGGTCAACTGAAACTCATTACGAATAATCCTGTGAAACGTGCCGGATTGGAAGGATATGGACTGACAATTGTTGAGAATATCCCCCTTGTCATTGAACCCAATGAACACAATGCCTTTTACCTGAAAACCAAACAGGATAAAATGGGACATTTTCTGGACATCGCTCAATACAATCTTGATAGTGAGGAATGATCCGTAAATTAAGGATACTTTTCATGGGCACACCGGAATTTGCAGTGGCCGGACTGGATGCCCTGATCCGTGATGAACAGCATGTGATTGCTGTCGTTACCAGCATGGATAAGCCTGCCGGGAGGGGACAAAAAATCATGACATCGGCGGTTAAGGATTATGCCATTTCACAAAATATCCCTGTATTACAACCTGAGAAACTCAAATCCCCCACATTTTTAGATGAACTCCAGGACCTGCAGCCTGATCTTATTGTTGTGGTAGCTTTCCGCATGTTACCAGAGCAAGTCTGGAAACTTCCACCCATGGGAACCATCAACCTGCATGCTTCCCTCCTGCCTCAGTACCGCGGCGCCGCCCCGATTAACAGGGTCCTGATGAACGGAGAAAAAGAAACGGGCCTTACTACATTTTTCATTGAAAAGGACATCGATACCGGGAAAATCATACAGCAGGAAAAGGTACCTGTTGATCCGGATGAAGATGCCGGCAGCCTGCATGATAAAATGATGAATACCGGGGCAGCATTGCTGGTCAGAACAGTCCGGGCCATAGCCCAGGGAAATCCTCCCCTGATCGATCAAACAGCGCTAACCAAAAGACAGGAGCCACTTAAAACGGCTCCCAAGATTTTCAAGGAGGACTGCAGGGTAGATTGGGATCAGGAAACCGAGGTGGTTTATAATCATATCAGGGGACTTGCACCCTATCCGGCGGCATGGACCATTTTGATAAACCAGGCCGGGGAAGAAAAAATACTAAAAATATTTGCGGTTGAAAAAGAGATCTTGCCTGTTAATGAAAAACCGGGAACCCTCCTCACAGATGATAAAAATGCCCTCGAGATAACATGCCGTAACGGAATTATCAGGCTTACCCGGATACAGCTCGAGGGAAAAAAGAAAATGGATACTCCTGAGTTTTTAAGGGGATTGAAAGATGTTTCCGAACTGAATATAACGTAGCCGGACGAATCCGTCCCAGGCTAAGGGGCTGAGGGATCTTTCTTCTTGCGTAAATGAATTTCATTACCCACCTGAGCCTCCTCTCCGGCGTTCATCAGATTCAGCTGGTAAAGTTTTTTCAGTTTGATGCCATACATCTGGGAAATATCATACATGGTCTCCCCTGCCTCAACTGTGTGGAAGCTAAATTCAACAGATGCTTTGCCCCGTTTTGGCTGCAGATATAACACCTTACCCTTTTCCAGCTTTGAGTTCTTCGGAATTTCATTATACTGGGCCAGTTCATAGGGCATCAATTCGAGTTCCTTTGTCAGGCTCTGATAAGTATCTTCCTCTTTTACAATAATATAGTCGATACGGTTTCTCATTAGGATCTTCCTGTGATCGATCTCGATTTCAAACCCGTCAATATCGGTAACCTCGGGGATTGTTTCCGTGTCATCTGGCCTCCTTCTCCTAACCTTGCCAGAATCAAATTGATCCAATTCATTTTCTTCAATGATCTTGATCAGCGCACTGGCATAGGTAGGACTGGTGGCATAGCCAGCTTTTTTTAATCCCCTAGCCCAGGCTTTATAATTTGTCTGGTCCAGCTCAAAAAGAAAGGAATACCTTGGGCCATTCATGAGAAAATTGGTATGGTCTATATATGAATCCTTGGCTGACTTGTATTTTCTGAAACACTCATTTCTTTTATCATCATCATGCCGTAAGCTTTTCCCTTTCCAATCATGGCATTTAATCCCAAAATGATTATTCCCTTTTGTGGCCAGCGTGCTGTTCCCATTTGCCGACTCCAGCATACCCTGGGCCAGGGTAATACTCGCAGGGATGCCGCTACGTTTCATTTCATCGATTGCCCAGGTCCTGTATTGATCAATATATTCCTGACGGGTAGTTTGTTGGGACTTGACCTGCGCAGGATGTAATAAGGAAAATATTATGAGTAAACCAGCCAGGATTTGCGATCTCATATCTTGGATTAATTTGCCTAAATGTATCAATAATGAGTTTTTCCGGTTCATAAGGATACTTGGACTTATCAACAAGATTTGTACTTTTGATTCCGTATGATCCTTTAAACGTGGAAATCCGCATTAATATTGAGGAGTACAAATCTCCAGATGGGCTTTCGGATGAAGAACAGCAATTGATCGAAAGGGCCATCCAAACTGCCAGGGATGCTTATGCACCCTACTCAGAATTTCATGTAGGTGCCAGCCTTTTACTTGATGATGGCACCTTCGTAGATGGCAATAACCAGGAAAATGCAGCTTACCCGGACGGACTATGTGCTGAACGTGTTGCCATGTTTGCTGCCAATGCCTTGCACCCGGGATCCCCTGTGAAAATAATGGCGGTCGCAGCCATATACCAGGATAAATTGCTTGACCAGCCAGTTTATCCCTGCGGATCGTGCAGGCAGGCTCTTCTTGAAAGTGAAAACAGGTTTATGCAGCCAATTCGGATACTAATGTATGGAAAGGCGGGCATCCATGCCGTAAACAGTATCAAGGATCTACTACCCTTAAGCTTTGACAGTTCCTTCCTGAAATCAAAGTAATAAGATACTTCTCAATCAAATTGGGTCGTCAATGCTTTCCATAGCTGGTCAGAGGGTACTGGCGCCAAAATCCTGACCTGATCATTTTTAACTGGATGGATAAATTCCAGGGAACGCGCATGCAGATTTATGCTCGCATCCTTATTGCTACGGTCATAACCGTATTTCAAATCACCGCGGATGGGTGAACCAATCTTGGCAAACTGGCAACGGATCTGATGATGCCGTCCCGTATGCAAGATTACCTCCAGGAGATGATACCGGTCAGAACTTGAGATCAACCTGTAATCAAGGCTGGCAGGTTTGGTATTTGGCTTAGGTTTGGTGTAGGCATAGGACTTGTTCTGATCCTCATTTTTTACAAGGAAATGACTCAGTGTTCCCTCCTCAGGTTGTGGCCTTTCTTTTACGATACACCAGTAGTTCTTTTGAATCTTATGTTCTTTGAAAAGTCGGTTCATCCTTGCCAGGGCCTTGCTGGTACGGGCGTATAAAATGACCCCGCTGACCGGTCTGTCTATCCTGTGGATCACACCAAGAAACACATCCCCGGGCTTTCCATACTTTTTCTTAATGTACTGTTTTACCAGTTGATCGAGTGAAGTATCCCCTGTCCGGTCTCCCTGGGCAAGTTGTCCGGCTTTTTTATTAATGGCAATCAGGTGATTATCCTCAAATAATATCTCAAGTTTATTTTCCAATTTCAGAGCAATCTAATAAAATTAAACATTAGCTGGTATTGTTTAAAACGGCGCTGAATTTTGCGGCAGTAACCACAAAATAAGGCACCTTATTTAATCAATATCAGCTATGGATTTCATATTATAATTCACCGATAGTCATAAATCAACTATCTTGATATATTCTTCTTACCCGAAGTGAGGAAAGGATATTAAACAAGGCATCTATAAATTCTTTTTGGAAGAATTTTCAATGCCGGTTTAAAATTCTTTCCGACTAATACTGTTCTTTGTCGTCAGGAAACTGAAGCGTCCTCACATCCTGTATGTAGTTTTGAACCGCACCCTTGATCTCGGCATGCAGATTATGATAACGCCTTAAAAAACGCGGAGAGAACTCCTGTGTGATCCCCAGCATGTCATGTAATACAAGTACCTGACCGTCAACATCCGGTCCGGCTCCTATCCCGATGACAGGTATCTTTAATTCCTTTGCTACTTTTTTCCCCAGGCTGGCTGGGATTTTCTCGAGGACTAGACCAAAACAACCTGCTTCTTCCAGAATATGAGCATCTTCCACTAACTTTTCGGCTTCCTTCTCCTCCCTGGCCCGAACGACATAAGTTCCGAACTTGTGAATGGATTGTGGTGTTAATCCCAGGTGGCCCATGACAGGTATTCCGGCTGAAAGGATACGCACCACTGATTCCTGGATCTCTTGACCGCCTTCCATCTTGACAGCATGCGCACCTGTTTCTTTCATGATCCGTATGGAGGAGGTCAGGGCTTCCTTTGAATTTCCCTGGTAAGTACCGAAGGGCAGGTCCACAACAATAAGGGCGCGGCTTACCGCCCTTACCACAGATCCGGCATGATTGATCATCTGCTCAAGGGTGATCGGCAGTGTGGTATCATGGCCTGCCATCACATTGGAGGCCGAATCTCCCACCAGGATAATATCTATACCGGCTTCATCCAGGATTCTTGCCATTGAATAATCATAAGCTGTAAGCATAGCAATCTTCTCACCTTTCAGCTTCATCTCGTGAAGTACATGGGTAGTAACGCGTCTTACAATTTCATGCAGGGCCATAATTTCATATTTTAGGGGCCTACAAAGTTTATAATTTATACTGAAAAGACCGCCAAATCTGTTATTTCTTTTTCTGAACCACCAAACTGACTTTTTGTCACATCTTTCCCAATCCTGGAAACAGGCATCCCAATCTGATGCCATAATTTCATTATTTACATAATGGCACAATGATTGAAAAAAGAATTGCAACATTGATTATTATATAAACAAAACATATTATCATGAGTAAAATTATTGGAATAGATTTAGGAACCACCAATTCATGCGTTGCTGTGATGGAGGGGAATGAGCCTGTTGTAATCCCCAACAGTGAAGGGAAACGCACAACACCTTCCATGGTTGCATTCGTTGAAAACGGAGAGCGGAAAGTTGGTGATCCTGCCAAGCGTCAGGCGATCACCAACCCTGTCAAAACCGTTTCTTCCATCAAACGATTCATGGGGGAAACATTTGACAAGGTCCAAAAAGAGATGAAAAGGGTGCCTTATAAGGTTGTTAAGGGCGAGAACAATACCCCCCGCGTACAGATTGACGACCGTAAATATACCCCGCAGGAGATTTCTGCCATGATCCTGCAAAAAATGAAAAAGACAGCGGAAGATTATCTAGGTCACGAAGTTTCCGAAGCAGTTATTACCGTTCCTGCCTACTTCAGTGATTCACAGAGGCAGGCCACGAAGGAAGCCGGTGAGATCGCGGGACTGAAGGTAAAGAGGATCATTAACGAACCGACAGCTGCTTCTCTGGCGTACGGACTCGATAAGAAAGACAGGGACATTACAGTAGCAGTATTCGACCTGGGAGGAGGCACATTTGATATTTCTATCCTTGAGTTGGGGGACGGCGTATTTGAAGTGAAATCAACCAATGGTGATACCCACCTCGGAGGGGATGATTTTGATGAGGTCATCATCAACTGGTTGGCCGAAGCTTTTCAAAAAGACGAAAACATTGATCTCCGCAAAGATCCCATGGCTCTCCAGCGACTGAAAGAAGCTTCAGAAAAAGCCAAGATTGAGCTGTCAAGTTCATCCAGTACAGAAATCAACCTTCCCTATATTATGCCGGTCGATGGAATTCCCAAGCACCTGGTTAAAACCCTGTCACGTGCTCAATTTGAAAGCCTGGCTGACAGTTTGATACAGGCAACGGTTGAACCTTGTAAAAAGGCCTTGAAAGATGCTGGAATGAAACCTTCAGATATTGACGAAGTAATTCTTGTAGGAGGTTCCACCAGGATACCCACCATCCAGGCTACGGTTGAGAAAATATTTGGAAAGTCACCCTCCAAAGGTGTAAACCCTGATGAAGTAGTGGCAGTTGGAGCAGCCATTCAAGGTGGTGTACTCACAGGAGAGGTAAAAGATGTCCTCTTGCTGGATGTTACGCCCCTATCACTCGGCATTGAAACGCTGGGTAGTGTAATGACCAGGCTGATCGAATCCAATACAACGATCCCGACAAAAAAGACGGAGACTTTTACTACCGCAGCAGATAACCAGCCTTCCGTGGAGATTCATGTGTTGCAGGGAGAGAGACCGATGGCTCAGGGTAACAAGACCATTGGCAAATTTCACCTTGATGGCATTCCGCCTTCACCCAGGGGACTACCACAGGTTGAAGTTACCTTCGACATTGATGCCAACGGGATCCTGAATGTATCTGCCAAGGATAAGGGAACCGGTAAGGAACAGAGCATACGCATCGAAGCATCAACCGGTCTGACAGATGATGAGATCGACAAAATGAAGAAAGAAGCCAAGGACAATGAGGAAGCTGATAAGCAGGCAAGGGAAAAGATAGATAAACTGAACACGGCGGACAGCCTTATATTTCAGTCTGAGAAGCAACTTAAGGAGTTTGGGGATAAGTTGCCGGCTGATAAAAAGGAACCCATTGAAAAAGCCCTTGAAGCATTGA
>CAZXOJ010000015.1:0-11549 GCA_964642325.1 uncultured Bacteroides sp. | reverse complement strand
GATAAGTTGCCGGCTGATAAAAAGGAACCCATTGAAAAAGCCCTTGAAGCATTGAAGGAGGCCCACAAGAGCCAGGATCTGGATGCCATTGATAAGGCAACTGCGGAACTGAATACGGTTTGGCAGGCTGCATCCGAGGAGCTTTACAAGGCCGGCCAGCAACCGCAGGATGGGGGCCCTACCGCGGAAGGAGAACAACCTCAACAGGATCCAAAGGATGACCAGGAGGTTACAGACGTTGATTTTGAAGAAGTTAAGTAAGATTCAGCAATAATTATATAACCCTTAAAAGACCTGTCAGAAAAATATTAGCTGGCAGGTCTTTTTTATGTTTAATATTATTAACTTTTTACCTGGAAAAATTATCCTCTGTGTTTTTCGTTTTAACAAATACAAGCTAGTTTTACTGGCAATATTGATAATGATACCATGACCAGCTACAGCCGGAAATTACTATTGGTTTTCAGCAGTCTTTTAATGACTGCAGTTTTATCGGCACAATCTACCGACACCCTCTGGAATCAAACAGACCCCCAGGGTCAGAGACAGGGGTATTGGAAAAAGAGCTATCCAGATGGGAACCTGGTTTATAAAGGCTTCTTTAAAGATGGAAAACCACTTGGTGAAATGAAACGGTACTATGAAAATGGCGCCAGAAGGGCCGAACTGGTCTACTTTGAAGGAAATGATATTACTTATGCCAGGATATTCTATAGAAATGGTAAGCTGGCTGCAGAAGGGAAGTATGTGAATATGGCAAAAGACAGTGTCTGGCGCTATTATTCCTATTATTCGGATGATCTCATGTATACGGAGACCTATAAAACCGGGCTGAAAGACGGGGAATCCAGGAAGTTTTATCCCGGGGGACAAATAGCCGAGATCATCACCTGGAAAAGTGACATGAAAGAGGGCCTTTGGAAACAATTCTTTGAAGATTCCACCATCAGGCTACTTTCCTGGCATGATGCAAACCTGTTGCATGGAAGATACCAGGTATATAACCGGAACCATATCCTGATGATGGATGGTCAGTATGACCATGGAAAAATGGATAAAACATGGCATTTCTATAATGATCATGGAAAGGAGGAACATGTACTCCATTATGTGAAAGGCGAGCTCCAGAATAATAAAGAGCTGGAAGAATGGGCAAAAAAATACATGGAAGAGATAGAGAAAAACCTTGGAACGATCCCGGAGGTGGATATTAATAATTTCTTTGACAGGAGAGAATAAAAATCAGGAGAATCCGGATGCAACGATTGGGTTTGGTCATATTACTGGTTTTCGGATTCTTCCTCGATGGGATGAGCCAGGATAGTAGCTATAAATTCTGGATCCAGTTAAAGGACAAAGAGGGCAGCCTGTATTCGCTGGAGAATCCAGGGGAATTCCTTTCACAACGTGCCATCGACAGAAGACTCCGCTACCAGATCCCTATCGTGGAAAATGACTTGCCTGTTAGCCAGGTATATCTTGATAGCCTCTCTCAAAACAATATTAATATACTCTATGCCAGCAAATGGATGAATGCTGTGGTTGTAGAAACCGCTGACTCGAATATGGCAGATCTGCTATCCTCATATTCTTTTGTTTCAGACATTGAATTACTCTATTGGACTCCCCGGCTTAAGTCAGCTTCAAATAAATTCATGGAAACTATTTCTGATGAACCCCTCCCTTCCGACCACCAGGTTGAAATGCTTAATGGTCATAAGCTGCATGAACAGGGTTATCAGGGAAGGGATATGATCATTGCGGTTATTGATGCGGGTTTTAATAATGCAGACAGCATTGCCGGATTTCAGTCTCTCTGGAAGAATGGACAGGTTCTTGGAACCCGGAATTTCGTAAATCCTTCCGCCAACTTCTTCTGGAGCATCAATGGAAGTCATGGCACAAATGTATTGTCTATTATGGGTGGCTACATGCCCGGGGAATTTGAGGGGGCAGCCATGCAGGCTAGCTACTGGTTGATCCAGACGGAAGATACTCAGACTGAGTTCCGGATAGAGGAGGCAAATTGGCTGGTCGGGGCAGAACTGGCAGATAGCGCCGGGGTGGATGTCATCAATTCTTCGCTGGGATATTCAGACAGGTTTACTGTCCGCAGCCAGGATTATAACTATTCCGACATGGACGGAAAGACCACACTGGTAAGCCGGGCCGCCACACTGGCTGCATCAAAAGGGATGTTATTGGTAACCAGTGCTGGTAACTCCGGTAATCCAGGGGATCCCTGGCAATACATTATAGCACCGTCTGATTGTGACTGTGTACTGGGGGTTGCGGCAGTTAAAGCCAATGGAGAACGCGCCTCCTTTAGTTCAAGGGGACCAAGCAGTGATGGAAGGATTAAGCCTGATGTTGCCGCCCAGGGTCAGGCTACCGTTTTAATCAGATCAAACGGCTTGGTCGGTGTTGGTAACGGAACTTCATTTTCTTCTCCGGTCATGGCTGGCCTTGCAACATGCCTGTGGCAGAAACACAAGGACGTTCCCAATTTTGAGATCATCAAAGCCATACGTCAGACTGCCAGTCAATATTATTCATCGGATTCACTTCTGGGTTACGGTATTCCTGATCTTGAACTCGCTGATTTACTGCTCTCAGCATCAAAGCCCACAGCGGACCGGATGCATATCTTTCCAAATCCAGCAACTCAATTTATCAATCTCTGGTTCCCTGATACTGATGAAACTGGTAATTACTACGAGATCATCGATGTAACCGGCAGGAAAATGCAGGAAGGAAGGATCTATTCCAACAACCAGAACCAGGCGGAGATTAATGTAGAACTTCTAATTGCCGGCACCTATCTCATCCTGGTGCATAGCCAGTACGAACGGATGAAGGGTATATTTATCAAGCAGTAATGGATGAGGGCAACAGGCATACCATGAAACTCTCTGATCTACAGGAGGAGATCCGGGAAGTCATCCAAAATAGTTTTGACGCCCCCCGCTGGATCAGCTGCGAGATTATGGACATTACCCAAAACTTTAGCGGGCATTGTTACCTTGACCTGATAGAAAAGGATGAAAAATCCGATAAGGTCCTAGCCAGGGCCAGGGCAATCATCTGGGCTTCTGCATACCGCATGCTAAAACCATACTTCGAGACCAGTACCGGTTATGAGCTCACATCCGGGATCAAGATCCTGGTACTTTCCAGGGTAGAATTTCATCCGGTTTACGGCCTGAGTCTTAACATCCAGGATATTGATCCCACCTATACCCTGGGAGATGTGGAACGCAAAAAACGGGAGATAATTCAACAGCTCGAGAAAGAAGGGGTGCTGGATATGAATAAAGAGATCCCCCTTCCGATAGTACCTCAGAAAATTGCGATAGTTTCATCTCTGACGGCAGCAGGCTATGAAGACTTTATGGACCAACTTCAGGGAAACTCATATGGATATCAATTTTTTACACGTCTTTTCCCGGCAGTGATGCAGGGTGAGAATGCAGAACAAAGCATCATCGAATCCCTGGAAAAAATATTTGAATTCGAATCCCATTTTGATGCAGTAGTAATCATTAGAGGAGGAGGATCAAAATCAGACCTGGCCTGCTTTGACAGCTATGACCTGGCTTACCATGTTTCGCAATTCCCCTTGCCCGTTATCACAGGAATTGGTCATGAGCAGGACGATACCATCACAGACCTGGTGGCACATACACGGCTGAAGACACCGACTGCTGTGGCTGGCTTTTTCATCGATAAACTTGCTTCATTTGAAGCGGAACTCGAGGAATTCCAGAACGTTTTGATCAATACCACTATAAGCATTCTGAATGAACAGAAGCTACGGCTTCAGCTCTATCAGCAAAAATACATATCAGGATCTGTTGCCATGGTCCATACATGGCAGGAACATCTCCTTAAACTCACCGGGAATGCCCGCTTCCAGGTACAGCAGCAATTGCGTTTCAATGATAAATTGATCACGCGATTTATGGAAAGACTAAGGAGCACGGCTAAACAGATCCCCCGGAGAAAGACCATTGAATCAGTCCATATAAAGGAACGATTCCGGCAAATGATACGCAATAAAATGGAAGGAGAAGGTAAAAGGCTTGATGACTATCACAGGTTATTAGCTTATGCTGAACCAGGCCAAATTTTGAAAATGGGCTTTTCCATATCACGGAAGGATGGAAAAGCGCTTAAGGATGTGAAAAATACTGAGCCCGGAACCATTGTTGAAACGGAATTATACAAGGGTAAATTCAAAAGCAAAATAACAGATATACAGAAAAAAAATTTACTTTAGCTAAAGAAGAACCGGCAAATTGATGACCAGATTCGCTCTTACACTATTTTTATCCGTTATATTTTGGCCTCTGTCCATTTTCTCTCAAGTTGAGTCACGGCAGGATAGCCTCGAGAACTTACTGGATGATGCAACGCCGGAGAAGAAGGTTGAGATTTTTTGTGAATTGTCCAAAACTTACTGGCAGCGTTCCTATGATACAAGCCTGCTGATGGCCATCCATGCCCATACCCTCGCCCTTAAGATTGAAAACAAACAGCTGATTGCCAGGTCCTTAAACATGACCGGAAATGCATATTACCTGATGGGTGATTTCACCAAAAGCATGGATCATTATTTGCGGGCACTTGCCATCAGGGAAGAATTGGGAGACAGTAACAGCATTGCGAGTTCCTACAATAATATCGGAGCCGTTTATTTACAAATGAAGGACCACGAGAAGTCTCTCTATTACCTGAAAAAAGCGAAGATCATCTTTGAAGCATTACAGAACGAAGTCCGTCTTTTCTCAATCATGAACAACATTGGTGCCCTGTATAAAGAAAATGCCAATTACGACACTGCATATCTTTATTTAACCAAGGCTTATGACATCGCACAAAGGACCCGGGATGAGGATAACATATCGATAGCTCTTACAAATCTTGGTGAGACATCTTTATCTATGGGACTGCTTAGCCAATCTCTGGACTATCAAAAGAAGGCCCTGGAAATCAGTCGAAAATTGGGCAACAAGGCCATGATGGCTACCATTTATACCAACCTGGGAAAAACCTACCTGGAAACAAAGAACTATCAGCAGGCCTTCGATGCATTTCATAAAAGCCTTGATTTGTCCGAAGAAGTAAATTCATTGCCTGATCTTCGGGAGAACTATCATTATCTGTCTGAATATTATGATATTCAAACAGATCATAAACAGGCCCTGTATTACTACCGTTTATATGCCTCTACCAAAGACAGTATTAATTCGCAGGAGGCCATGATCCGGATCAAGGAAATGGAAAGTCTTTCCCAGGCCCAGTCATTGCAGCAGGAGATTGAATTATTGAGGAAAGACAATGAGATTAGCAATCTAAAGGCCACCAGGTTAAAGAACACCATATTTTTCCTTGCCGCTGTATCCTTGATGATCATCCTTGTGTTTGTCGTGTACTACCAGAAGAACAGGTTAAAACGTGAAACCACAAAGCTCCTGGAGGAAAAAAACAAACAGCTGGAAAAAGCCAACTTAAAGCTGCAAAATTCAGAGAAGCACCTGAAAGAGTTAAATTCCACCAAGGATAAGTTTTTCTCCATCATCGGACATGATCTTCGAAATCCATTGAACGCCCTGCTTGGATTCAGTGAATTGATATCAGGTAATTCCAGGGATTATACCTCGGAAGAGATCCAGAGGTATAGCAAGATCATCAATGAGGCCGCTAAAAATATACACCTTCTAGTTGAGAACCTGCTGGAATGGTCCCGGTCCCAATCAGGTAATATTGATTACAATCCTGAAAAGACTGATCTTATGACCATGGTCACAGAAATTTTTAAGGTATTTGAAATCCATGCTGATAAAAAGGGAGTAAATATGGTGTCTGAGATCCCTGAGGAAGTCTTTGTAAACGCAGATAGGAATCTATTATCCACCATTCTCCGGAATTTAATTAGCAATGCCGTTAAATACACTTCCAACGGAGGCCAGGTCAGGGTATACTGTGAACAGAATAAGCGTGAAATAACAATTTCCGTCGAGGACACAGGTATTGGGATGTCTGAAAATCAGCTTGAGAATCTTTTCAAGCTAGATAGTAATGTTACCATGCCAGGTACATCGGAAGAGAAGGGAACCGGTCTTGGCCTGATACTTTGCAGAGAATTTGTGGATATGCATAAGGGGAAAATCTGGGCAACAAGCACCCCAAAAGAGGGAAGTACTTTCTCTTTTACCCTGCCAATAAAAGTAAAACGATAGTTCTATGAGCAAAGACCCCACATACAATGAGGCCATCCTTGAGATCGAAGAGATCCTTCAGAAAATTGAATCAGGTGAACTGGATGTGGATGAACTGACGGATAAGGTGAAACGTGTGGCCTACCTGCTTGAAACATGCAAGAAGAAGCTCAAATCAACTGAAAGCGAAATTCAAAAAGTAATTGATGGCCTTGAAGAAGATGAGGATTCTTAACATGTTGCCATCCATCTCAATTATCCAGATTCACTTCCAGGTCAATGTTACTGATATCTTCCATGTCAGGACAGAAATCGGCAAGATTGCATAGTTCGGTTGCATAACCGACGCGCATGTTCGCTGTCTTGAAGAATTCTGTAGCCATATGTTTAATCTGGTTCTGGTTGACGATCAGCACCTGTATTGGATCAATATCCTCCATGTTAATTTTACCTTCTGCCTCTTTCAGTACCTTCAGATTGGTATTCATGATCCTCATCAATTCCTTGTATGAGCGCGCCAGGGAAGCAAGACGGTGGCCGATAACACCAATCACTTCTAAACTTTCAGCATCGATCAGGGGACTCCCGGCATTTCCCTGTTTGATTGTACAGTCCACTTGAATGGTGTTAAATCCATTTGTTGACTTAATGAGAGAAGAAATTATGCCACTTTTGATGGCCAGGTTTTCCTGTTCAAGCTGGTATCCAAGCACAGCAATTGGTTGTCCGATCCGGTGATTTACCTTCTTGCTGCACTTCAGAGCAGGAATATCCTTGAATTCCTTGAGGTCTAAATCAAACAGTACAAAACCAGGATTAAGCCGCCCATTGGTTTTAACTTTCCTGTCTAAAAAGTCCTTAAACGACATTCGCAAAATTAGGGTCTGAGTGATTCCATCTTCAGTGAAGCGAAGAACAACCTCTGCCGGTTTCGCAAATTTATCAATTACGTCATCTGTTACAAGATAACCGGTTACTTTGAATCCAGTGCAAGTAATGATTTTGGTGCCTGCTTTACTGAGGAAATCGATGGCGCAAACAGAAGCTTTGCAATTTTCCCAGACTGTCCTGTACATAGGTTGCGATATTTAGGGTTAGGTAGCAGTCCCGCGACAAATATACAATCTTTCTCGGATTTTTTATTTTTGCGCTTCATTCAAGCCAGAAGGCATGCTTCAAATGCAAAAGGTTCATAGGGTTAGAGCCAAGGCCTGATAGGCTTTCCGGTATAAAACGGACAACCTGGTCATAGTATAATGGTACTATGGCAGCCTCCTTCACAATGATCCTGTCGAGTTCTTGGTATTTTGCATACCTGGCACTGTCATCCAGGGTCATCAGTGCTTCTTCAAATAACCTGTCATACTCCGGATGGCTGAAATGGGTGTAATTGGGTCCTGTTGGACTGAAATTCCTGCTGTAAAAGAGAGAAAGATAGTTCTCCGCATCAGGATAATCAGCAATCCATGAACCCCTGAAAAATTCAAGGCGGGAATTGGCCATCCGGTTCCTGAAAGAAGCACCCGTATTTACTTCAATGTCCAACCTGATACCCACTTCCGATAGCTCATGCTGAATATACTCGCATAAGTCCTGGTAATCAGAAGTAGTGGTTAAGGTAATACTTTCCAATCCGTTTCCATTTGGATACCCTGCTTTTACCAGTAATTCCCTTGCCATATCAGGATCATACGTGTAGCCCATCACTGCTTCTGCATTGTATGAGGGCATTCCCTCCGGGATGAATCCAGCCCCTGCGGGACGGCCAATATTGTTACGCAGGTATCTCATCATCTTACGCCGGTCAAAACCCACGTTTATGGCCTGCCTTACTTCCCTGATCAGTACCGGACTATTTTGGACGGCCTCCTGTTCAGGATCAACCAGGAAACCAAGGTATTCAGTATTAAGGTAAGGTTCCGTGATCATTTTAATCCTTCCTGAATAAGCAGGATTCAGCTTTCCCCCACGGGTTATCAGTTCATCTTTGTAGACAGGGTGCAGTCCCGAGAGAAAATCCAGCCTCCCCATCATGAACTCCATAAACTCAGATTGCTTGTCCCTGGTAAAACTGATATTAATAGCATCCAGGTAAGGCAATCGCTCACCTTGTTTGTTACGCTCAAAATATCTTTCATTGCGGACCAGGACCAGTTTCTCATCTTCCCGCCAGTATTTAAACCTGAACGGACCCGTCCCAACAGGTTCCTTCCTGAAATCCGGACCAAGGTTTTCGAGCACCTCTTGTGGGACTACATGGCAGTAAGGCATGCTCAGGATACCAAGGAAGGCAGGAAAAGGCCTGGTCAGGTGTATTCGCAAAGTGGTATCATTCACTGCCTCAAATCCATTTAATCCAGCCGGAGCTTGCCGGTCTACTGCATGGAATATCCAGGCTCCGGGTGAAGCTAAGCTTTGGTCAATGATCCGGTTCAGGCTGAATACAAAATCAGCCGCAATGACTGCCCGACCCCGGCCATCTGGAAACTGAGGATGATCATGAAAATACACATCCCTGCGGAGGTAAAATGTATACACTGTCCCGTCTTCACTTATTTCCCAGTGATGAGCTATGCAAGGCCTGACTTGAAGTTTCTCATTGAGCTGTACAAGGCCGTTAAATAACTGGTTAACTGGCCAGATGATGGTTTGGTTCCGCGCAAATGCAGGATCAAGGGTTGGTATTCCCTTTGATTCATTGTAGCGGAAGATATTTCTCCTGGCCTGTTCTTTTCCGCTGCAGGAAATGAGAAAAACAAGTGCCAGGAAGATACTGGTGATCCACATCGAAGTTTTATACAAATTTAAAATTTAAGTGACAACCCTGCCATAAAATGTATTCCGGCCTGGGGAAAATACCCGTCCATTTTGTTTTCCCTGCCCTCATAGTAATACCTGTAAATCCATGCATTGGATTCATATCGTTCATTCAGGAAATTATTTAACATCAGGTTTATTCCTATCTCTTTCATGAATGAAGGTTTTAGCGTAAACTGTACCTGCAGGTCATTTACAAAGTATGGATTCAGCCTGCGGTTTTCCGAGGAGGTATTATCAATATACTGCTTACCAACATATTTTGATAATAAACTGATTTTTAGCGCCTTAATTGGCTCGTAGGTTATACTGCTCCCTCCCACTACTGACGGAGAAAATGAAAGGTCCGTCTCTCCAAGCTCACTGACCACCTGGTAAGGCTCATTTTCCGGGTCCGACCAGAAATCCCAGTTATCCACGTAGGATCTGAAGTTCCTGATCCTGTTCCGGCTCAATGTCAGGTTAAGATCCCAACGGACCTTGCCTGCCGGGATGATACCTGCGATAAGTTCTATTCCCATCCTGTAACTGTCATCAGTATTCGTCATGATGGCTGCACCAACATCATTGATCTCTCCTGTGAGAACAAGCTGGTTATGATAATCCATATAAAACAGATTAGCTTCCAGCACTGTCCTGGTAGCGGTGAACCTGTATGCCAGTTCATAATCCAGCATGGTCTCATGGGTCGGCACAGGGTGGGCAGGATCTGCATCCACAAAATTGCCGCGATTCGGTTCCCTGTTCCCCATTGCTACAGATATCGCAAACCGCTGCTGGTTACTAATATCAATAGTCGCCCCCAGTTTTGGATTCACAAACTGGTATACATGCGATTCGGAGAGTACACTTAAATCATCGTCAATACCATCTATATTGTGCCCAATATGGCGGTACTGGAGATCTCCGAAAAGGTTGACCCGCTTTCCTGTTTTGTAGTTCATTTTCAGGTACATGTTCCAGTCCCGCTTCAAACCCGTATTCCTGTACCATTCATGATTGATCTCTGATTCACCAGACATTCGGGCCCATACCACATTCCCGAAATGCCTGCCATCATAGTAATTCCATCCGCCACCAAAAAATGCCTCCAGACTCCTGTGTTTGTAGTTCAGGGACCAGGTAAAGCCATAAAAATCGTTATCCAGCCATTTCTGTCTTATCAGATCTGTTGAGGTAATAGTATCCGAGCCTGTGATCACATCCGGGATCTGGTAATCAGCCAAGTCCTCATCCTGTTTGTATTGCTCGTAATAACCCCTCCCATAGGTGTAATGCAATGCCCCGTTAAATATGAATCTCTCACCAAGTTCCCTTGAGTAGAACAGCTGGTAGTGTGACTGCTGGTAATTATCCGATTCATTATCATAATAAGTTGTATCTCCCCCCGGTGAGATGATCATTCCGGCCGAATTGAATGTACGGTGCGTATCCAGCATCTCCAGTGGGACACCATTCCAGGCCTGGTATGTATGTTCCTTCCCCGAAAAGGCATTGAGCTTCAGCAAACTTTTTTCACCATAATATGCACCGCTTACAAAAAAGGATTTCAGGTCAGCAAATGCCCTGTCGATATAACCATCCGAGCTTATCATCGAAAGCCTCATGTCAAGGGTAAATTTATCATTTAGCATGCCGGTCCCCGCACTCAGGCTGTTCCTCCAGGTATTATAGGAACCATAAGCAGTATTAAATGTGCCGTAAGGCTCGGGATTCATTGTAAATGTTTGAAAATTCATGGTGGCGCCAAATGCTGCACCCCCGTTGGTGGATGTTCCCACTCCGCGCTGGATCTGTACATTGTCCACCGAGGCTGCAAAATCAGGCATGTTGACCCACCATACACCATGGGACTCTGAATCGTTCAGGGGGATCCCGTTCACTGTGACATTGATCCTGTTCATGTCGGTCCCGCGAACCCTGAAACTCGTATAACCTATTCCATTCCCTGCATCCGATGTCGTGACCATCGATGGTGTCAGGCTTAGCAGCAGTGGAATATCCTTCCCAAGATTCCTGTCTTCTATTTCTTCTTTTGAAACATTGGTATATGCCACGGGTGAATTCTGGCCGGCCCGGCTGGCCGTTACGATCACTTCTTCGGCCATGAATGTAGTACGGTTCAGCACAAATGACAGATTCAGGTTCCCTTGCAGTTCAATACTTTCTGACCCTGTCTCATATCCCACAAAAGATGCTATCACCTGAAAACTTCCGGCTGGAAGGTTACGGATGGCAAAATGTCCGTTTACATCCGTAATGGCCCCCTGGAAAGTCTTGTCAATATATACGTTTGCTCCGATCAGGGCCAGACCTTCATCATCTTTCACCGTACCTGACAGCTCAAACTGGGCATAAGCACCGGATACAAAAACTGCCAGCAGGATGGCAATCCAGATTGATCTCATAAATCACGAATTGAATATTACACTTCATAGTTCCTAATTTCCCTTCGCCGGCATTACCCGGATCAGGTTCTAAGGGTATGATCTCAGCCCGCAATTTTTAGGC
>CAZXOJ010000014.1:0-29863 GCA_964642325.1 uncultured Bacteroides sp. | reverse complement strand
TCGACCAGTTCGGCCTTTGAGATGCCAACCTCGTCTGCGATCTTCTGGTTGATTTCCTCAGGGATATATCCGATTTCTTCCTGTATATCCAGCAGGATATCCATCAGTCGGGACGGATCATTGCCGTATCTGTCGATAATGTCGGAAATGCTTGTTTTCATAAAAAATGAATATTTATTCTGTTATTGATTGGAGTTGATAATTTTCTGTCCGTTTTTTTTAAACTTATTCACGAAATAGATCAGGTTCACCAGTTCGTTTTCAATATTGAAATTATTGATCGTAATCTCTTCCGTACTTTTGAATTTAACCGGGGAGAAATTCAGTATACCTTTGATTTTTGCAGCTTTAAGCCTCTCAAGTGTTTGCTGGGCAGCAATATCCGGAACTGCCATGATGGCCACGCTGATATTATTGTCCCTGACAAAGTCTTCCAGTTCCTCTATTGGCTTAACCGGGATATCGCCGGTTTTTTTAATTTTTTTTACATCGATGTCAAATCCGGCAGCGATCTTGATCCCATCTTTTTGAAAACCGCCATAGGACATCAAGGCTTCACCTATCCTGCCAACACCCACGATAACTACCTTCTGGATCTCATTGCTCCCCAGGATCTCGTTGATCTTGACCAGAACATCAGTAACAGTGTAGCCTCCCTTCTGGCTCCCGGATATACCAAAAATGCCAAAATCCTTTCTGACCAGTGATGCAGATATACCTAGTGGATCCGCGATATTGTCTGAAAAGACTCTTACCATGCCTAGGGACTTAAACCTGTTCAGTAGATGCTTATAACTAAGCAAGCGGTTAATTCGATTTTGAATTGTCATAATCTAGCTTTACATTCCGTTATCAACAAACGAATTCCCAAGTAAGATGTGATTAGCGTAACAATAAATTAAAAAATAATAACACATAAGTGAGTATGTGTAACGTGAGGTCTTTTTTCCAATAACAAAAAAACTGCTTTTTAGCCTAATAACCAAGCTCTTTGATCTATTTAGAAGGAATCAAAATTACTCTGTAGTTGAGTAATTTATTAGACAGAATTTATACTATGATAGTGACTTATTGTTTGTTATAAATGTGAGGTATTTTTAAAATTTCAATCCATTGAGAAAAACCCCATAATTTTTTTATTAACATTACATTGTTCATTATAATTAGCCATTAAACGGTGAATAAAAACCTTCACATGAATTTTAGATCCTTGAAATTATTGAAGATATTTCTGATACTTGTCGCCATCCATTCTTTTTGTGTTGGATTGGGACTGATAATTATCCCACTGGACTATTTTGACCTGTTTGGGTTTTATGATTATAGCGGAAATTTTTTCAAGATCCAGGCAGGTGTTTTCCACATCGTTATGTGTGGGGCCTATGTTTCGGCAGCCAGGGATCCGGTTGGGAACCAGGTCATGATCCGCTTTTCAATCTTTGCCAAGATGATCGCCACGGTATTTCTCATTTCCTATGCCCTTATTATCGACATGGTCTGGATGGTACTGGCATCAGGGATATTTGATTTTGTGATGGGACTGGTCCTGGTCTGGTTCCTCAAAGGCTTAAAAAAACCCCGGGAGGTCAGCTACCATTGAATTGTTTGATGGCATCCAGCATCGCAATGACATTTTCGAGCGGTACATTGGCCTGGATATTATGAACCGTATTGAAAACGAATCCTCCATCACGGGATAGTGTTTCACATTGATCAATTACCTGCTTTTTGACCTCATCAGGTTTGCCGAAGGGCAGGACCTTCTGTGTATCAACCCCGCCACCCCAGAAGGTTACCTGGTCTCCATACTCCCTCTTCAGCATGGCAGCATCCATGTCCAGGGCATTGATCTGGACAGGGTTTATGATGTCAAATCCGGCTTCTATCAGACTGGGTAACAGTGGATTTATTGAACCACAGGAATGTTTGAATGTCTTCCATGTAGTATGGCTGTGGATCCAGTCATTTATCTTTTTATAGTAGGGCGCATAAAGTTCATTGAAATCTTCAACGGAACAAAACTGGGAATCCTGGGTCCCAAAATCTGTTCCGCAAATAAATGCAATATCAATGTTGTCTCCGAATATGCCCAGGGCAGTCTCCAGGTTCTGCAGGGCAATATCGGTTTGTCCGGAAAAGATCTGGTGGAGGTAATCCTGTCTCAACACAGTGCTCATATACCATTCTGTAACATCGCGAATACCCTTGGGATGGGTTAGAAAAGGGCCGGGGACAAGGGCAATGTCACCCAGGCCTGTGCCCCCGAAATTAGCCAGTACTGCGTTATCGGATTGAGCTGCCAGTGCTGCCTGGTGGGTCCAGTATTCAACATCCTCCTCCTTGAATACCCCGAACTCTTCCAGGTTATCGGCAACATTGAGATTGTTTTCATCAAATGGCTCCTGCCGGATAATGGTGTCGAAGAAAAATCCCGAAACCGGCATTCTTCCCGAAGGCTGTGCGCTGATATCCCCTTTAGGATAGATCAGAATATCACCGTTTTTATCCTCGAGGGTAACAAACTTTCCAGGTACCAGTAAAACCTGTCCCCAGGGGGTCCTGAATTCCTTCCAGTCTGTATTCTCAAATCCGAACATATTCTCCCTGGGTGATATCCCCAGGACATCAACCTCCAGCATCCCGGATAGTTCGGCATCTACTTCCCCGAGCATCTGGTAGGGTTCTGTAACCTTGACGGGGATATCCGCAAGGCCAAAATACCTGCGGAGTTCTTCTATTACCCGGACATGTATACCGGTTACGGGGGAGGCACCGAAATCAACGGCTACTTTATCGGCTTGCTTGTGTGCAAGTACAGCCTGAACCCTTTGCCTGGAAGAGATAATTTCTGTCATGAGATAAATTTATGATAAAAACAGTATCCAATTTAACAACTTTTGCCATATTTATATTGAAAAATTTCAAACCATTCACAGACACCATGGAAAAAATCTCCTCAAATCCTTACCTGGTAAAGCTGACCGTGATTGCTACCTTCGGCGGCTTACTATTCGGTTATGATACAGCCGTCATCTCCGGAACTGTATCCTCACTGAAACATTTCTTCATAGATCCTTATGCCTGGCCGGAGACCACCGCCAATTTCATGCACGGGCTGGTTGTCTCATCCGCCCTCATCGGATGTATTATCGGGGGGTTATCCGGGGGCATCATCAGCTTGAAACTGGGGAGAAGAAAGGGGCTGATCATAGCTGCCGCTTTGTTTTTAATATCTGCCCTGGGATCTTCCATGCCAGAACTGTTTTTCCAGCCCTTGGGAACGGCAGATGAAAAATTCATCCTGGTATTTATCATTTATCGCCTGATAGGAGGCATTGGTGTGGGGATCGCTTCCATGCTCTCACCCATGTATATTGCGGAAATCTCTCCTGCCGCGGTCCGGGGCAAACTCGTATCTTGGAACCAGTTTGCGATTATCTTTGGCATGCTTGTAGTCTACTTTGTGAATTACAGCATTTCCCGCCGGGGTGATGATGTTTGGTTACATCAGCTTGGCTGGAGATGGATGTTTGCCTCTGAAACGATACCGGCCGCTCTTTTCCTGATGTTGTTGATGTTCGTTCCTGAGACCCCCAGGTATCTTGTCATGAAAGACAACAGGGACGGGGCCCTGCAGATACTGAAGAAGATCAATGGTGAGTCCGAAGCTACAGGCATCCTGCAGCGGATCGTAGAGTCAATCCACCTGCCTGCCGGGTCAAAGCGCCTATTCTCATTTGGTACACTGGTTATCATAATCGGGGTGCTGCTGGCGGTATTCCAGCAGTTTGTCGGGATAAACGTGGTATTGTATTATGCCCCGGAAATATTCGGGAATATGGGGTCAGGCACTGACACTGCTCTCCTGCAGACCATCATTGTAGGGATCATCAATCTCAGCTTCACCGTAGTGGCCATATTCACGGTAGATCGCTGGGGGCGAAAACCCTTGCAAATAACCGGTGCCCTTGGTATGGCCTTTTTCATGATAGTATTGGGTTTTACCTTTTTCCTGGAGCAGGTGAACATGCTATCCCTGATATGTATGCTGGGATATGTGGCTTGTTTTGCGCTGTCATGGGGACCTGTAACCTGGGTTCTTCTCTCCGAGATCTTCCCGAACCGGATACGGGGCCGTGCCATGGCCCTTGCTGTGGCTGCCATGTGGGTCTCAAACCTGATCATTTCCCTGAGCTTCCCAATCCTCAATAACAGCAGTACCCTGAACCAGGTCTTTAATCATGGTTTTGCCTACTGGATATACGGGATCATGGGCATACTGGCAGCCTTGTTTGTCTGGAAATATGTGCCTGAAACAAAGGGGCGTTCACTCGAAGAGATTGAAAATTACTGGAAACAGCCCGGGAAGTGAGGGTAAATCCGGGGTCAGAGAAGGTTTAGGTTAACAGGGGTAAATGGAGAAATTATTCTGATTGCTGGACCTGCTCATGAATGAAGGCAAGGTCCTTACTCAGGTCATGTTCCAGTGAATCAAAAAAGGTATCTTCCAGGTCTGTAATAATGGATTTCAGGTTTCCTACATTCTGCAAGGATGGCATCACTTCAGGCAAAGGTACCTTACCAGTGGTGTCAGTTTCAAATATTTCAAAAGATTCTTCGATCTCATCAATGCTCATCTGGATAGCGATGGAAACCGCAGTGAACAACTGTTCCCTGGTTTCCTGGGCTTCCTGGTCAATGAGCAATTCGGAAAGCATGATCTTTTCAAAGGCTGACAGGAACCCGACGACTTCCCCTGAGGAAAAACCTGAATTATAACGCCTGTAGGCAATGGCCTGGATATATTTTCTGATCAGGATCCGGTCACCCACTTTAATACTGGTGGCAATCAGCTGGTAAAGCATGGTAATGTACCACTTCAGGACAAGTTTATCCATGGAACGGTAATGCTCGAAAGACTGCCCGTTATCCAGGTTGTAAACATGATCGACCATCTTGTTGCGGATAAAATCACGGTGCCGCATCATCACTTCATAGGCTTTCACATTGAAGCGTGTAGAGATCCTGTGCATGGCAGTTTCATTTTTCACGGTCCAGTCAACATAATGATTTTTCATGTTTTCAATCATGAATAACAAACGGCGAAGGATATCATTACGTGGTGATGTATTCCAGGAAAGTGCTTCAAATGTCTGGTTTGCCCTGACCACCAGCTTCCGGTCTATATATTTCATCATCCATGGCCGTTCGAATGGCTTTTCTCCGAGCAGGTCACCTATGGCAGTCCGTGCGATGATTCCTGGGAGGGCAATGAACTTAGGCATTTTGATGGACCTTTTGGGCCGACCGTAAAAGTATTTTGTTGCCGCATCAAAAAGTTCTTCGTGGGTTACTGTGCCATTGGGACTGGCCACATAGGTCGCCAGTTGTGGAAGTTCATCCGACTGCTCCAGAATGGTTTGGATCATCCTTACAAGGTCGGTAATATGTATGTAGGTAATACTGGATGTTCCCTTTCCTCCCAGGATCCGGGCATTCCATTTGTCAGAGAGCCAGGTGCTGAGAAAAACAAAAAGCGGGGGATATTCGCACCAATCACTGTATACAGCCGCAAACCTCAGGATGGTGCAGGGGAACATACTGGAATAATTCCGTATCATTTCCTCCGCTTTGCGTTTGCTCACGGCATAGGGATAGCTGGCGTCCGGTGGACTCAGTTCATCCAGCAAGTTGTCAGGATCCTTGTTGAATTTGCAGGCGGCCAGGGAACTGGAGAATATGAAACGCTTGATGTTCAGGTATTGCGCCAGTTTGAGAACGTTCCGGGTACCATTAACATTCGTATGTTCGTACTGGGGATTGTTATCCATCGTGAAATCATAGTAACCGGCCAGGTGCAGGATAAAATCTGCACCACCATACCTGTTAATGCTTTCCACGACGTCCTGCAGGTTGGAGAAATCTCCTATGTCCACCTGTGTCCAGCGAATGTTCTCATGTTTGGTTATACCAGATTCCTGTTGAGATCTTCTGGCCAGGCAAAAAAGTCTGTACCGGTTGGCATTTAGTTCAATAAAATGCTTCCCGATAAAACCTGATGCTCCTGTAATGATTATGCCCGGAAGCGCGTCATTCATGATTTAAAGGTATCCCTGCGTACCACGTATCTCGCCTTTTCTCCGGTAAATGTTGAATAATTCAGAACCTTGTTTGATCTCTGCATGACTGCAGCCCACACGGTTACATATGCCTATACAATTGCAGTAGTTTCCCATTTTATCTGCAAAGAGGGTGATCATGTCCCCGCCGCAATCACAGGGTGCATAAACAGGCAGGGGAACATCACAGACTGGACAGAGAAGATTCATTATCTCTCCCTCTGAAAGATCAATACCAATTGTGTATTTGGACTTATCCCCGCAGTAGGGGCTGAGCGCAATTTGCCCCTCCTGTTTTCCCTTCTTTAGTTTGATCAGGATCCCATGACGGCCGGTGAATTCAACATTCGGACTTATCAGATTATGTCCGTTGGGGCAAAAGCACTCCTCAACAACGAGTAATTCATCGTCATCATCCGTGACCTTAGTTGCCTTCTTCTTCTTCCTTTTCACGTGAGGGATATTCCACATCCCTTTTGAATTAAACCTTCCCATGTGATATTTTATTCATTATTTTGATCTGTTGACCTAACTGTGATGCTCCTGCTGAATTCCATCACCAGGTTCTTAACCTCTCTGCGAATGCCATTGTACCTGTGTTTCAGGTCATCACTGAGACTGGCACTAAATTCCAGGTCTTCCAGGATCTCTATCCCCAGGACCAGGATGTTTTCCGGTATAATGAAGCCGAGTTTCCTTCCCATTTCGAGGGACATTTTGAAAGAAACATCGTGCTGGCAGGAGAGGTGCAGGGTTTCCTGGTAATTCCCGGTAGTGAAAACATGTACCTTTCCGGCAGCTTGCTGAACCGTTTTTATGGTGTCGATGAAAATTACCCCCTGGTAACCGTTGATATACTCCAACAGTTCGAGTCCACCAATAAACAGGCATTCAAAGTTAAAGTCTCCCGCCGGCACCAGGTCTTTCATATCCCGGGTCAACCTGACCGGGATGCCGACATCCTGCTGGATATCGTTCCCGATACCCAGGATCAGCACCTTATTTTTTCTCTCATCCATGCTGATGCGAAGTTAATATTTATCCGGGAATTAATCCCTGCGGGCTGTCCGGATGATCTCTCCTTCCTTGTTCCTGAAATTCACTACCAGGGGCATTTTTCCAGGCTGGTTATGCGTGGCACAGGAAAAACATGGGTCATAGGCCCGGAAGGCCATTTCTACCATGTTCAGGATACCGTCATTTACTTCCACTCCCTTCTTAATGAGTCCCTGGGCAGCCTTCTTTAAGGACATACAAATGGCCGCATTATTATTGGTCGTACCTACAACGATATTGGCCTTGGTTACAATACCTTTCTTATCTGTCCAGTAATGATGGGTCAATGTACCCCGCTGGGCCTCAACAATGCCTACACCTTCGTTAGGTATATTGTCAAGGGGTGCCCTGAGCTCGGTTCCAATGATTTCCGGATCCTCTGCAAGCTCGAGCGCACGCTCTGCAGAATACAGCAATTCTATAAGCCTTGCCCAGTGCATGGCCAGTGTGGCGTGAACCGGCGATCCTCCCAGGGTTTCATACATCCTTTCATACTCAACCTGGGCCAGGGGCGTGGCCATGCCATCTGCAGCATTCAGTCTCGATAGCGGCGTTGCATGATACACACCGGAATCCTGTCCGTCGACAAATCCTTTCCATCCAATCTTTTTCAGAAAGGGGAATTTAAGGTAACTCCATGGTTCCACCCTTTCTTCCACGTAATCCATGTACTCCTCGGGGGCGTACTTGCAATGCTCATTGCCTTCCACATCCACCACCCTTACTTTTCCGTCGTAGAAATTGACCTTGTTGTTTTCATCAACCATTCCCATCGAATGAAGCTTAAGGGAATAGGGTCCGTTCAGTATGAGATCCACATATGTTTCATTTCCAAGCACTATATCATTAAAGACCTGAAGGGAAAACTTGGAGAATTCAATGAATCCTTTTGACTTTTCCACAATGTCATCCCTTTGCTCTGCTGTGAGCCCTTTACGAACCCCGCCCGGTATGTTCATGACCACATGGGTCTGATGGCCGCCCATCAATGCCTGGATCTCCTGGGCAATACGTCGTTGTTTCAGGACTTCCGTACCTATCTCTACACCGACCTTATTGATCACTCCCAGGACGTTCCGCTCTGCTGCCGGAGCAGTGGGACCAACAACAAAGTCGGGGGCTGCCAGTGCATAAAAATGCGCAATATGGCTGTGTACAAAATGCGCCATATAAAACAATTCGCGCAGTTTCTTGGCCGTGGGCGGTGGCTCCACACCATAAACGGCATCAGCTGCTTTTCCGGAGGCCATATGATGGCAACCCGGGCATACACCGCAGATCTTGGTGACTATCTGTGCCAGTTCCTCTACGGGACGGCCTTCACAGAATTTTTCAAATCCTCTGAGTTCCGGGACCTGGAAATATACATTATCCACGTCACCTTCATCGGTCAGGAAGATCTCGATCTTTCCGTGACCTTCCAGTCTGGTTATGGGGTCAATGGTTATCCGTTTGCTCATAATAGTTTCCTCCTAATTATTGAGCCGGGCAGGCTGAACCTGTAGAATGTTCCGGCTGGGTCATCAATTTGGTCAACGATTTTCTCTATTTCTTCTTCCTCATTCGAGTCAATCATGGTCCCGATGGCTGACATCATCTTGGCACCGGGGTCCATGGCATCTGCCGGCGGACCGTAACAGCCGCGGCAGGGGGCATTTCCTTCAATGCAGCGGACCCCACATCCTCCACGTGTGGCAGGTCCCATGCAGATCACTCCCTGCTCGAGGAAACAGGTTTCCCCGTCATCCTGTATGTCAATGGGACGGTGGAATTCCTTGATGGTCTTATTGTCCGTCTTTTTGCGGTTGCATTCATCACATTGTGACTTTTCCAGGGCGCCTACGACGGAACCTTTTGGGGGCAATTCGGCCCCGGTTACAATGGCCATGAAAACCTCAACCAGCCTTTCGGTCTGGGGCGGGCATCCGGGCAGGTAATAGTCCACATCAACCACCTGGTCGAGGGCCCTGACATCATTGTAAAATTCTGGTAGTTCCAGTACCCCTTCCTTCATCTTGGTCTCTTGTTGAGGCCTTATCTTGTCAGGATTGACGGTTGTCTCAGTGGTGTCGTAAACACGCTCAAAGATACCTTCCCTGTTAGAGAAATTACCAAGTCCGGGTATTCCTCCCATGTGGGCGCAGGATCCATAGGCAACCAGAACCTTGGTCTTCTGCCTGAGCAGGTGTGCAAGATGCTCGTTTTCACTGTTCCTTACGGCCCCGTTAAACAGGGTCACATCGATTTCCTGGTCCGCCATGGCCTCCACATCCTTGTATTTGGTATCCAGGGCAATGGGCCAGAATACCAGGTCAGCTGCAGCTACAACGTCAAATAAAGATTCATGCACATCCAACACGGATACGCAGCATCCTCCACAAGCAGCCCCCCAGTAGACAGCCAATTTAATTTTTGGCTTTGCATTTTTATCTGTTGCTTCCATAAATATGGGAATTTAATTATGCTAATGTTTCCATAACTTCTTTAATCTCACTGGGACCGAGTGCTGTCACCGTTTCGGTCATCTCATTTGCCAATGCGGCAAATTGTTTTCCCTCGCTGGCACTTACCCAGGCAAGCCTGAGCCTGTCTTTGTGGATGCCCATCTGTTGGATATACTTTTGCAGCAGATGATAGCGCCTGAGGCATTTATAGTTTCCTTCGTGATAGTGGCAGTCCCCGGGATGGCATCCACAGATCAACACCCCGTCTGCGCCTTCATTAAAGGCTGACAGCACAAAGGTTGGGTCCACCCGTCCCGAACACATGACCCGGATCACCCGGATATTGGGAGCGTATTTCATCCTGGAAGTGCCGGCCAGGTCAGCGCCTGTATAGGAGCACCAGTTACACAGGAAAGAAACGATTGTCGGTTTGAATTCCTCCATGATATTGATATTTAATCTGGTTATTCAGGTTTAAACTTCTTGCATTTCTGTTGTCAACAATCCCTTGATCTGGGAGAGGATCTGATGATCCGTAAAATGCCTGCTCCGGATGGCACCGGTTGGACAGGCAGAACCGCAGGTACCGCATCCCTTACACAGGACCTCATTAACCACCGATACGTTTTTCTCATCATCGAAGCTGATGGCCGTGTAAGGACAAACATTCACACAGGTTTGGCAACCACAACAGATATCCTCATTCACCACTGCCGTAGTAACTTCCACCTCAACAGATTTCTGCAGGATGGTGGCCAGCACCCTGGCACTGGCTGCCCTTGCCTGGGCTACCGAATCTGTGATGTCCTTGGGTCCCTGGCAACTACCGACGATATAGACACCGTCTGTAGTCGTTGCAACTGGATCAAGCTTGGGATGGCGCTCAATGAAGAAATCATTTCCGCATTTGCTTACTCCCACATGGTGAGCAACCTCCTTGGCATCTTCCCGGGCTTCCAAGCCAACCAGGAGGATCACCATATCGGCGGGAACCTCGATCTGGGTATTGGACAGCCTTTCCTTCAACTCGATCAACATTTCACAGCAATCCCCGGCATCAGCCTTGGTGATTTGTGGGATGCCCTCACGCTGGTCGAAATTGAGGAACATTACTTTTCTCTTTGCCGTTGTATCATACAATTCTTCACAGCCTTTTCCAAAACTACGCATATCAGCATAGATCTCATATACATTGGTCTCGGGGAGGGCTGTCTTAACCTGGTTGGCATATTTCAGTCCCAGCATACAGCAGGTCCTCGAGCAATACTCATGGTAATCATTGTTCCGGCTGCCAACACAATGGATGATGGCTACGTGCCTGGGCTCTTTGCCATCCTTGGTTTCTATCTTGCCTGCTTTGAGCATCTTCTCAAATTCAATGGAAGTTACCACATTGGGCAGCTTGCCATAGCCATGCAGGTCAACCGAGCTGGGATCAAATGGTTTTAATCCCGTGGCTACAATGATATTACCAAATTCCAGGGATTTGCTTTCGCTGCCATTTGCTTTAATCTCAGCGTTGAAGTTTCCAACATAACCGTAGATCTCTTCTATGACTGCTTCCTTGATCACCTCGATATTGGGATGGTTTTCCACCCTTTTGATCTTGGGACCGAGGATCTGTGCTGCAGGTACCATGTAGGGAAAGGTCAGGTCTACATGAGCTGTATGCCCACCCAGAGTTGCTTCTTTCTCGATCAGGTAAACCTGTTTGCCGGCATCGGCAATCTCAAGGGCCGCTGTCAGCCCGCTGATGCCTCCGCCAATGATCATGGAGGCCGGGTTGATATCGACTCTCCGCTTATCTAAAGCCTCATGCCAGGCAACCCTGGCAACGGCTCCTAAAACCAGTGATTTGGCCTTTTTTGTAGCCTCTTCCCGGTCGGTATGCACCCAGGAAACCTGTTCCCTGATATTGGCCATCTCGAACATATATGGGTTGAGTCCCGCATGCGTGAGGGCTTTTCTGAAGGTCAACTCATGGATCCTCGGAGAGCAGGCAGAAACGACCACCCTGTTCAGGTTATGCTCTTTGATATCCTTTATGATTAACTCCTGTCCGGGATCGGAACACATATATTTATAGTTCTTGGAAACCACCACATTGGGCAGTTTGCCGACTTCTTCGGCCACGCCTTCAACATCCACCATTTTGGAGATGTTGGTACCGCACCAACATACATATACGCCTATTCTTTTTTCTTCCATAGTGAAAAATTTTTAAGTAGCCGGAGCTAACTGCGTTTTGTATTGCTTCTGTAGAGCCGCCTTTTTCAGGTTGGCAAAGAACAGTCCCATTGGCCTGTAAGCCAGGTGTGACCATTTGGAGAATGCCACGAAGGTAACCACCATGGGAACCTCGCATGCCAGGTGCAACATATAGGTTACATAGGTTGCCTGTGGCATGCCTGCTAACCTGAAAATATGTATCAGGATACCGGTAAAGGCAATCAGGAATAGAAGGATGGGGAAGATGTAGTCCGAATGATGGGAGAACTTAAAAATCGTCTTGTCCTTCTTAAATCGGCCCCATAGAAAATATACAGATCCAAAAATGAGCCCAGCGGTCACATAATAACCCAGCAAACGCTGAGGATGATACCATGGGTGGATCACATCGGTCTGGAACCACCCCAGGAAGAAGATGATAAAAATAAACATCAATAGATAAGAGCTCATCAGGAACCAGTGCAGGAACCAGTACCATCTTTTTTCCTCACATTTAGCAAAGCGGGCTTGGGTGCCAAAGTGGAAGACGGCATTCCAGACCTTTGTGAAGTAGAGGTAGACAGGGACCCTCACGCTTTTATCCTTAACGATCACCTTGACAAACATGTTTATCAGGTTGGTCAGCAGGAAGAAGGATAAGGTCCCCAGCAGAATATGGTCTATCGTTGCGATCAGCTCATGGGGGGCAAAGGCATTGATCTCTACAAGTCCTGCTGCGTTTACGGGGATGCTAAAATCAGCAAGGGCCATGAAGGCTGCAATCACTCCCAAAGCACAGAGTATCATCACGGTCAGGTGTGCTGCAAAAGAACGGTAAAGTAATCCTGATAGCCCAGTCCAGTCATAGACAGCTGTAAGGTACCTGCGTAGGGTCATCATCATTTCCCCGGGATTGGCATCCCTGGGACAGGTATCTGTACATTCTCCGCAATAATAGCAGAGCCATGGATCAACGTAGCTGGCCAGCTGGTCTTTTAATCCCATTTGCATGGCCCGGATCCCCTTCCGGGGGAAGAGGAAGCCGTCTTCTGTCAGGGGACAGATGGCAGTACAGTTGCCGCAATGGAAACATTCGCTCCAGTCTGCCTTGCCATACCCTTCGAGTTTTTTACTGAAGTTAGGATCTATTCTTGTACTCATGATTCTACCTCCATTTTTAATGGTGAAATTTGCCTTGCATTTTCTATGATCTTCTCAGGAGACATGTCTTTAATGCCACCCCTGATCTTTCCTTTCATAAGCGTTTGCAGCACCCTCGATGCGGCTGCCGATGCCTGGGCAACTGTATCTGGAATATCCTTGGGTCCCTGGCAAACACCAGCGATGGTAATGCCACCTGTAAAGGTTGATGTGGGTTCGCTCAGGTAATTGTTTTCGACGAACCAGCCGTCTTCTCCCTGTTCTATTCCCAGCATTTTGGCTACTTTACCAGCATCGGCCCTCGCTTCGAGTCCCACGCTTAGTACTACCATGTCTACGTTTTGTTCCAGGATCCTTTCCTCGTAGATCTCTTCGCTCCTGACCATTAGTTGGTCACCGCTTTGTTCTACCTTGGCAGTACGGCCCCTGATCATATGTACACCCTCTTCCTTGATCCTTTCGGAGAATTCTTCGTATCCCTTGCCAAAGGCCCGCATGTCAATGTAGTATTCATAGACAGCAGCATTGGGGATCTTTTCTTTGATCAGGTGAGCCAGTTTCAAGGAATACATGCAGCATACCCTTGAACAATATTTGTTATGATTGTGGTCCCGGCTGCCAATGCAGTGTACAATGGCTATGCTCTTCGGATCTTCACCTTCCTCTTCAAAGACCCAGTTCCCTTTTTTATCCTGTGTCCTGAACCTGATATTTCCTTGTGTGGGACCGGCTGCATTGACCAGCCTTTCAAATTCAAGAGAGGTGACGACATTCGGGAATTTTCCATAACCATACTGTTCTGCCCGTTTTGGATCGAAAGTCTGGAAACCGGTTGCAACGATAATATTGCCAACATTGAGTTCGACGGTCTCATCCTTCTCATCCAGGTTGATACAGTTCTCAACAGGACAGAATTTTACACATATGCCGCATTTTCCTTTCAGCACATAAGTGCAACTGTCGGCATCGATCAGCCATTTGTTCGGTACGGCCTGGGGGAAAGGAATGTAAATGGACTTTCGCAAGTTAGTATCGGAATCAAACTCGCTAGGTGCCTTGGCCGGGCATTTTTCCGTACAGATCCCGCAACCTATGCAGGTTGCCAGGTCTACACGCCGGGCTTTTTTCAGGACTTTTACCTGGAAATTGCCGGCATTGCCGCTGACGCCTTCGACTTCGCAATAGGTCATCAGTTCAATGTTCGGATGCTGCCCTATCTCCACCATTTTAGGGGTGAGGATACAGGCTGCACAGTCCAGCGTCGGGAAGGTCTTGTCAAACATGGCCATATGCCCGCCGATGGTCCCGGTCCGCTCCAGCAGATAGACTTTCTTGCCGGCATTGGCAATTTCAAGGGCAGCCTGTATCCCGGCGATCCCGCCTCCTATTACTAGGGTGTCGGGTTGGACATCAAAGTCCTCCGGTATGGCTGCCATTTCAAATGGTACGTCAAGAACGGCGCAGGCGAGTATCGCCTTTGCTAATTCCGTATCCTTCTGCCGGGTAGCATTCTGTTCCCTGAAACTCACGGTGGCTATCTGGGAAGGATCATTACCGGCGACCGCCATGGCTTTGGAGAACGCCGGACTGATAAAACCGGGTGTCTCGCCTGCCAGGATGATCCGGGTGATCCCCTGGTCACTGATGTTCTTGGCCATCTGATTTGAATCCATGAGATCCAGATCATCAGCATTCCAGATATGGGCCACTTCATCCATGCCCTGAGCAAAAGCATACAGTTCATTTAATTGTAATGAATCCGGATGTCCATTTAAGTGTTTACAGAAATAGACACCCGTTTTAACTGAATTGCTCATATTGATACAGGTTTTCGTGAAGAAGTAAAGATGTTGTGAAATGTAAAAATTTTAACAAAAAAATATTGTTACAGTTTTCACATTAAAGATAATTTTTTTACATTTATGTGCAAGAATAAAATATTGTTTTATCATTAACAATCTACTATATAGAATTAAATTAAATAAATATAATCCCGGAAGTGCCTGTACCGGCGGTAATAATTCAGCAGGGATATTGTAAAGAAGACCGGTTGCCAGGCATTTATCAGGGTTTCTGAGAGGCTTTAATATTGCTTATGGCCATTAGCAAAAACATAAACAGGTTATTGGGTTACCGGAGCTTGCTGGTAAAGATGCAAGATCTTGGTTTTGAGACTATTTACTCATATAATCTTGGCAAGGAAGCAGGGGTGTCACCTGAGCAGGTCAGGAAAGATTTTTCACAATTCGGAATCAAGGGTAAAAAGAAGGGCGGTTATAATGTTATTGAGCTTTTATTCACAATAAATAATATATTTCGCAAAGATGAGCTGCAGAATGTCATATTGGTTGGCATGGGGAATATAGGACATTCACTGACGAAATACCGTGGATTCAAGAACCGCATGATAAAGATCGTGGCCACTTTTGACATTGATCCATCCAAATACAGGAAAAAATGCCCGGTCCCATGCTATCCCATGGAAGAACTGGAAGCAGTGGTCACAGACCTGGATGTAAAAACGGCTATTGTCTCTGTTCCAGACAGTGCCGTCCAGGAGGTATGTGACCAGCTCATTGCTGCGGGCATCCTGGGCATACTGAGTTTTGCACCCACCAATATTAAAGTCCCACCCCATATTACTATCAATAACATCAGCATCAGCCATGAGCTGGAATCCCTCATTTACCAAACCTTACATGTGAAAGGGGATTAGCAGATTTTATCACATCTTTGTAGTTTTGAAATTCCCATGGGGGAGAGGATAAATTATATCATTACTGTATCGGGACTGGTCCAGGGGGTTGGATTCAGACCGTTTATTTACCGGCTGGCCAATGAGGCCGGACTGGAAGGATGGGTCCTGAATACAAATGAAAATGTCAGGATAGGCTTAGAGGCCGACCAGGCCTCCCTGGAGAGATTCATTGAGCGGGTCCGGCAGCAGGCTCCTCCCGCATCTGAGATAAGTGACATCAGTATTGAAATGGCTCCCCCGGAAGTTTTTTCAGGGTTCCGGATCATCGAAAGCAAAAACCTATCCGAAGCGGTCACCCGGGTAAGTCCGGATATCGCAGTGTGCAAAGACTGTTTACAGGATATGAAAAAACAGCCGAACCGCCAGGATTACCCTTTCCTGAACTGCACAAATTGCGGTCCCCGGTTCACCATCATAAAGGATCTTCCCTATGACAGGGCCCGGACAACCATGCAGGAATTTACCATGTGTCCTGCTTGCAGGAATGAGTACAGTAATATAGGGGACCGGCGCTTCCATGCCCAGCCGACAGCCTGTTCTGTTTGTGGTCCGGAATATACCCTGGTACAGGGAAGCGAAAAGACCAGCGGCATACAGGAGATCCTTGGCCGTACAGCAAAGCTTATTGATGAGGGTGGGATCGTTGCCATCAAGGGACTCGGAGGGTTTTTTATGGCCTGTGATGCATTGAACGAGGAAGCAGTAAAGCGCATGAGGGACTCAAAACACCGTGAGGGGAAGCCCTTTGCCGTCATGTTCTCCAGCCTGGAAGCAGCCGGCCGGTATTGTGAGATCTCTGGTGCCGAAGCATCATTGCTGAGCTCATGGAGGCGTCCCATAGTTATCCTGAAAGAGAAAAACGGACTGGCCCCCGGAGTATCCAACGGGTTTGCCTCCATCGGGACCATGTTGCCCTATATGCCTTTTCACTACCTCCTGTTTGATAAGATAAAAACCAGGGTGATCGTGCTGACCTCTGGCAACCTTTCAGAAGAGCCTATCATCATTGACAACCGGCAGGCAGAGGATATCCTGGGACCTGTCTCGGATGCTGTACTGCACTATAACCGTGGCATTCATAACCGCAGCGATGATTCTGTAGCCATGGTGATTAGGGATCAACCCCGCCTGCTGAGAAGATCCAGGGGCTATGTCCCCAACCCGGTTCAAACCGGATTCACAGTGGAGGGTATCTTTGCGGCAGGCGCCGAACTGGTGAATTGTTTTTGTCTGGGGAAGGGAAAGCAAGCCATTATGAGCCAGCATATTGGTGACCTGAAAAATTTTGAAACGCTGGCATTCTACCGCGAGACAGTTGACCGGTTCAGTGCCTTGTTCCGCCTAGAACCAGCATTGGTAGCCTGCGACCTGCATCCGGATTACCTGTCGACAAGGTATGCCCGGGAGCTGGAATTGCCAACAGTGACAGTACAACATCACCATGCACATATCGCATCGGTAATGGCCGAGCATGGAGTCACTGAAACGGTGATAGGAGTCAGTTTTGACGGAACCGGACTGGGCGATGACCAGCATATCTGGGGATCAGAATTCCTGATCTGTGACCTGGCCGGTTACAAGCGTCTGGCTCACCTGGAATATATTCCCATGCCCGGAGGCGATATGGCCACGCATGAACCCTGGAGAATGGCGGTTTCATACCTCTACAGGATTTATGGACGGGACCTGTTGGATATGGACCTGCCCTTTCTGACCGGGCTGAACCTGCTTACTGTTGAACAGGTAATCCAGGCCATAGAAAAAAATATCAATTCACCCCTGACATCTGGTGCCGGAAGGCTATTTGATGCAGCAGCAGCACTGCTGGATCTTTGCACTTTCTCAAGTTTCCATGCCGAAGCCCCGATGAGGCTTGAAAATATTGTCCGTCCGCTTACCCTTCAGGCATATCCTTATGACTGGGGAACGGAAATATCGATGGCACCAGCCTTCCAGGCCATGGTGGAGGAGGTGATGGGCGGGGTTGATGTGGGACTGATAGCCACGAAGTTCCATAATACGGTCGTGGAGATCATAATCAAGGGGGTAAAAAAGATCAGCCTGGAATCAGGCATTCGTACAGTGGCCCTCTCCGGAGGGACCTTTCAGAACAGCTACCTCTCATCCCGGGTAGAATCAGGCCTGCTGGATGCCCAGTTCAGGGTACTGTTTCCCATGCAATTTCCAACCAATGATGGCGGGATTGCACTGGGACAGCTTGTGGTTGCAGCAAAGAAACGTGAAATGGGAGATTACTGATGCCCGTAACCGCTGGAGGTAATGTACTTTTCAAGGTCCTTGATCGTAATATCCTGTTCCCTGATGATGGCATTCACGACATCACCAATGGAAACAACGCCTGCCAGTTTGTTGTGGTCAAGTACCGGGATATGCCTGACATGCTTGTTGGTCATTACGGCCATAAGCTCCAGTGTGGTAGAATCAGGTTTGGCAGTGGTCAATTCGGTGGTCATGTAATCTTCCACCATGGTCTCCTTGGAGGATTTACCATGGAGGATAATCTTGCGTGCATAATCCCGCTCTGAGAACATCCCAACCAGTTTACCATCACTGTCTATAACCATCAGGGCTCCACAGTTTTTGTCAGCCATGATCTGCAGGGCTTCGAATACGGTTGCACCCGGACTGACATTGTAAGTCTCATTTCCCTTGGTCTCTAAAATTTGCTTTACGGTCGCCATAATATGTTTTGATTAATTTGCAGGTAAAGATACAATTATAAGCAAATTTTTTAAGCCGTTTTATCTAAAAATTGATGTTCTGGCCACCTTGTTTTTATTGGGAAATCTATAACGGCAAAATCAGGAATAATGACATACCCGGTGAAAAATCAGATTTCCATTTTTATGTATTATTTTTGGGAATTCAAAACTGCCCGATATGCATGAATTTTCCATTGCCGTGGACATAGTCGATATTGCCACTTCCACTGCCAGTAAGGAAGCCGCAACTGTGGTAAAAGAGATTGAGATTGAGATAGGTCAGCTCTCCGGTGTGGTCATGGAGGCGCTGGAGTTTTCCCTGGAGGCTGCCGTGAAGGGGACCATCCTCGAAAATGCTCGCAGAAACCTTATCGTCGTAGCGGGCAAAGCCAGGTGCACACAATGTTTGACCGAATATGACACGGACACCCTATTTAAACCCTGTCCCAAGTGCGGGACCTGCGCCCCGGAAGTCATCCAGGGCCGGGAACTGAGGGTAAAATCCCTTATCATAGAATGAGTATTTGATCTAACGAAATGAAGGGATGGTTGGCATAAGAATACATACCAACCATCCCTTCAGTACAGTTTTTATTATCTTTGACGGGATCAATTAAAACAAGAATACCATGTGTGATAGTTGCGGATGCGGCCAACCAGGGAAAGAACCAATCATACTTAAACCAGGCGAAGAAAGCCACCACCATACACATACTCATGATGGTGTGGAGCATACCCATGATCATACACACGACCATGATCATGGACATTCTCATGAAAGGAAGCTGGAGATCGAGCAGGATGTGCTGGGCAGGAACAACCTGCTGGCCGAGCGGAACAGGGGATATTTTGAGGCCAAGGACGTGTTGGCACTGAACCTTGTAAGTTCACCTGGTTCAGGAAAGACCAGCCTGCTGGAAAGAACCATCAAGGACCTGGGAAAGAAGCTTTCGTTTTTCATCATTGAAGGTGACCAGCAGACCATGAACGATGCCAACCGGATCAAGGAGGCCGGTGCCCCTGTGGTGCAGATCAATACAGGTGAAGGTTGCCACCTGGATGCGGATATGGTGAACAAGGCAGTGAAAAAACTGGAGGTGGAGGATGGATCAATCCTGATGATAGAAAATGTCGGCAACCTGGTTTGCCCGGCCATGTTCGACCTGGGTGAATCATCCCGCGTGGTCATTATGAGCGTGACCGAGGGTGAAGACAAACCGCTGAAATACCCCTACATGTTCCAGTCCTCAGATCTCTGTATCATCAATAAAACAGACCTGCTGCCCTACCTGGATTTTGACCTTGAACAGGCCAGGAATTATGCGCAGCAGGTCAATCCAAAGCTGGAATTCATAGAA
Organism: uncultured Bacteroides sp.; assembly: GCA_964642325.1. Lineage (GTDB taxonomy): Bacteria > Bacteroidota > Bacteroidia > Bacteroidales > SM23-62 > SM23-62. Next base: position 10,036 of record CAZXOJ010000014.1, on the reverse strand, counting down.
TTGTCAGTCAAAACCGGTGAGGGAATGGACATTTGGTACGACTGGCTCGGGAAAACTGCTGATCCCTCCCAGGTTTGATAGGTATGTGCAGTAGGCAGAGGGGCATTAAGAGGGTTATTTGAAAGATGATTATTAAACCTATTTTAAAGAGTCTTTTTCTGAATGGTTTTCTGGTTTTACATATGACAGGACTATGTCAGCATCATAAAACCATTTATGTTGAAGCTGAGAGCTTTGCGAATCATGGTGGCTGGGTAATCGACCAACAATCCATGGATGTTTTTGGGTCTTCCTATCTGTTGGCCCATGGGATGGGAATCCCTGTCCCTGATGCTGAAACGACCATTCTATTGCCAAAAAATGGAGATTACCGTATCTGGGTGAGAACGAGGGACTGGGTGGCGCCATGGCAGATTAAAGGTGCACCAGGCAGGTTCCAGGTACTGTTCAATTCGAAACCACTCACAACTACTTTTGGGACCAGCAATAAGGACTGGCACTGGCAGAACGGTGGAAGTATCCGGCTTAAAAAAGGACCGCTTTATATTTCTCTTCATGATTTGACAGGATTTGAAGGCAGGTGTGATGCCATCCTGTTAAGTGCTGATCCCGATTTTTCTCCTCCCGAAGACTTAAAAGCGTTAAAGAATTTCCGCAGGCAGGCATTGGGATTATCTGAGGAACCGGAGGATGCGGGTGAATATGATCTTGTTGTAGTAGGTGGCGGGATGGCCGGGATCTGTGCTGCAGTAAGTGCTGCAAGGCTGGGATGCAAAGTGGCCCTGATCCAGAACAGGCCTGTTCTTGGTGGCAATAACAGCTCAGAAGTCAGGGTTGGCCTGTCCGGGTTGATCTACCAGGAACCATATACCAATCTTGGTTCACTGGTTGATGAAATCGGTGGAATCGGACACTGGAATTTATGGGAAGCACAGCAGGATCCTGCTTCAGTGCGCAGTAAAAAGATTATAGAGATCATTGAACAATATCCGGAGAAAAAAGAACACAATGCCGGTCCCTCGTCAAATTATGCAGATGATAAGAAACTGGACGTTGTACTCAGCGAAGAAAACCTGAGTTTGTTTTTGAATACCCATGTACTGGCAGCAGAAATGGATGGGAAGCGGATTGTATCGGTAACCGGAAGAAGCATCACAAGCGGTAAGGAATTTAAGTTCAAGGGAAAATTATTCGCTGATTGTACAGGCGATGGAAATCTTGGTTTCCTGGCCGGGGCGGATTTCAGGGTAGGCCGGGAGGCAAAATCGGAAACAGGAGAACCACGGGCTCCCGAGAAATCTGACCATTTGGTTATGGGTACTTCTGTTCAGTGGAATTCCACCCGCTTGGACCAGCCCGTTTCGTTTCCCACGACCAGTCCTTGGTCGGTCAGCTTTGATGAGGAAACGTCTGTTAAGACTACAAAAGGGGACTGGGATTGGGAGACGGGGGCCCTCAAAGACCAGGTGAGGGAGATGGAGGAGATCAGGGATTATGCCTTAAGGGTGATCTATGGCAACTGGGATTTTATCAAGAATAAAAGTATAGAGAAGGAAGATTTTGCCAGGCATAAACTGACCTGGGTAGCCTATATCGGGGGAAAGCGCGAGTCGAGAAGATTGCTGGGTGATGTTGTATTAAAAGAGCAGGACATACTGGAAGGCAGAAAATTTCCTGATGGATCTTTTACCACGACCTGGGATGTGGATCTTCATTTCCCGATCCGCGAAAATGGATTTACCGGAGAACCCTTCCAGTCGAGGGCAGATATGAGGGGAATAGAACCCTACCAGGTGCCATATAGATGCCTGTATTCCCGTAATGTTTCCAATCTTCTCATGGCAGGGCGAAACATAAGCGTGACACATGTTGCCCTGGGTACTGTCCGTGTACAACGGACAACGGGTATGGCAGGAGAAGTAATTGGCATGGCAGCCTCCCTTTGTATTGATCACAATTGCATACCAAGGGATGTTTATGAAAACCACTTTTCCGATCTGGATGCATTGATGAGCGTTGGCATCGGAAATCCGGATTGGTGATCTAATATTTGTAAATCCAACCTAAGCATGAGTGATATCAATAAAAAAGACCTGTATGACTGGTGTAGAATACCCGTCAATGAGCTTGAAAACCACCCTGGTCTGAAGATCCCATTTGTCCTGTGCAAAGATTCTGATGAAATGGGGGAAATGATGGCGCGTGATTTTGTATCCGAAATTATACAGGCCAATGCGAATGGAAAAGCTTTGCGGGCCATTGTTCCATGTGGACCGAAATGCTGGTATGCTCCCTTTGCCGGCATGGTGAATGAGGAGAAAGTATCACTCAGGCAGCTCACTGTTTTTCATATGGACGAATGTCTGGACTGGGAGGGTAAGCTGCTTGCCAGGAATGATCCCTATAATTTCCGCACTTTTATGGAAGAGCATTTTTATGGTGGCATATCGGCTGATCTGGGAGTGCCTGAAAAACAACGTATTTTTCCTGAACCAAACCGCATTGATGAGATCAAACAAAAGATCGCCGAAGCTCCCATAGACATTACGCTTGGAGGATGGGGACAGGATGGGCACATTGCCTATAACCAGGCGCGACGCCATCCTTTTTCTCATATATCTCTTGCAGCATTGCGCAATTCCGAATTAAGGGTGCAGGATAATAACCTGGATACGATCATCGCGCTTGGGCAACGGACTTTCGGGGCTGCCTATCAATTCGTTCCCCCAATGTCCATTACCCTGGGTATTAAAGAATGCCTCTCTGCAAAGAAGGTACGTCTTTACAGCGATACAGGATCCTGGAAGCAAACAGCACTGAGGGTAGGGCTTTTTTCGGGTCTCACTGCAGAATACCCCCTGACCCTGCTTCAGGAACATCCCGATGCCAGGCTTACGGCCACCATTGAGACTGCTTCTCATCCGATTTCAGAGAACCCGGACTGGGAATTCAAAGGCATCAACGCATGAATGTGCTCTCTGAGGTAAGATCAGGACAGCTGAGGTATGACCATATGATTGGGACTGGTGGGATTGGTTCAGGGATGGTCTTCTCCCTGAAAGGCGACCATACCCTGGGCCGAAATGAAAGCAGGCTGGCCACACTTGAACCCTACCAAGACTACTGTAAGCTGCATATAATTATGCATTATGTTTCTGTGCTCCTCGGGGCTGGTCCCACAGGAAACTTCAGGTCATTTCCCATTGGCAGTGTCGGATCTGATGATGCAGGCAAAAAACTGTTTGCACAGATGAAACAAGCCGGCATGGGTATGGGATCTGTCAATAAAAACAGTCATTACCCTACCTTGTATAGTGTGTGTTATCAATATCCCGATTTCTCAGGGGGCAATATCACGACTGAAAACAGTGCCAGCAGCAGGGTGATGCCGGAAGATATCGATGATTTTTTCGTGGATTTCAGAACCGGTGAAAGTGATGGCATAGTACTGGCAGTCCCGGAAGTCCCGCTTGAAACCCGCATACAACTGCTCAGAAGGGGCAGGGAAGGGGGCTACCTGAATGTGGCCTCTGTCCTGTCCTCAGAAGTGGCCGAATTTAAAACCTGTGGAGGTCTGAGCTTAACGGATCTGCTGGCTGTCAATATTGATGAAGCTCGCAGTATGGCAAACATCCAAGATGAATCAAGTGATACAGAGATTATCATCAATAGATCCATTGAGATAATCCACAGATCCAATCCCGGTATAATGCTGCTGATAACCGACGGGGCAAAAGGAAGCTATTGTTTTCAGCATGGAGAGCTGGAATACAATTCAGTACTTCCCGCCGAGGTTAAATCAACGGCTGGTGCCGGAGATGCTTTTCTCGCCGGGATTATTGCAGGTATAAGTTGTGGATTACCTTTACAAAAAGGAGTATCAAATAATAACATCACAGATACACCATTATTGACTGCTGTTGATCTGGGTACATTGCTAGCTTCCCTCTCAGTTACTTCTTCAGACACCATGCACCTGGGGGTTGATGCCAGTTTTCTGCTGAATTATGCTCAATCGAAAGGACTTGCCCTCTCGGATGATTTCAAACTGATGTTTCGTCAATGTATGTAAAAGCCTCCGGCGAGCAGCTAATCATCCTCCAGCTTAAAGGGGGTTTCCTGGTAAACATAATAATTCAGCCAATTGGTATAAAGCAGGACAGCATGGCTTCTCCATTGGACCATGGGTATTTTTGAGGGGTCATCATCCTGGAAGTAGTTCACAGGCACCTGTATATCCAGTCCCTTTGCAAGGTCTCTCTCATATTCCTCCTTCAATGTATTGGGATCGTATTCTGAGTGGCCGGTCACGAAAACCTTCTTACCATCCCTTGTGCCTATGATATAGATACCTGCCACATCAGATTCGGCAATGATCTGAAGTTCACTGACCTTCTCAATGTCTTCCTTGTCGATATGCATGTATCGTGAGTGGGGGGCAGGGAACAGATCGTCAAATCCACGCACCAGGGGGATCTTACGGTCCAGTACCCGGTGTTTGAAGACACCGAACAGTTTCTTATTTAGTAATTTCTTCTCTATCCCGTAAAAGTGATAGAGTGCAGCCTGGGCTCCCCAGCAAAGATAAAGGGTTGAGGTAACATTGGTCTCCGCCCAGTCCATGATCTCTTTCAACTCATCCCAGTAATGAATGTCCTCAAAGTTGATAAAGCCGAGGGGGGCCCCCGTGATGATCAGTCCATCGTAACGGTGGCACCTGACCTGATCGAATGTTTTATAAAAGGTTTCCAGATGCTCTATGGGTGTATTCTTTGAGGTATGGTTCCTGGGATGTATAAGATCAATCTCGATCTGCAGGGGTGTGTTGGAAAGCAATCTCAAGAGATGGGTTTCCGTGGTATGTTTGACGGGCATGATGTTCAGGATCACAATGCGCTGGGGCCTGATATCCTGGTGGATGGCCCTGGACTGGTCCATGACGAAAATGTTCTCCTTCTTTAGAACAGCAGCTGCGGGTAGATTATCTGGTATATTGATGGGCATAATATTCGGTTACTGATTCCTGGCAAAAATACTACCTGGTTGAATAAGATGAAATAGTAGGACCGAAGAAAATGGCATTTAGGAACAATTTATTTGTTCCAAACCAGAATCCCCGGAAATTCGGGTTGTCCATAAAGGATATGAGCCTGCCGGATCCATGGCTGCCGATGAGTACTACGGGGGCATTACGCAGGTCATCGTATTTGCCTTCAGGTACATATCCGCTGAGCAATGGTTGTTCAGTATACCTGACCGGGCAGGCATAGGGTCGTCTGTCTGGACGGGCGATGAGTAAGTGGTTCCGGAAAACAGGGATGGTCTTTCTATGGAGGCCATACCCTATTGGATGGCTGATGTCGACCTCCGCCTCGAATATACTCCCTGAAATACGTTGTGCCCCGCTCTTGTTCCTGAGGTCTGCGTAAGCCAGATATCCGCTGCTATCGGGCTTATTGCTTGTGAAGTCAATGTCCACGAGTTTTTGCTCCTTCAGCCATCGGTTGGCTGATTTGATGGCAATGATGCTTCCCCCTTTGTTCAGCCATCGGTTGATCTCTTTCTTGCCGTTGGCATTGATCCTTCCGTATGAACCGGAAGGCATCAGCAGGTGTGTGTATGGGGAAAGATCCATCGCATTGAGTTGTGCCTGGTCTATAAGTACGACCGGCATATGCATGCGTGCATCCAACAGGTGCCAGGTCTCTCCGGCCTCCCCGCTGCTAACGCCGTCTCCGGTTAGCAAGAGTATCACCGGTTTTTTGAGGGGCATAAATCGGCTGCTCCCCATGTCCATGCCCTGGCTGGTATGGGAAGTACCGATCGCGTAAGCAGTAATGGATGTTTCCTGCAAGGCTATAGTAATGATATTATGAATCTCTTCGGGCGTTTTCCCCTGTTTTTGTACAGGTATGAAAATACTCCCGTAGCTAAAAGAATGTCTTATTTCCTGGTTCTTGAATTCAAAGGGTTCGGTAGCCACCTGGGTCATCAGTCCAGTTGCCTGTATCTTGTACAGGGCAGCAGGTGCGTCATATTCATCCCAGGCAAAAATATATCCAACCTGGCTGACATTACCGAGGATCTTTCCCGATTGCCTTTTTATCTCCATCACCTGTTCACCCATCAGTTCTTCCACTTGTTTGGATTGACCAAGGGCTGCATAGGGAATATTGAAAGCATAGGGAAGTGTCCATGTAGAAACATCGTAAAACAGGCTGTCTGTAAATTTTTTCTGTGGCTTGAACAGGTTCTGTACCATCCTGAATTGCGGTTGGTTCAAGGGAACGAGAAAAGCACTTCCGGGGCTGTAATTAGTCCCGTCTATGGTATTGCCCTGCTTTAATTCGAATACCTTGATCCTGTGCCTGAGCAGGATATCCATGAAGCTTGCCTGGCTTGCCTGGTCAGCTTCCCCGAAAATATAAGCTTTCTCGCTTGATGCATTGAACAGTGAGCTTGTTGATTCGTAGAATTCCTGTTGATGTGCCAGCAGCTCCTCACGCATCTCGAAGGATGCCTTGACGGAAGAAATTGAGACCCTGACCTGGTTCCTGATGGCATATGGGAAGCTTAGCTTACCGCGGGGTGTGTCTCGTTCAAATCCCCTGGTGCCGGCCTGTTCAAAAAGGATCCCCACACTTCCGTTGACATCCGGATATGATGATCCCTTCCCATAATAGAAATCATCAAAGATCTCCTCCGTAAAAAAGAGGCTGCCATCCTGGTCAAGTGCAGCAGCATGGTATTGCCCGATCTTGCGGGTCAGTTCGGTTGTGCGTTCAGGGGTCATGGGATTGGTACGGGAAAGAATGCCTGGCTGAAAGAAAAAAGTTGAAGAAGACCCCATTTCATGATGGTCAGTCTGTACGTTTGGCTTCCATTGGTGGAAAACCTCCACCCGTCCCCTGCTCTCCGGATGCTGCAGCAGGATCCAGTCCCGGTTCAGGTCAAACCAGTAATGATTGGTCCGGCCTCCCGGCCACACTTCCCTAAAACCCCTGCTGTTATCATCAGACATGGTAGTTTGGGATTTATGCGTATTGATCCAGCTGGCATGCCGGTTAAACCCGTCGGGATTCAGGCAGGGATCGATCAGGATCACCAGGTTGTCCAGGTAGTCGAGTACCTCGGGGTTGCGGGATGCAGCCAGGTAGTAGGCCACAAGAACCGATGAATTGGAGGCGCTGGATTCATTCCCGTGTACATTGTAACCCAGTCTGACTACTGCAGGCATGTTCGCGGGATCTGGCTGCTGTCCGGATCCGGGATCAGAGAGTGTAAGGTGTTCCTCCCTGATCTGTTCCAGCCTGGCATGATTTGCCGGGGAGGTTATGATGAGATGAAAGAGTGGGCGGTTTTCCCAGGATCGGGCATACTCCTGCATGATCACCCGGTCAGATTGCCCTGCCAGGAGCGTCATGTAAGCAGTGAGCTTGTCATGGCTCAGGTGCCACTCCCCGACAGGGTGGCCAAAAACTGAACCGGGTTTAGGGATTTCGGGCAGGTAGTCATCATCTGGCAGGTAGTAGTCAAGTTTTACCTGGGAATAAAGGGATAGGCACAGAATGGCAAATACCATAGAGATAATAATCCTTCTCATGGAAAACGAGATTTGGTAAGTGGGTAAAAATAGTCAAAAACTCCTTTAAAATCGTATTCGTATTCCCGGACCCTGATGGTTGACCAGATATCCAGGTTAGAGGTCTTGGTCCGGATGTAACTGTTCAGGTCGAAATTCTGCAGTCCGCAATCCCCGTAATTATAAAACTCCGACCTGGGGGATTTATTAGCGCAAAAATATAATTTGAATTGTTTACTTATATGCCCCAAGGTTGAAAGATATCCACATATTATCTGGAGGGGTGTTCTTTAATAATGATATTTATCACCAGAGATACCGGTATGATTTTTTAATTTTGTTAGAACCAAAGATCAATTATGCTGGCCATAGAACTTACTGAACCCCGGAGCATAGCTGTGATAGGTGGCTCTAACAACCTTCATAAACCCGGAGGGAAGATCCTTCAGAATCTTTTGCAGGGTTCATTTTCCGGAGAATTATATGTGGTAAATCCCGGCGAGGAGAGGGTACAGGGCGTGAAGTGCTTTCCTGATCCAGTGTCCCTGCCCCGGATTGACCTGGCCATACTGGCCATTGCTGCCAGGTATTGTGAGGAGGTGGTTGAAATATTGGCCAGGGAAAAAGGTACCAAAGGATTTATCATATTATCAGCCGGATTTGGTGAGGAAAGCGATGAAGGTGGCCGGCTTGAAGGCCGTTTAGCTGCGATGATATCATCGGTCGGCGGGAACCTGATCGGTCCCAATTGCATTGGGGTAATCAACCAGCATTACCAGGGCGTATTTACCAGTCCGGTCCCACGATTGGATCCCAAAGGTTGTGACTTCATATCAGGATCAGGGGCAACGGCTGTTTTCATTATGGAAGCCGGTATCCCGAACGGACTAACATTCTCGTCCGTGTATTCTGTTGGGAATAGTGCCCAGACTGGCGTGGAAGATGTGTTACAGCACCTTGATGAAACATATGACCCGGCATCCAGTTCAAATGTTAAAATATTGTATATAGAAAATATCGATAAGCCGGATCTTTTGCTCAAACATGCCTCTTCCCTTGTGCAGAAAGGATGCAGGCTGGCGGCGATCAAGTCCGGAACCTCAGATGCAGGCAGCAGGGCAGCATCCTCACATACAGGCGCCCTGGCCAGTCCGGATATAGCTGTCGATGCCCTCTTTCGCAAGGCAGGCATCGTCAGGTGCCACAGCCGGGCGGAACTGGTAAGCGTAGCCTCCGTATTCCTCCACCCCGAGTTGAAGGGCAAACGCCTGGCGGTGATCACACATGCTGGGGGACCTGCAGTGATGCTTACAGATGCCCTGTCTGATGGGGGACTTGAAGTTCCTCCTTTGGGGGGCTCTGCAGCAGATAAGTTGCTGGAGAAGTTACATCTGGGTTCATCTGTGGCCAACCCCATTGATTTTCTGGCGACGGGGACTGCCCAGCAACTGGGAAGCATCATAGACTTTTGTGAGCAGGAATGTCAGGAGATCGATGGCATGATCGTCATATTTGGCAGTCCCGGCCTCTTCAGCGTACAAGATGTATACCTGCTATTGCACGAGAAAATGCAAACCTGCCACAAACCCATATTTCCCGTGCTGCCTTCCGTGGTTAATGTTAAGGAGGAAATTGATGAATTCATCTCCTACGGGAGGATCAACTTTCCGGATGAAGTCAGCCTGGGGAGATCCCTGGCCAGGGTTTTCAATACCCCCTGTTTTAACAGGATGGATGGGGTATTAGCGGAGCTTGAGAATAGTAGCATCAGGAATGTGATAGAGAATGCAGAAAACGGCTATTTGTCTCCCGACAGGGTCCAGGCCCTGCTGGATGCTGCCGGCATTCCGAGGGCAGGGGAGGCAGTGGTGGCAAGCAAGGTAGATGCTGTACTGAAGGCTGAGGAGTTTGGATTTCCCGTGGTAATGAAGGTGGTTGGCCCCCTGCATAAGTCAGATATCGGAGGTGTAATCCTGGATATCCGGGATACTGCCCAGGTCAGTCTTGAGTTCGAAAGGATGATACAGCTGGAAGGAGTACAATCAGTTATGATACAGCCTATGCTATCGGGGACTGAATTATTTGCGGGAGTGAAAAGGGAAGGGAAATTTGGACATCTCATCCTGTGTGGAATGGGTGGGATATTTGTAGAGGCTGTGAAGGATGTGAATGCGGGACTCGCACCCCTTGCGGAGGGTGAGGCAGCACATATGGTCAAAAGCCTGCAGGTCTATCCGGTACTGGAAGGGATACGGGGACAGGCAGGCATTGATATACCTGCCTTTATTGATATCCTTAACCGTCTTTCACAGCTTGTGACCATTGCCCCGGAGATTGCGGAGATGGACCTGAATCCCATGCTCGGAACAAAAGCCGGGCTTGTGGCTGTGGATGCCAGGATCAGGGTGGAAAAAGAAGATGATCAAAAAAAATAATACAGAGAGAACCATGAGC
>CAZXOJ010000013.1:0-30419 GCA_964642325.1 uncultured Bacteroides sp. | reverse complement strand
ACACCGTCAGGACGTTTGTAGGCAACTTGACCTCCTGTTAACACCATTAAGAAAGCAGGTTTGTTCATCTTTTCAGTATCAATTTTTTGACTGAGTTTAATTAGGTTAGCCGCAGCTTCTTCTATTTGCTTCACTCCCAATTTAATCTCTATTGCCGCCCAACGTCCATCATAAAGTTTAACTATAATATCGGATTCAAGCTCTAATTTATCACGATAATGAAAAACCTCCCCATCAGATACTTGTGCATATACTCTTAAATCTCGAGTACACAAAGATTCAAACAAAAATCCAAAAGTCTCAAAATCTTTTAAAATACCATTTGAATCTGTCCGCAGAACAGCTGCAGCAATGGACGGGTCAACAAACTGACGCTTATTTGCTGTACGAATAGCCGTTTTTGAACGTAATGAAGGTTGCCAAGCTGGGACGTCTTCAATAACAAAAATCCTCCTCAATGCATTTAGATAAGAATTAAGCGTTTTGTCTGTGATGGACGAATGATTAGCCTTTATATCATCCATTATAGTTTTGGCTGTTGCCATTGTAGAGATGTTTCTTGCTAATGATTGAATTAACAATCGAACCTTCTCAGGGTCCTTCTCAATGCCGTCTACTTGATTTATATCCATATTAATAACAGCATCTACATAGTTCATTGCAATTCTTGGTGATTGTTTCTTTGAAAGTATAGCTACAGGCCATCCACCTCGACTTATTGAGTTCGCTATTTGTTCTATTGTTAGAGTGCTTCTTGCACTAACTTCTGTATTTCCATCAAAAAGTTCTCTTAGTGACACTGTTCCATTAGATTCACCAGATTCAAAAAGACTCATTGGACGCATTAACATGCGGGCAATTCTGCCAGTCCCCGAATGAGATATCAAATTGTCGTTAGGCATAGATGAACCAGTAAGTATAAACTGCCCCATCTTTCCGCGCTTGTCAACAGCCCACCTGACAGCATCCCATAAAACTGGAGCCATTTGCCATTCATCAAGCAACAATGGAACCTCCCCTTCCAATAATAAAGATGGTTTTGTATCTGCCATAGCTAAATAACCTGGGCCTACATCTGGATCCTGCATAAACACAGCACTATTTGCAGCTTGTAATGAAGATTGAGTTTTCCCACACCATTTGGCACCTTCAATCAAAACTGCGCCAGATGATTCTAATAAACTTTGTAAATAGACATCGCTTAGGCGTGATATGTAGATATTAGTATCCATATGTATCATTGTTATTTACCCAATATATATATTATAATCGAATTAACAAATGCTATTCCGTATTTTGACGCTATTTCATTCCGTGTTATGGCTTTTTTTTATTCCGTATTTTGGCGCTATTTCATTCCGTATTTTAGCATTTTCACTTTGTATTTCAGTATACATCTTTAGCCGAATAGGGACAAATCATCAAAACAAAGTAATTCCCCTGAGTCTCCAAATTAGATCCAGATCTCTCAGAAATGGTTCGGAAAAAAGTACGGTTAGGGGTACAATTAATTGAAAGATCACATTGATTCAATAATGTTTCAGTGGGATTATTATTCATAGGTGGGATTTAATACAATCCTCGATTTCGATGATCTCCACCTCTTTTACCTGTTCTTTTTAAAGGAATTTGCATGCCGCCCGTGTTTTCCAACCAATTGTAAATCTCATTTGTGAGTTCCTGAATGAGTTTTTGATGGCCTGGACTAGCAATCAAGTTATGCATTTCAAAAGGGTCCTCTTTAAGATCATAAAATTCATTTGTATCCCAGATGCCATGGTATCGTATTAGTTTATATCTATCCGTACGGATACCATGCATTGTCGGAGTTTGAGGATAATTATTCTCCCAATAATATTCGTAAAATATTTTATCTCTCCAGGATGTCGTTTCCCCGGTAAGAAGTGGTACAATTGACATCCCTTGCATTTGAGCCGGTTTTTCAATACCTGCTAATTCTAATATCGTTGGGGCAACATCTATATTTTGAATCATCTCATTAATAACCAGTCCCCCGTTTATTATTTCAGGGCACCTCGCTAAAAATGGGACTTTAACCGACTCCTCATAAAAATGGCGTTTGTCAATTAATCCGTGTTCACCGAATGAGAAACCATTGTCGCCCATATAAATAACCACAGTTGATTCACTTAGCCCCTTCTCATCCAAGTACTCCAAAATACTACCAATGCTTTCGTCCAAAGACAGTATCAGTTCACAATATCTTTTTACCAATGTTTCAAAATTAACATGCTGTGCATGGTACATGTAATCTACTCCGTGCCAGCTTTCCCTCTGCATTTTTTGCCAATCGGGCATCCGTCCCTCTCCGTAATAGTCTACATCCGTTGCCGGCTCACTGATTTGATCTTTATCGGGCCCTAAATAATGCTGATAGCCATACGGATGGCTTTTACCCCTGACAGGCTGTGCCGAAGTATTAAATGAGGGCGGCAATTCAAGAGTGACATTATTATACTTACCTAAATGCCGTTTTGCCGGTATATAAAGCCCATGAACTGCTTTGTGGGATAGATACATAAAAAAAGGTTTTTGGGTATCCCTGCCTTTTAACCAATGAATTGCATGTTCTGTTAATAAATCAGTCGTATATATTGAATCAGGATAACTTTCATGTTCCCCATTTATATTTAAATTCAGATTATAATAAGCTCCCTGTCCTCTGAAGCTTTCCCAATGGTCAAAACCTGGTCTTGGTTCATCTGAGTTACCTCCCATATGCCATTTTCCAAAAAATGAAGTTTGATACCCTTTTGTTTGAAGATATCGTGAAAAATAAATTAATTCATCGGGCGCAGGAGCAGAATTATCTACAACTTTATGAGTATGGCTATACTGCCCGGTTAAAATTGATGCACGGCTGGGAGAACATAATGATGTCGTCACAAATGCATTGGGGCAATAAGCCCCCTCCTGGGCCAGTGCATCCATCGCTGGTGTTTCCAACCATGGCAAAACACCAGTAAATCCCATAAAATCATACCTGTGATCATCACTCAGAATAAAAATAATATTTCGAGGTTGGGTGTTTTCTAAATCATTTATAGGCAAAGGCTGGTGTTGGCTATTTCCGATGGCATGCATAAGGATTAACCCAAGGGACATATAACAGATCTTCTTATGTGTATGTGTATTCATTTTATCGTAGTTAATAATTAATCCTTTTCACCAGCATCATTGTCTTGGTTAAAATTAATCCATAAATTTCAACTTTACCACTGGTTCCGGGATTGGTTACCATTTCATTTGCAGTCGTGCGGGAAACAAACACAAATGCTAAATACTTACTCAATACTTTTGTGCCCCATTCAATCATAGACCAGGACGTGAAAAAATACGATATCGTTCTGTTACTGATTTCAGGTATATTTCGCAAGAGAATCCTGACTGGTACATCCAATACATATGTGCTGATGCCTTCCTGATAGTTGCCAATCTGCAATGATCAAGTTTCATGAATTATGCTAACTTTGCAAGCTGGAAGTCAGATAATTGCGCAAATCGCACAGATTCAACATGATCCAAAGCAGTGATAAGCAGACACAGTTTGATATAAGGTATATTAAAATGGCCAGGGTATGGGCCACAAACTCGTACTGTAAAAGACGCCAGGTTGGTGCCCTTATTGTAAAAGATCGCATGATCATTTCAGATGGATATAATGGAACACCTTCCGGATTTGAAAATGAATGTGAAGATGAGAACAATCGCAGTAAACCCTATGTTCTGCATGCCGAGGCCAACGCCATTACAAAGGTGGCAAAATCGAATAACAGCAGTGAAGGGGCTACGCTTTATATTACGGCCTCACCCTGTATGGATTGTGCCAAACTTATTATACAGGCCGGTATTATCCGGGTGGTCTATGCAGATGAGTACAGGATAATCGATGGAATTGAACTCCTTGAAAAAGCTGGCATTGAAGTTGTACAATTGAGCTCCGTAATCGAATCATGAAGAAAATTAAATTCAATATTATACTACCCCTTTTATTAGCAGTTTTCCTGATTGGAGGAATGCTAATTGGCAACCAATTAAATAGAATTTCAGAGCCGAATGAGTTTGCTATATATCCCCGCATGAATAAAATCAGCGGAGTCATTGATTTTGTCGCCCAGGAATATGTGGATTCTGTTGACCGGAAGGGACTTATTGAAAGTACTATACCGGAAATTCTCAAGCAACTTGACCCGCATTCCATTTACATCCCTGCCTCGGACGTTGCGGAATACAATGAGCCCTTGGAGGGAAACTTCAGTGGTATCGGAGTTTCTTTCAATATGCAGCAGGATACGGTTTATATTATGAGCACCATCCTGAATGGTCCCTCGGAAAAAATCGGCATACTGGCAGGTGATCGGATCATCAGGGTGAATGATTCCCTGATCGCCGGGGTCCACATGGTGTCCACTGACATTGTAAAGATGTTGAAAGGGAAGAAGGGAACACGTGTCAATGTAACCATTGTCCGCCGGGGCATTATAGAACCCCTGGATTTTGAGATCACCCGCGACAGGATCCCCATTACCAGTGTTGACCTGGCATATATGCTCACCGATGACATTGGCTTTATTAAGATCAGTAAATTCTCCCGGACCACTCATAAGGAATTCAATGATGCTGTAGAGAAACTCAATAACCAGGGTTTGCAAAAACTAATCCTGGACCTCCGTTATAATAGTGGAGGCTATTTGAATGCTGCCACTGAACTTGCAGATCATTTCCTGACGGCAGGGACACCTATTGTTTATACCGAAGGCCATGCACAACCCAGAAAGGATATCCTGGCAACGTCACAGGGTGACCTGCTCAATCATGATGTGATCATTCTTATAGATGAACTTTCCGCATCTGCCAGTGAGATTCTGGCAGGGGCAATCCAGGATAATGACCGTGGACTCATTATCGGACGGCGATCGTTCGGAAAAGGATTGGTACAGCAACAAACTATGTTTTCTGATGGTTCCGCCCTGAGGCTTACCATTGCCAGGTACTACACACCAACAGGGAGATCTATACAGAAGCCCTATAAAAACGGCCTGGACGATTATTTAAATGAAGTGCATGGGCGATATGAACGGGGTGAATTTATCTTTGCTGATAGTATCAAATTTGCTGATTCTTTAAAGTACCTTACTCCCGGGGGTAAGACAGTTTACGGAGGGGGTGGCATCATGCCCGATATCTTTGTCCCATATGATACTTCTCTCTATACAGAATATTATAATCAGATCATACACAGGGGTTTGCTCTATCGTTTTGCCTTTAATTATGCCGACAATAACAGGAGTAACCTGGACAACTTCAAGGACCACAAGGAAATGGTAGAATATCTCGACAGGCAGGATCTGCTGGTTCAATTCACAGCCTATGCAGAAGATAATGGTCTCCAGGTAAGTGATGAAGAGAGCATCCTCTCCCAACATGTCATCTTGATAAGCATGAAAGCTTATATCGCCAGGTTTTTTCTTGACAACGAAGGATTCTATCCCATTATTCACCAGATCGATCCCACCATCCAGAAAAGCCTGGAGATCTTCGCACAAAAATAGGCTTTCCTGCTAACTTCAAAAGTTTCGGGGTTTCCCGTGTTACTGCAAATTATTGTATCTCCCTGTCTGTCAGGATATCAACAAAATTTCTTCAGATGGCATTAAACCTTTCCCAGGAAAACATATCTAAAATTCAGATAACAGAATAACAATCCTTAATAATAAATCTGCCATGAAGAGAATAGATAGAAATTTTAAGTTGCTGGTTGCCATCATTTTTATATTGGGACTTTCCCTGAGTGTTATGGCACAACCAAATCAGAGAAGACAAATACCCCACCAGTCCATGAGGGCTCAATCTCCATTAAAATTCCTTGATCTGTCTGAAGAACAAAAAGATCAGATTAAAGAAATCCATCTTGCTCATATGAAAGATGTGCAAGCCAATAGAGACGAAGTAAAAATCAACAGGGCTAAAATCAATGCACAGCTGCATAATGATGATCCTGATATGAAGGAAATTGTAAAACTTGTAGAGGTTAATGGTAAACTACTTACACAGATCCAGGTAAAAAGCATTGAAGAGAAGATCAATGTTCGGCTTCTCCTTACTGATGAGCAGAAGATCATCTTTGATGCACAGGGTGAAAAAATAAGGGAGCGGAGAGCAATGGCTCAAAACTACAGGCATAGGAGAACCGCAGAAAAAACTCGATTTTAGGTTTCGGGCGGAGTTTATGTGCTGAAACCACGTATTAGGTTTAGTACGGTAGTAATTCAGCAGGACGATTGAAAAACTCCGATTAATTAGATTGGTTTTAAAACCTGTCAGGCAAAGCCCTGGCAGGTTTTTTTATTGGTATAGCTGGTCCAGGAATTTCAGAACACCTTCCAGGGATTTTTCCCTTTCTTCAATAAATCCCATATGACCAGAATTTTCAAGAATCAGAACGGTGGATTTAGAAGCAAGATTGAAATGCTCTTCATAAACACTGAAGGGTATATAGTAATCCTTCTTCCCGGCGATGATCATTACAGGCTCAACGGAATTTTTCACCACATCCCGGCGATCAGGCCGTGCTTTCATACCGGCCAGGGCACTTATTATCCCTTTATCCGCTGTCTTCAACGCAATGTCCTTCGCCCATCCTATCTGCTTTTGGAAGGAATCATGATTTTCACTAGCAAAAGCATTTGGGATATTAAGTTTGATAACCTGGCTCTTTTTCCCTTCTTTGACCAGTAAGGCTTCCTTGTCCCGGTTCAATTTTTTCTCCTCCGGGTCAGGTAGTGCATGGGAATGGAACAGGCAGAATCCGACGATCATCTCTGGAAAAATATCTGCCAGCGCCAGGGTAGCATACCCACCCATTGAATGGCCGATGATCACAGCCCGACCAATTGATAAATGATCAAGTACTGCTTTCACAGAATCGGCCATTACAGCCATAGTATTCATGGAACTGTATATCCCTGATTCGCCATGCCCGGGCAGATCAACGCTGATCACCCTGTAATTTCTGGCAAGTTTTTCTGCGAACCCATTCCAGATCTCAAGAGATTCCAGATAACCATGTATCAACACTACCGGATCTCCTTTGCCCAAATCGCTGAATCTCAGGTTGGCATCATGATAGCTGACGGAACTTATCATAAATTTTCAGTTTCTTTATCCTGAATGGATAGTTGAAGATAAAAAAAAAATGATTCACCTATGCATCAATTTTTCAATTTCCTCAGAATCAAGGATTACATCTTCCATCAAATCCACGTTACCAGCCTCTGTAACCATGATATCATTTTCCAGCCTGATGCCCGTATTTTCAGCTGGAATATAGATCCCAGGCTCACATGTCAGCACCATTCCTGGTTTAAGTATTTCATGTTTACTGCCAACATCATGAACGTCGAGCCCCAGAAAATGTGAAACACCATGTATAAGATACTTTAAATGTAGTGGTGCCCCTTTAGGTTGCTCCTGGACGTCCCTGGTGCTGTACAATCCAAGCCTGATATGTTCCTCCTCCCAGAGTTTAGCAACTTCTTTATTGATTTGATCAATGGTTGTCCCCGGCCTAATAAGGGCCCTCGCTTTCCTGAATACCCTGAGATTGGCATCATAAATATCCTTCTGCCTGCTGCTGAACCTGCCGTTCACCGGAATGGTCCGGGAACAATCCGCTGAGTAGTTTGCATATTCTGCCCCAAAATCAAGCAAGAGCAGATCTCCGTCACGACACACCTGGTCATTTTTAATATAATGCAGGAAACAGGCATTTGCGCCGGAAGCTACTATTGGCTGGTAGGCGTGCCCTGCAGCTCCTTTACGTATAAATTCATGGCTGAGCTCTGCTTCAACCTCGTATTCTTTCAATCCAGGTTTAAGGGAGGAAAGAATCCTTTCAAATCCACCTTTTGTTATCTCAGCCGATTTCATGATCAGGGCCAGTTCTTCAGGCTCTTTCACCAGGCGTAGTTCTGTCATGATAGGTGAGAGTCTTTTCATTCGGTGCAGGGGAAATTCCTTTTTCAGTTTGGCAAGATAACGCTCATCACGGGAGAGATATTCAGGTTTGAATTTTACCAGTTCATGACTGGAACAATAAATATTTTCAGCATCCAGGATTAATTCTCTTGCTATGGTTTCAAATTTTTCCAACCAATGAACATTCGCTATGCCAGAAATTTTTTCTGCCCCAGCTTTATCGAGCTTTTTCCCTTCCCAGCTCTCAAGTTTTAAATCCGGTTTCCGGATAAATAATAATTCCTGTCGGTCTTCAACGGGATGATCCGGACACATCAACAAAATTGTCATCTCCTGCTCAATGCCAGTCAGGTAGAAAAGATCCGAATTTTGACGATAAGGGAAAAACTGGTCCCCATTACGCAACATCTGATCATTGGAATGAACAAGAGCCAGGGATTTCTTCTCCAGTTTGCCGGCCAGTTTTTGCCTGTTTCGAATGAACAGATCCCTCGGTATGTGTGCATATCTCATGATATGTGTTGTAGAACATCCATCAGGAATATTCTTACATTTTATTTATAAAGATAAAGATACTTAACTTTATTCCTGTTCAATGCTGAATTTCAAGCGCCGCTTACAACATCCGAAAATCATTAACATATGAGCAACATCTTTAATTCCTCCATCGGCAAGAAGCTGATGATGGCGTTGGCTGGCCTATTCCTGGCCACATTCCTGCTGGTCCATCTCGGCATAAACCTCACCCTGATAATATTCGATGACCCAAGAATATTCAATATTGCTGCCCACTTTATGGCAACTAACATCCTGATCAAGGTGTTTGAAATAGTATTATTTGGTGGGATCCTGCTACATATCATCTACGGTCTCATGATTCAGTTGCTAAACTGGATCGCAAGGCCCATAAGGTATAAGGTGAATAATCCGGCCCAGACATCTTTCTTTTCCAAGTTCATGATCCATACGGCTGTGATCATCCTTGTATTCATTGTGATCCACCTCTTCGACTTCTATTTTAAAGCCAAATTCGGGCATGGCCACGTAGCAGAGATAACTTACAATGGCAAAATATACCACGACCTGGGTACCATGGTGGTTGAAAAATTCCAGATCCTTTGGGTAGATATATTCTATATCGGCTGCTTTCTTTTCCTGGGATTTCATTTGCTGCATGGTTTTGCCTCGGCATTTCAGACCCTGGGCTTAAACCATAAGGTTTATACCCCGGTCATCAAATCACTCGGCTATCTCTATACTTTTATCGTTGTGGCTGGCTTTATTGTCATCCCACTATGGATATATCTAACCAGATAAAAATTGAAAAATATACATCATGACAAAGCTTAACTCCAGGATACCAGAAGGACCGATTGATAAAAAATGGTCCAATTTCAAATCCAACCAGCACCTGGTGAACCCGGCCAATAAAAGAAAATTGGATATTATCGTGGTTGGAACCGGACTGGCAGGGGCCTCGGCAGCAGCCAGCATGGCGGAACTCGGATTCAATGTAATCAACTTCTGCTACCAGGATAGTGCAAGAAGAGCACACAGCATCGCGGCACAGGGAGGGATAAATGCAGCCAAGAATTACCAGGGTGACGGGGATAGCGTTTACAGACTTTTCTATGATACCGTAAAAGGAGGGGACTACCGGGCCCGGGAAGCCAATGTATACCGGCTGGCGGAGGTCAGTAATAATATTATCGACCAGTGTGTGGGACAGGGTGTGCCTTTTGCCAGGGAATATGGAGGTATGCTGGATAACCGTTCATTTGGAGGGGCCCTGGTTTCCCGTACTTTTTATGCCAGGGGACAAACCGGGCAACAACTCCTGCTGGGAGCCTATGCTGCACAGAGCAGGATGGTCAAAAATGGGAAAATAAAGATGGTCACCAGGGAAGAGATGCTTGATGTAGTGATTATTGACGGCAGGGCCAGGGGGATCATCACCCGTGACCTCATCAATGGTGAGATTAAACGCTATGCAGCCCATGCAGTTGTCCTTGCCACGGGAGGATACGGAAATACTTACTTTCTCTCCACCATGGCCATGGGCGCCAACGTAAGTGCTGCATGGCAATCCTACAAAAAGGGTGCCCTCATGGGAAACCCTTGCTATGTGCAGATCCACCCGACCTGTATCCCGGTGCATGGGGACTTCCAATCAAAACTTACCCTGATGAGCGAGAGCCTCAGGAACGATGGAAGGATCTGGGTGCCAAAAAACAAGGAAGATGCTGAAAAGATCCGCAAGGGGGAAATGAAACCGAAAGAACTGGCAGAGGAAGACCGGGATTATTACCTGGAGAGGCGTTACCCTGCCTTTGGCAACCTGGTGCCACGTGATGTCGCATCCCGTGCTGCCAAGGAACGCTGTGATGCCGGGGTCGGAGTGGGAACGGGTCTGGCAGTTTTCCTGGATTTTGCAGATGCCATCGGCCGGCTTGGCAAGGATGCCATCAAAGCCAAATATGGAAACCTTTTCCAGATGTACGAAAAGATCGTAGACGACAATCCATACGAAACACCCATGATGATCTACCCGGCCATTCATTATTCCATGGGCGGGACCTGGGTTGATTATGAGCTGATGACGACTGTACCCGGACTCTTTGCCATAGGTGAATGTAACTTCTCTGACCATGGAGCCAACCGGCTGGGAGCATCAGCCCTGATGCAGGGACTCGCAGACGGATATTTTGTGATCCCCTACACCATCCAGAATTACCTGGCTGACCAGATCAATGTAGCCAGGTTCGACACCGGGAGTCCGGAATTTGAGGAAGCACATAAAAGTGTTGTTGACCGCTTTGATAAGCTAATGAACATCAAGGGTAAGCGCAGTACAGATTCCTTCCATAAAGAGCTTGGCAAGATCATGTGGGAATTCGTGGGTATGGCAAGGAATAAAGAGGGACTGGAAAAAGCCATAGTAATGATCAGGGAATTGAAGTCCAAATTCTGGAAAGATCTGAAAATACCCGGTGAAAAGGAGGACCTGAACCAGGAGCTTGAAAAGGCCAACCGGGTAGCAGATTTCCTTGAGATCGGGGAACTGATGGCCATTGACGCCCTGCACAGGGAAGAATCATGCGGAGGGCATTTCAGGGAAGAATACCAGACTGGGGAAGGAGAAGCCCTTCGTAACGACAAGGATTTCACCTATGTTGCTGCCTGGGAGTACAAAGGGGAAAATGCCGAACCAGCTTTGCACAAGGAACCCCTGGTTTTTGAGAATATTGAGGTCAAGCAGCGGGATTATAAGAAGTAAGCCGATACCAAAAAATAAAAACTGAAAATACAATAGATATGGACTTTACATTAAAAATCTGGCGGCAGAAAAGTGCATTGGCAAAGGGCAAGTTTGTAAGCTACCCTATCAGCAATATCTCCTCGGACAGTTCTTTCCTTGAGATGATGGATCAACTTAATGAACAACTGGTTGCCAAGGGTGAGGAACCGGTTGCTTTCGACCATGATTGCCGGGAAGGTATCTGCGGTGTATGCAGTCTTTATATTAACGGTCACCCGCATGGGCCTGATTCGGCCATCACAACCTGCCAGCTCCACATGCGTAAATTCAGTGACGGTGACAAGATCACAATCGAACCCTGGAGGGCAAGGCCATTCCCGGTGATCAAAGACCTGATCGTCGACCGGACAGCCTTTGACTCCATCATCCAGGCCGGGGGTTATATCTCAGTGAATACAGGCACTGTCCCTGAAGCAAACACGATAATTGTACCCAAGAAAAATGCAGACCTTTCAATGGATGCTGCAGCATGTATTGGTTGTGGGGCCTGCGTGGCAGCCTGCAAGAATGCATCAGCCATGTTATTTGTGGCAGCGAAGGTATCACACCTAGCCCTCCTTCCTCAGGGAAGGCCGGAGGCAAGGGAAAGGGTGAAAAACATGGTCATGGAAATGGACAGGCTTGGATTCGGGAGTTGCACCAATACAGGCGCATGCGAAGCGGAATGCCCGAAAGAAATAAACCTGACCAACATAGCCCGGCTGAACCGGGAATATTTTACTGCAAAAATCCTTTAAGATCTCATCACATCCTCAACCTCCTGAACAGTTTTCGGGATGGGTTTACCAAGGACCCGGCTGCCTATATCTGTAACGAGGATATCGTCTTCTATTCTGATCCCTCCAAAATCTTTATATAATTCCACTTTCTCATAATTTAAAAACTCGGCAAATTTCCCTTCCGACCTCCATCTGTCTATTAGTGCAGGTATAAAATATATACCAGGTTCCACAGTGATAACATACCCTGATTCCAGTCTTTTGCCCAATCTCAGGTAGGCAGTCCCAAATTGATCGCTTCTTTTGATTTCTTCATTGTAACCAACATGATTCTCTCCCAGGCCTTCCATATCATGAACATCGAGCCCCATCATATGTCCCAGTCCATGAGGGAAAAACATGGCATGTGCCCCGGCATCCACTGCTTCTTCCACATCACCTTTCATGAGTCCCAGGTCCATTAATCCCAGAGATATGATCCTGGCAGCATCCCTGTGGATGTTGCGGTAAGGAACACCTGGCCTGATCTTATCTATGGAAGAAACTTCGGCCTCGAGCACTATTTCATAAATCTCCTTCTGCTGCTGGCTGAATTTTCCATCAACCGGAACCGTCCGGGTAATGTCACCAGCATAATGGTTCACAGTTTCTGCTCCAGCGTCAGTGACTATCAGCCTGCCTTGCTCCAGGATATTTCCATGATTGTGGTTATGTAGTGTTTGTCCATCCATGCTGAGTATGATAGGAAAAGATGTCATGGTGCCATGGCTCAGGGCTATCCCTTCGATGCGGCCCGCAAGCTCCCTTTCATAGATGCCAGGTTTGGCCAGCTTCATAACGGTGGTATGCATCTCGTAACTGATATCAACTGCTTTTGAGATATCTTCCAACTCCACGGACTCTTTGATGGATCGCAAGGCGATCACCCCTTTTGTCAATGCAGGTGAGGCGCCCGGTTTAATCTTCTCCCATGGCAAATTTGTTAGCCTGGCTATCTCCAGCATGGTATCATCCCGGTAAGGAGGAAGGTAATGTATTACCCTATCCTTCTGTAAGGCGTCTTCAAGGTAGGTAGCCAATTTTGTATAGGGGAGAACCTGATTGATACCTGCCTTTTCTCCCAAAGATTTCATTGACGGCAAATGCCCCATCCAGATAATATCATCCAGGCTGAGATCATCTCCGAAAAGATAATCCTCTCCAGACTCAAAATCTATTATCCCTGCAAGACCAGGTTGGTCGATTCCGAAAAAATACAAGAATGTACTGTCCTGTCGGTAATGATACGTATTGTCCGCGTAGTTCATCGGACTCTCATTGTTGGCCGGGAATAGAGCTACTCCACTGGATAAATGTTTACGTAACTGGTTTCGTCTGTTTGAATAAACTTCTGCTTTAAACATGATTCAGGTATTTGAATAATAATTCCCCGAATTTAAAAGGAATTAATTATTTTTTTATGGTTTTGTAACCTTTTATCAAAAAAGTACGAATACCCTTGTCTGACATCATTATTTAGTTATATTCGCAATTGATGCATTATTTATTAACACTGCACTAACATTTTTTCAACAAATGCCTTACAGGAGACTGCCCAACACTGACAAAGCCAGGCAAAAAGCCCTTATAAAAGCTTATCAAATGGGAAAGGAACTGCCTCCTTTCAAGCTGGCATTCTCCCAGAGTACTTACCAGAAAATTGTATCATTCCTGCCGGGTTTTGAGAAGAAGATGCTTCATCAAAAATCTGCCCTTGCCAAACAAATTGAGCGGAATAAGGAGCATCTCGGCTTGATGAAAAAGGCCAAGCTTTACATCTCTCATTTTATACAGGTGGTAAACATGGCCATACAGCGTGGAGAGCTTTCCCCATCCATTCTCGAATACTATCAGCTGAAGGGATATAATAAGAAACTTCCCTCCCTAAACACTGAAGAAGATGTCATCAGGTGGGGTAAATGTATTATTGATGGAGAAAGCGATCGCGTCAAGAAGGGTAGGAGTCCGATTACCAATCCCACTATGGCAGTTGTCAAAGTGAGGTTTGAAAAATTTAATGAATCTTACTTTAACCAGAAAAATTTACGCCAATCCAACTGCCGCACTTTGAAAGAGTTGTCAGAAACCAGACCAGAGGCAGATGAGATCATTGTCAATATCTGGAATGAGGTAGAAGAGACCTTCAAGGATCTACCTGATGATCTCAGGCGCGAAAGAGCCATCGAATATGGGTTGGTTTATGTTTACAGGAAAAGCGAACTGGCAGAGCAGTCAATGTTCAAGACCACCAATCCCAGATTGAACTAATTCCTTCCTTTGTTTTTGAATTACAGCGAGTAATAAAAAGGTCAGCATAACACTTGTGATGATCATAAGCAAAGCATTTTCTTCCAATCCGATATGATCCGGCTCAACCTCCAGGGTTCCCTGATAAAAAATATAATAATAAACTACCGCCACTGCGTTATTGATGAAATGTGCCAGGACAGCCACCCATATTGACCCGGTCCAGACAAACAGATAACCAAATAATGCACCCAGCATTACCCTCGGGATCAATCCCAGGAACTGGTAATGCATCAGGCTAAAAATCAGGGCTGCAATCCAAATGGCCAGATGCTCACTCCTAAACCACTCCGTTAAGATGCGTTGTATTATTCCACGGAAAAAAAATTCCTCACCAAGGGCCGGGATCAGGGCAACCATGAAAACATTGATCAATAATCCACCTATATTTTCAGTCTGAAGGTATGCCTTCATCAGGTCCCACGAGTTTGCATCGTTCTCTCGTATCCTTTCCATAAGATCTCCCCAACGTTCGGGAAGAGATAACCTTTCATTCAGGAAAGAAGTAAAATTGATCCAGGGGATAGAGATGACCATTAATGCAATTACCAGTATAATGACCCAGTAATTGGATATCCGGTCGGCCTTCAGGTATTTCCAGGTATTGCGCTGGATAAGAAAGCCCGAAAGAATGGCTGGAACAAGGAATAATCCGATTGAATATAATACCTGCAGGAATTTTAATAGTCCGATATTTGCTTCAACTTCATTTTGCTCCAGTATGCGTATTACTTCCCCCGGGGGAATTTTAAACAGAGGCATAGCAAGGAGTATACCCATCCCAAAAATGATCAGGTAACAACAAACCATCAGAAATGAAACCAGAAGAAGTTTGGTAAAAGGACGGGCATCGTAAAAGAATCCCTGTGTCATTCTGCTGAAATTGATAATTTTGCGGCATAAAAGTATTAATAAATTTCTGTTTTGTTCAGGATAGGTAAAGTTGAGATAGAGAAACATCCCCTTCTGCTTGCACCCATGGAGGATCTTTCGGATCCCCCTTTCCGGTACATTTGTAAGGAATATGGAGCGGACCTGATGTACACGGAATTCATTTCTTCAGATGGATTGATCCGGCATGGGACCAAAAGTGTCAAGAAGCTGGAAATATTTGATTATGAACGGCCTATTGGCATACAACTGTATGGGCACCTGGTTGAACCCATGGTAGAAGCCACGCGAATAGTGGAAGTGGCCATGCCTGATCTGATTGACATTAATTTCGGTTGTCCCGTTAAAAAAATTGCCAGGCGTGGTGCTGGTGCCGGCATGTTGCGTGATGTTCCACTGATGGTCAGGATGACAGAGGCCATTGTACAACAGACCAGGCTCCCCGTAACAGTGAAGACCAGGCTGGGTTGGGATGATCAAAACAAAAATATTCTAGAGGTGGCGTTAAGGCTTCAGGATGCCGGGATCAAGGCATTGACAATACATGGCCGTACAGGCGCTCAGCTCTACAAGGGACAGGCAGACTGGAGCCTGATAGGAGAGGTAAAAAACCATCCCGATATAGAGATCCCGATTATCGGGAACGGTGATATAACAGGTCCCGAAATTGCTGCTGAAAGATTTAAGCAATATGGCGTTGATGCCATCATGATCGGCCGTGCTACGGTGGGGAAACCATGGATTTTCCGGGAGATCAAACATTACCTTGAAACAGGGGAAATACTGCCCCCTCCCGGTCTGAAAGAGAAAGTCTCACTGGCCAGGATGCATTTTCAGAGATCCCTGGAATGGAAAGGTGACCCAAGGGGAATCTTTGAGATGCGCAGGCATTTCAGTAATTATTTTAAAGGCCTTCCTGATTTCAAGGAAATCCGGTTGAAGCTGGTCACAACATTGGAGGTTGAGGAGATAAATGATATCCTCGACCTGATTGAACAAAGATACGGTTCCCCAAATGTCCCCGATTAAAAAACCTTATTCAGCTCTTTTTTATCGGGATAGTCCAGATTATAATGGAGACCCCTGCTCTCTTTCCGGTCCTGTGCCATCTTGATGGTCAAGTAACCAGCTGTAATAAGGTTACGAAGCTCACACAGGGATTTTGACAGGGTGGATTTCTTATACAGGGCTTCGGTTTCGCGGTAAATGATCTCCAGGCGGATAAGTGCCCGGTTTAACCTGAGATCAGACCTGACAATGCCTACGTAATTGCTCATGATCTGCTGCATCTCCTTAAAGTTCTGGGTAATCAGAATCATTTCTTCGGGATGGGAGGTTCCAGCATAATCCCAATCAGGTACATTGTCCTGTATACTTACATTAGCTATCCCACTGATGGCCGACCGGGAGGACCTGTCTGCATAGACAATGGCTTCGATCAGAGAATTTGAGGCAAGCCGGTTGGCCCCATGCAGTCCCGTGCTGGATGTTTCCCCTGCTGCATACAATTGCCTTATCCAGGTAGCCCCCTGTTCATTCACCTTGATACCGCCACACATGTAGTGAGCAGCAGGGACCACGGGGATCATATCCCTGGTAATATCAATGCCAATGCTCAAGCATTTCTCATAAATGTTTGGAAAATGTGAAAGCAGTCCCTCCTGGTCCTGTTGTGACGCATCCAGGTAAACAAAATCATCTCCCCTTGATTTCATCTCGTTATCGATGGCCCGGGCAACTATATCTCTGGGTGCCAAACTTTTCCGTTCATCATACTTGTCCATAAACTCCTCCCCGTCCTGTAGCTTCAACACCGCTCCAAATCCCCTGAGTGCCTCTGAAATCAGGAATGAAGGCCTCTCTCCGGGATTGTAAAGGGAGCTGGGATGAAATTGGACAAACTCCATGTTCTCAATAATCCCTTTGGCACGGTAAACCATGGCAATTCCATCGCCGGTAGCCACAGGAGGGTTGGTGGTGGTATGGTACAGGTTCCCCACCCCGCCAGTGGCTATCATGGTGGTCTTTGCCAGCAGGGTGATCACCTGGTCCGTATTCAGGTCCAGAACGTAGGCTCCAAAACAATGGATATTCTGATTATACCTCTTTACCAGCATCCCCAGGTGATGCTGTGTAATCAGGTCAACCGCAAAATGATTTTCCAGGATCTCAATATTTTTGTGTTTTTGGACCTGCTCACTGAGTATTTTCTGGATCTCAAAGCCAGTATTGTCTTTGTGATGCAGGATACGCTTCTCAGAATGTCCTCCTTCCCTGGCCAGATCAAATTCACCATTCGATTTTTTGTCAAACTGGGCACCCCATCTTATTAGTTCCTCTATTTGCGCCGGTGCATCCCTTACCAGATTCCGAACTACATCCTCGTCACATAGACCATCGCCTGCAATGAGGGTATCCTCGATGTGCTTTTCGTATGAATCAGGCTCATAGGTTACAGCGGCAATCCCCCCCTGGGCCAGCTGTGTATTGGTCTCTTCAATACTTGTTTTAGAAATTACACATACCTTCCCATGGTCCGCCACTTTTAATGCAAAACTTAATCCTGCCGATCCGGATCCGATAACCAGAAAATCAACTTCCTTTTTCATGGTGACAATTATTATACAAATATAATAAGCCTTTTTTCAAAGCCCTTATTTGTTAAGCATTTCCTTAAGCAATTATTTTCTTTACTTTTGCCATTAAATTTAACGAAACCCTTTAATAAACTATGGCCCAGGAAGACCGCTTCAAGAAAATCATAGCCCATGCCAAGGAATATGGATTTGTGTTTCAGTCCAGTGAAATCTATGATGGTTTAAGTGCTGTTTATGATTATGGACAGAATGGTGTTGAAATGAAGAACAACATCCGGGCTTACTGGTGGGATGCCATGGTAAACCTGAATGAGAATATTGTCGGTATTGATTCCGCTATATTCATGCATCCTGATATCTGGAAAGCATCAGGCCATGTGGATGCATTCAACGATCCCCTGATCGATAACAAAGACTCAAAAAAAAGATACCGGGCTGACCAGCTAATAGAGGATTACCTGGATAAACTGCAGGGAAAGATCAACAAAGAAGTAGAAAAAGCTTCTAAAAAATTCGGGGAATCATTTGACAGGGAGAAGTTCCTTGCCACCAACCCGAGGGTAATTGCCAACCAGGACAAGATTGACAAGATCCATGGCCGATTTGTTAAAGCACTGGAGAAAGATGATCTCAATGAGATCCGTCAAATCATTATTGATTGCGAGATTGCTGATCCTGAATCTGGTTCCAGGAACTGGACCGACGTCAGGCAGTTCAAC
Organism: uncultured Bacteroides sp.; assembly: GCA_964642325.1. Taxonomy (GTDB): domain Bacteria; phylum Bacteroidota; class Bacteroidia; order Bacteroidales; family SM23-62; genus SM23-62. Next base: position 11,830 of record CAZXOJ010000013.1, on the reverse strand, counting down.
CTGATGTTTGATACCAGGCTGGGTTCTGTCAACGAAACTGCCAGTAAAATTTATCTCCGCCCGGAAACGGCCCAGGGTATCTTTGTGAATTTCCTGAATGTTCAGAAATCAGGGCGGATGAAGATCCCATTCGGCATCGCCCAGACTGGCAAGGCATTTCGCAATGAGATTGTCGCCCGCCAGTTCATTATGAGGATGAGGGAATTCGAACAGATGGAGATGCAATTCTTTGTCCCACCCGGTAAAGAACTAGAATGGTTTGAGTTCTGGAAGGACAAACGCATGAAGTGGCATCAGTCACTGGGACTTGGAACGGAGAAGTACCGTTTCCATGATCATGATAAGCTTGCCCATTATGCTAATGCAGCCACGGATATAGAGTTTGAGTTCCCCATAGGATTCAAGGAAGTTGAAGGAATCCACTCGAGAACCGATTTCGACCTTTCGCAGCATCAGAAATTCTCGGGCAAAAAGATGCAGTATTTTGATAATGATCTTAATGAGAGCTATGTGCCTTATGTCGTTGAAACATCCATTGGACTTGACAGGACGTTCCTGACGGTGCTTTCAGGATCTTACAATGAAGAAAAACTGGAAAAGGAAGGGGCAAACGAGGAGAGGGTCGTTTTGAAGATCCCTGCATTTCTTGCCCCGGTAAAGGTTGCCGTCCTACCCCTGGTAAAAAAGGATGGATTGCCGGAGACAGCAAGGAAGATCATGGACGAGTTGAAACTGGATTTCAACTGCCAGTATGAGGAAAAGGACTCCATCGGGCGGCGTTACAGGAGACAGGATGCCATCGGTACCCCTTATTGTATTACCATTGATCACCAGACATCGAAGGACGATACTGTTACCATCCGGCACCGTGACACCATGGAACAGGAACGTATACCTGTTAAACAGGTCCGCGACATTGTCCAGGAGAAAGTCAGTCCCAAGAAACAATTACGCATGCTGGGATAATGTCAGAACCCGGGCTTAAGAAAGTGCTTATTCTCACTTATTACTGGCCCCCGTGTGGAGGTGCCGGGGTCCAGCGCTGGTTGAAGTTCACCAAGTACATGCGTGAATTCAAATACGAGCCGGTAATTTACACTGCCGAGAACCCGGAATACCCCTCAATCGACGAATCCCTCACAAGGGATGTGCCTGACAATCTTACCGTCCTGAAAACCCGGGTCTGGGAACCCTATAAATTATACAAATGGTTTACTTTTCAAAAAAAGGGACATAAGGTCAATACGGCTTTTCTGAATGAGAAAAAAAAGCAGGGCCTTACCGAAAAAATAGCCATTTGGATACGCGGGAATCTGTTTATCCCCGATGCCCGCAGGTTCTGGATCAAACCTTCTGTAAGATACCTCATCCAATATTTGTCAAAGAATCCGGTTGACCTGATCGTAAGTACAGGTACCCCACATAGCCTCCACCTGATTGCACTCAAGATTACAAAGAAACTCAGGATACCCTGGGTGGCTGATTTCAGGGATCCTTGGACAAAAATATATTATCAGCAATCCCTGATGGTTGGCAGGTTGGCCAGCCGGAAACATCAAAAACTGGAACAAAGTGTACTTCAGAATGCCGATGCGGTTACTGTGGTAAGCCAGGATATGAAACGCCAGTTTGAAGAAATGGGTGCCCCGGATATCCGGCTCATCCCAAATGGATTTGACCATGAGGATTTTACTGATCCTGTTGTAGAAAAAACATCCATTGTCCCTGATCAGCATTTCAGCATTACACACGTAGGCACGCTTTTCCCTTTACGGAATCCTGTGAACCTGTGGAAGGCACTCTCGGAACTTGTTGGTGAGCATAAGGATCTGGCAAAGGACCTAAAAATTAACCTGGCCGGGGCAATGGATTATGCCGTGTCAAAATCAATAGACGAGGCAAACCTCGGAGACTGGGTTAACAAGATGGGTAATATACCTTTCCAGGAAGCTATCAGCTTAATGAAACATTCACGAGTATTACTTTTGCTGATCATAAACAAACCTGAGGCAAGGGGGATACTAACTGGCAAATTATTTGAATACATGAATACCGGCAGACCCATACTCGCTATTGGCCCGACAGATGGAGAAGTAGGCCATGTTTTAAAGGACACGCTGACCGGGCATATAGTTGGGTACCATGATAAAGAGGCAATAAAAAAGCAGATCCTGGATTACTATATCCTGTACAGGGAAGGTAAGCTGGAAGTTACTCCGACTAATATTGAGAAGTATTCGAGAAAGAACCTTACTGCAGAGATGACAGATTTATTCAATGAAATTTTACAGGTAAAATGAAAATTATAACCATTGCAGGAGCCAGGCCCAACTTCATTAAAATAGCTCCCCTCTGCAGGGCCTTTAATAAAAGAAAAGACAGGTTCGAACACCTTATTTGCCATACAGGTCAGCATTTTGACAGGAATATGTCAAAGATCTTCTTTGAGCAATTGGAGATGCCTGAACCGGATTTTAACCTTGGTGTCGGTGGTGGAACCCATGCAGCCCAGACAGCCCGGATCATGATTGAGTTTGAAAAAATAATGAACCAGCATAAACCAGACCTGATCCTTGTCCCCGGGGATGTGAACTCTACACTTGCCTGCAGCGTAGTAGCTTCAAAACTGGGAACAAAGATAGGGCATGTCGAAGCCGGACTCAGGAGTTTTGACCGTGGTATGCCGGAAGAAATCAACCGCATAGTGACGGATGTCCTGTCGGATTATCTTTTTATCAGCGAAGAAGCTGGGCTCACCAACCTCAGGCAGGAAGGACTTTCTGAAGACAAACTTCATTTCGTTGGTAACATAATGATTGACAGCCTGGTACACTTTTTACCTACCATTGAACGATCAGGCATCCTTGATACTTTGAATCTGACGACCGGACAATATACCCTGATGACATTTCATCGTCCGAGTAATGTAGATACCAGGCCCTCACTCACTCAGCTTGTAGACATGTTGAACCGCCTCACGGACAAAACCAAACTGGTATTCCCGGTCCATCCCAGGACACGCAAGAACCTCGAAAAGTTTGATCTGACCAGTAAATTGAGCAAGGAAATACTAACCCTTGACCCCATTGGCTACATCGATTTCCTCGCATTAACAAGGTCAGCAAATCTCTTGATCACTGACAGTGGTGGCATACAGGAAGAAACCACCTTCCTCGGAGTACAATGTATTACGGTCCGAAATAATACAGAAAGGCCCGTCACGGTCACTACAGGCACCAACCAGTTGATAGGCACTGAACTGGATGCTGTAGAAAGAGCCGCCCTTAAAGTTCTTGATGGCAATATTAAGAAAGGGAAAATCCCTGAAAAATGGGACGGACTAACTGCCGAGAGAATAGTAGATATCATCGATAAATCAAATTAACTGGCCGACCCTATGAGAATCTTAATGATCCTTGATCATGAATTTCCTCCAGACATTCGTGTCGAAAACGAGATAGAGGCCCTGGTTGATGCCGGACATGAAATTCATCTTGCCTGCTTTACCCGAAAGAACCTTTCGGAATATGAAAAACAAGAGAACTGCCATATTCATCGTAAGCCTATCTCCACACTGGTCTACAAAAGTAGTGTGGCAGCCCTGACTTTCCCGGTATATTTCAGGTTCTGGCGAAGATTCATAAACCATCTTATTAAGGAGCACAGAATAAATGCTATCCATGTCCATGATCTGCCGCTTTCTGAAGTTGCCGCCGGTATTTGCAGAAAAAATATTATCCCCCTGACAGTCGATCTGCATGAGAATTGGCCGGCATACCTGAGGATGTCCCAGCACACAAAGTCTCTCATGGGCAGAATTCTTTCACCCAACAGTAAATGGATAAAATACGAAAGGCAAGTTTTACATAAGGCTGATCACATCATTGTTGTGGTAGATGAAGCCAGGGAGAGGCTTACCCAACTTGGGCTGGATCCCTCCATCATCCATGTGGTTTCAAATACCCTGAACCTAAAACATTTTTCAATATCGGAGACATCTGCCACCGATTCAGACGTTATCCTGTTTTATGCCGGGGGATTAAATTACCACCGCGGGATACAGGTTGTTTTGCAGGCACTTGCCATGGTAAAAGATTCCCATCCTGAACTGAAATTCTGGATTCTGGGTGAAGGGAGCTATAAGAAAAAATTACAGGAAATATGCGCCCAACTGGACCTGGAAGACCGTGTAATCTTCCATGGCTGGATACCTTATGGAAAAATGATTGAGATGCTGATCCAGGCAGATTATGCACTCATACCTCATCTCAAATCTGATCATACTGATTCCACAATTCCTCACAAACTTTTCCAATATATGTATGCAAAGAAACCGGTGATTTCCTCAGACTGCGTGCCAATCGAGAGAATAGTCAAAGAAACAAACGCTGGTTATATTTACCCTTCAATCAATGCTAATGACCTGGCAACAATCTTCCAAAACCTGAAGGAAGAAGAAAGAAAGAAACTTGGGGACAACGGGGCCAGGTGGGTAGAGCAAAGGTTCAATTGGACCAATGATTCATCCGTACTTAAAAAGATTTACGGTAATTTAACTACTGATGATCGTTAATACGATGAACGTTTGACGTCTTAATTCAATAATCTTCTAATATTTTCTCCTAATTTCATTGGATTATACCACGTTTTCATTATTTGCTTTATGATCTCTAATTCTCTCGGTTCATAGAAATTGAATAAATAAAGTATAAAAGGAAATACACCCAATAATCCTAGCTTGATTGGTATTCTGATCCAAACATCCAGAGGGGATATTACCAATGCGGTAACAACAATAGCAGCTGAGACGATTACCATTATGGAAAGTTTATTTAGCTCATACTTTATAGGATAGACTTTCTGCGATTGCCAAAATATTAGCACACAAAAAACCATTTGAGAAAGAAGGGTTGCCAGAGAAGCTCCATATATATCCCACAATGGAACAAACAAGGCATTTAATCCAAAATTCAAAATGGTGGTAGCAAATACCAATAAGGCAACTCTTTTGGTCTTCTTTCTTATCACCAATCCAATATTCAGATTTTGCCTCATTAGGGTAAACATAAAAGCATATGATAGAATTGGGATAATTCCATTGGCAGCCCAATAATTGGTAGATTTTGTAATAATTTTTATGGCCTCAAGTGAAAACAAGGAAAGTATCATTAAACAGAAAATAAAAACATACGATACATAGGTCAATGTTTTTGCATAAAATCTATGGTTATCAGGTTCATTTATTTTTTTCATCCTGAGCGGTGTAAGCGCTGACATTATTGAGATTGAAAGTACCAACTGTAGCGTATTTGCAAATCGAAATCCCAGGGAATACAAGGCAGTTTCCTGCGGGCCTACCAAAAAATGGATCATAAATCTATCTGTAGTAGAAAGTATTACCGCAGAGGCTGCTGAAAGCATTAAAGGGTATCCATAGGTTAGCATTTCCTTAAGAATCAGGGTATTAATTCTTAGTACTATGTTTTTAATGGTGAAACGTAACATTAAAATAAAGGCAATAAGCTCACCTATTAAAGTTGCTTCCCAGATTCCATCCAGACCTTTGCCTCTTTGAACTACAAAGAAGATTGTCAATAATAATGTTAAGGTCAGCTTCACAATCTCAGCCAAGGAAAAGAGTCCAGGTTTACTGCGCAATTTGATAACAGTCTTTATCTGGTTGTTAAGAATTCTGATTCCCACAGTTGCGAATGTTAGCTTTAGCAGATACGAATAATCTGCACTATGAAATATTACCTGTGACAACCAACCAGCATTAAAAGCAAATAATGTAAGAACAGGAATATTCAGTGCAACAAGAAAGGCCAGGGATGAGAAAAAAATACTTTTTTGTTCTTTTAAATAAGCATTGTCCCAATACCATCTTTGAATACTGCTGGTCATTGCCATGGCGAATATTCCGGTTAGTATTTGTGCAGTAGCTTCAAGGATAGCTAATTCACCAAAATCAGTTTGAGAGATAAACTTGGGATCTGTATATAAGGGAATGAGAATAATGCCTACCGCTTTTGTGGCAACATTGCCCAAAGCATAGACAAAGGTGTGTTTCGATGTTTTTACTATATCATTTAACATAAAAAATCAGGTGCCTCGATATTTACTTAATCCTTCTCTTGTCAAATGATTCATTGAATAATAATCATACTGTATCTTTTCCAGCTCTTTTGTAATTTCATCCAATTCCTTATAATTGAATCTCCGAATCATTTTTGTAAAGTCTTTAAAGAAGGGAATGAACGTTAATGTTGGGGCAATATTTATCAGTATGGTTAATTTAAACCTCTTAAATAACATGCCCAATGAATCTTTTTTAATAACTACATCTTCAGAATTCTCAATATTATCGATTACCATATTTCCAGCTCTTACGTGATTATGTCCATCATCCCATTGGATTGTATCTACTATAATCCTGTTTCTTTCTTCTTCAAGCTTATAATAACCCGGCAATTCCTGATTGTCATAAAATGATTTAATGGCATTAATCAATTGCTCTTCATTTTGATAATTTGGAGAGCCGGTATATACATTTGCCCGGGGGAAATCTGTGCCGCTCGGATTTAATAAAGCAGTTTTTTTATCCATTAACCAGGCTTCTACTGCTGTAGTAGATTCATAGGTTAGCCAAAAATCGGATACCGAAATACAATCAAAAATTGCTTCCTCATCTTTGAGAATTAAAACATTATCAAATTTGTCAGCATTTTCAATAGCTGAACCTAAACCACCATAAACATTTAGAGGATGTTCTTTAAGCAAAAACAAAACATCAGGAAATGCCTTAATTGCCTCAATAATAAAGAAATTAAAATCGGTTCCATCCTTTCTGAATCTGTCAATTTGCTGCTGGGTAAGAGTTTTGGTAAAAAATTCAAACCTGTGATCGTGTTCGTATACCACGTTAAAATCCCAACAACCAACACCAATAACTTTTGAATAATCTTTATTATACTTTTTTAGGAAAGTTTGCTTGTGAACGGGGGGTTTTATCTTATAGATATCAAAGCCAGTTGCACCTGAGACTTTAATGACATCCTTAAGGAAGGGATATTCGCCCAATGCTAAATCTCTGGCTCTTTCTGTCCAGTAAATGGTACAATCTTCACGCATGGTTTTGTCCTTATTCCATCCCCAGACAAACTGTTCTATCGATTTTGGGTCATCTTTAAAGTTTCCTTCTGAAGTAAGACTGACTACTTTTACTCCTTTTGATTTTGCATATTTGACTATGTTTAGTTTTTGCCTGGCTCCTATTGAGCTTGAAATAAATAATACTTTCGGTTTATACTTGTGTAAGAGCTTCCTTCCATCAAGTATGTACCCCTCCACCACTTTGTAGCCGCAAAATCTCAAATAATTACAGACCAGGGATACCATGATCCTGTCTCTTGAAAAATTGGAAAACATTTCTACATTTAAAACATCTATCCTCTGGGCCATTTGTTTTATTTAATTAGATCCCACGTAAATGGAGTTCCTTTTGTAATATCGCTATTTGCTTTTTTTCCGATTATATCACTGATAAATTTGGGCTCTATACCATAATTGGGCCGGATAGATTTCACATTTTCCAAGGTAAAAACTTCCCCTTCGTTTACATCTTTTACAATGAACAGAGATCTCGAGAATTTTCTGTTCAGTTTTACCTTTTCGGTTAATTCATACGATACTTCGCCATAGACTGATTCTGCTTTACGGACAGCTTCAACCATTTCACCAAATTCCTTTTCATCTAAAGAAAATGAAGCATCGGGCCCGCCAATCTCCTTATTCATTATAAAATGCTTTTCTATTATTCTTGCTCCTAAAGCAGTAGCAACGATGGGTGCAATAATTCCTTCTGTATGGTCAGAAAGTCCAACCTCAACATTAAACTGTTTTTTAAGATCCAGCATGGTAGCCAGGTTAACCTCAGAGAGAGGAGCAGGATATGAGGATGTGCACTTTAGCAAGTATATGTCATTATTACCAACCTCTCTGCAAGCATTTATTGCATCTTCAATTTCATGAAATTTTGCTATCCCCGTTGACATTATCATGGTACGGTTCTTTGACGCTGTATACTTGATCAATGGAATATCAACCAATTCAAAAGATGCGATTTTATAAGCCGGTGGATTAAACCTTTCAAGGAAATCTACAGCAGTTCTGTCGAAAGGCGTTGAAAAACAGATTATACCTTCTTCTTTTGCAGTATTAAACAGGTCTTCATGCCATTCCCAGGGAGTGTATGCCTCTTTGTATAATTGATAAAGATTCTGCCCTTTCCAAAGTCCCTCAGTAATTTGGAAATACTGATTATCAGACTCAAGCGTCATTGTATCGGGTTTGTAAGTCTGCAACTTAATGGCATCAGCACCAGCATTTTTTGCAGCTTTGATGCTCTCGACAGCTATTTCTTTTCTCTGAGCATGATTCGCCGATAATTCAGCAATTATGAATGTTCTATCTAGATTTGTTAGGACCAAAATATTCTATTTTGATGTTAACCTTACCATTAGGGATGGATTTAATGCGGCTGCAAATAACCAAATAATTATATAGCCTTCTTAAATACATAGTACTTAACTCCATCATGAGTTTCAAAGTTAGTACTAACGAAATTTAATTCAATAAAAACCTTGCTTGATGCCTCATTTTCCAGCTGGACTTTTCCAACGATAAATGAGGAATTAATAACTATCTTTTCATTTAAGATCTTTTCTAATGCAAGCTTTAAAACCATTTTGCCAAATCCTTTTCCCCTGAATTTTTTATCTATTGAATATGCGATATAAATATTTTCACCTTCTCTATCAAATCTAACCTGGCCAATTGGACTACCCGATTCTTCAAAAATATACATAACTGTATCTTCACTCAGGAGTTTATTATTAAACCATGAAGAATGATCTTCAAATGCAATTTCAGCTTTATTTATGGAAAATTCCCTAACAGCTTTTTCATTTACCCAATCAAAATACAATTTGACATCATCTTGTATAGCCTTTCTCGAACGAATCTGAAATTCTCTTGATAGATAATTAAACTCTTTTACAATTCGTTTAGGAGATTCACCATCAATAATTTTTTCGTTTCTTTCATTGCCGGTGGCTGTTATCATAGCCCTTAATGATTCTATTTTAGTCTTATCAATTAATAATTCATTAAGATTATCTGCAACATGCACCCTGGGATATTTATTAAACAAGCTACCCGCAAGCTCAATTTGATTATTAACGTAATATCCGGTAATAACCGGTATATCCTGCGAAATTATTTCTAACAATATTGTACTGGCAGGAACAATGGCAAAATCAACATTATTAATGATCTCAACCAAAGATTTTGCATCAAGGTCCTTATGGATGGATATTTTTGTTAAGCCGGAAGAACTTGCTACATTTTTATAAAGTTCATCCAGGTTATTAAAGGCATTTCCAACCAGTATATCAACTCTTTCAATAATGTCAATTTTTAATAGATCAATTAAGATTCTATTGGTCAAGTTATTTAAATCCGCACCACCAAAACCTAACAAAACGTGCTTAAAATCATGACCTCTTTTGCTTGGCCCATCCCTCAGAAAATGCTTCCTTAATAAAACATAGTCAAAACCCAATTTTAGCCTGGTATATATCGCAGAAGAGAACAAGGAGGGATCTATTGGAGTATGGTTTATAACCAGGTCAGCAACATAATGCTTATCATGCATATCATCAATACAGACCAGCTTACAACCCTTCTTTTTAATTTTTATTTGATAATCAGTATCAAAGTAATAATTATCAAGTATAACAATCTCATCTCCATTTAAATAGCTTAGAAATACCTGATAATGATCTTCGTTCTCAGGTAATTCAATTATGTCATGACAAATTCTCTCAATTTCTTCTTTTTGATAAGCTGAAGGATTTTTTGTGGCATAAATACAATGATATCCATCTTTTAGCATCTCTGCCAAAGCCAGGGTCCGAATAAAATGTCCCATCCCAATTTTTGCCCCACCGTCTGCCCTTAAAATAATTTTCGGCTTACCCATTTAAGACTTTATATTTTATTTCAGCTATTCTCCAATCCATTTCATTATCCAAATCCTGAGCTTCAATGTCCTCCAAAACTATTCCTGTTCCATCCTTGGTAAACAGGGTCTTTTCCGTTTGAAAAACATTTGATTTCATCCAGTAAAAAGAACCGCTGTCATGATAAGTGACAGGCAAATCCTGACTCCTGTCTTTTAAATGTTCTGGCCAATTTAAATTCAGGTAATTATTATCATCCATTATTAATGCACGATGGATAGGATAGGAATGTTTAACTATCGGGATAACACTTGTAAATTGATCACCTGATAATAATTCATATGCTTCAGTAATTCTTTTTACTGATAATAAAGGTGCAGTGGGTAAAATACAACATGCATTTTCAAATTTTATAGTCTTCTTTGAGTATTCAGATAATACTTCAAGAATAACATCCGATAGAGTCGCATAATCATCTGCATTTTCTGCTGACCTCAAAAAGGGAATTTTCGCTCCACAGGAAATGGAAATCTCAGCTATTTCCTCATCATCCGTGGAAACCATTACTTCTTCAAATAAACCCGAATTTATGGCTGCATCAATTGAATAAGCAATGATTGGTTTTCCAAGAAAATTTTTAATGTTCTTTTTTTGAATTCTTTTACTTCCCCCGCGTGCTGGTATAATAGCAATGTTTTTCATTTCGCAACCTGAAGCGTCTTTTCAATAACGTATTCTTGTTCTTCATCAGTTAATGAAGGATACATTGGTAAACTTAAACATCTGTTATAGTAACTTTCGGCTACCGGGAAATCACCCTCTTTCCAACCCATTTTTTTATAGAATGGCTGCATGTGCACTGGTATATAATGTACCTGAGTATTGATGTTATTCTCTCGAAGTTCATTGTATAATTCTAACCTGTTGTTTACCAGAATTATGTAAAGATGGTATGCATTTGCATAGTTCTCTGGAGAATGCTGGGTAATTATGGATGTATCCTTAAATGCTTTATCATAGTTTTCAGCAATCTCCTTTCTCCTTTCAAGTTTTTTATCCGCATTTTTCAATTGTGATATACCTAGCGTTCCAGAAATCTCAGTTAACCGGTAATTGAATCCTAATTCCTGCATTTCATAATACCATCCCCCATGATTTTCTTCCATTAAATCGGGATGCTTTGTTACTCCGTTAATTCTTAATAACTGTAATTTATTATAAAGTTCTTCATTATTCGTGGTTATCATTCCTCCTTCACCAGTGGTGATATGCTTAACCGGATGAAATGAGAATATTGATAAATCGGAATATTCCCCATCCCCACAAAATACTTTCTCCGAGTTACTATTGTAAAAATAACCACCTGGCGCATGGCATGCATCCTCTAAAATCCAGAATTTGTATTTTTTTGCAAGATTAAACAGATATTCCATATTAACAGGTAAGCCTGCAAAATCGACAGGTATAACACCTTGATAATATCCTGACGGTTTTGATGCTAGTTTTTCTTCCAATTTATCCAGGTCAAGAAGATATGTTTGCTCATCTATATCAACAAAATCTACTTGCCCGCCGCAATAGATAACACAATTGGCACTAGCAACAAAAGTAAGGGGAGTCGTAATTATTCTGCTTTTATCATTAACTTTTAAAGCTAATGCTGAAAGATGCAATGCTGCTGTCCCGTTGGCAACAGCAACAGCATATTTCGCACCAATATAGTCTGCAAAAGCTTTTTCAAATTCAGCAATTCTAGGTCCCTGAGTTAAGAAATCAGCTTTAAGAACCTTAACAACTTCTTGTATATC
>CAZXOJ010000012.1:15620-30668 GCA_964642325.1 uncultured Bacteroides sp. | reverse complement strand
GGCTTGAGTTAAGAATTCCGGTCTGGACCATAGAAGGTGACAAAACCAGAATTAAAATCAGGTTATCTGGAAATTAAACCAATGTATAGTTATTAAAGGGTGAATAACTATGCTCAGGATTGATCTTCGATCATTTTCAGCATATTGGATAATTCCTCAACCACTTCTTTGTATTCTTCACTTTCTGCTAAATTGATATTCTCATCCGGGTCTTTCAGAACATCGTAAAGCATTCTTGCATGAATCTTATTGTCCTGGTCCGAATATTCAGTATAGGAATACTGATCAGTTCTGACGGTATGTCCATGCAGGGGATTGCCTTCCTGGTACCGGCTGAAGACAGCCGTTTTTCCTGGCAATTCAGGATTATTCATTTGTGGTACCAGGCTCATTCCCTGTAGGCTAGCCGGATGGCTTATACCTGTTAATTCACATAGGGTAGGGTAGATGTCGATAAATTCATTCAATCCTTCAGCAGCTTTCCCACCTTCAATCCATGGGATCCTGTAGATAAGGGGTGAGTGCAGGCTATGTCTGTAGTTGGTGTGCTTGTCCCATAATCCATGCTCACCTAATTGAAAACCATGGTCACCCCACAACACAATGATTGTATTCTTTTCGAGATCCAACCTTTTCAATTCGGTTAGTAATTTTCCAACCTGAGCATCAACAAAGGAGGTTGAGGCATAATACCCATGAATCATTTTTAAGGCTTCTTCATCAGGCATTGGACCTGTATCCGGCACCGTTGAGTAGTATCTTGTTTCTCTCCAGTTATGGATAGATTCGGAGGGAGCATTCTCAGGAGGGAAAGGATTGGGAGCTAATTTAATATCATCTTCGGAATACAAATCCCAATATTTTTTTGGCGCCTGGAAAGGCAGGTGGGGTTTCACATATCCTACGCCCAGGAAGAAAGGCTGGTCCCTCTCTGCAGATTCCTGAAGTTTTGATAATGCCCATTGTGTCAGTTTCCCATCTGAATAAATCTCATCGGGTGCATCCGGACTTTCATAAGCAGGACCGGTATTTTGTTCCTTGAGCATATTACGGTTTACTTCAAGAGCATAGTCTCTCCAGTGATCTCCGTTTTTTTCAGGTATTATCGGGTCCTCACTCCAGGCATGGTGGCTATCCTTATTTGAATGGAATATTTTACCACCCGACATGGTATAATAACCATTATTCTTCAAATGCTCGGGCAATGTGGTGGCATAGGGGGCCTCTCTCTGGGCACTGGCCCTGGTCAATGAAAAGCGGTTTCTTTTTGGTCGGATACCTGTTAGTAGGCTTGCCCTGGAAGCACCGCATGTGGGTACCTGGCAATAGGTACTTGTAAATACAATCCCTTCACCTGCAAGTGCATCTATATTCGGAGTTTTCATCTGCGGATTCCCGTAACACCCCAACTGTGGACGCAGATCGTCAACCGAAATGAAAAGAATATTAGGTTTTTCTATACGAGGATAGCTACCAGTTTGCTTTGTTGCTGGAGTATTTCCAATGCAGCCGAATAAAGTAACGGTTGCAGCAAGGAGAATTTTCCCTGACAGTTTTCTGTCAAATTTCAAATTCAATAAATTGAGATTAAGAAAGCTCGCCTTCAAGCGCCTTTTCAAGTTCCCTGGCATGCTGTATGAACTCTTCGACTTTCATCTCCTTGAAATACAGAAGCCCATGGCCTGCTTTTAACAAGAGGCTTTCATTATTATAAAAGTAGTCCTTACCCATTAGTAACTGGAGTTGTTCCAATTGTTCGACCCAGATCCGCTGTGCCAGAAGGCTGAATTTTCCATCATACTGGTAGCTGGGGAATGATGCATGCACCTGGCTGATATAGCAGTTGGTGAAGGACTGGTCCATGATGGACAATGAATTCAAGGACACCGGGACAACTACATTAATATCGGCAGGATGGAATCTGAACCATACATTCCTGTAACCGATGATGCGCAGTTTTGAAGTATCCGTTTCTTTTCCCCATTCCCTTACAGCCTCTGCAATGGCCTGCAGGACTTTGTAGTGTGTATCCGGACCGCTGCCCTCGGGATCAAAAGCAAGGCTGATGACTGTTGGTTTGATCTTCCTCAGCTCCTCAAGTATGGGGGCAACATCACGGCTTCGATCGGGTTGTTCGGTAAATACATCCCCTTTATAAAAGCCCAGCCTCAGGTGGTGCACCTTTTTTACCGGCACGCCATAATGTGCCCAGATCAGCTCCTCCTCGAATTCCCTGACCATTCCTTTGAGTTTCTGTATTTTGGGTGGATTCTGGCTGCCGTCATAACTTTGTCTAAGGATGGAAAGAATTTCATCAATGGTAAAGTGTAGTTTCTCGAGGTTTTCGACTTTCCAGATATCGACAATGGACCTTACAATCCGGTGCGCTACTCCACGTTTCCGTTCTTCCTCATCCTCTGCAGCAATATTGTTAAGATAGTGGCTGACATCTTTATCCCATTTTAATTTGTACCCCGTTTCAAAAAAATCAGGATATTTTGTCATTTGTATTTCTCCAGCATTTATAAAATGCTTAACATCAGTCAGTAAGGAAGTGATGAACATATTGGTAACGGCAGTAAAACCCGAGGTCAATACGGAGAAATAAAAATCATTGGTAGATTCCCTTAACTGCCGGTTGATATGTGGCATGATACCCAGCATGATGTCATCATGATGCGGACCTGTGTGATAAAATACCTGATTCTTTTCCTTTTCCATCCCTTTCAAAATTTTAGCCTGGATAGAATCCTTGACGGACTGGACTGTATCTTCGTCCAGTTTCGGGATCATGCTGCAGTATGGATCGCTTTTGAGATCGTCCATGAGCAGGCGATCTCCATATTTATCAATCTTCTGACACAGATCAATGACGGCGCGTTCAGTCTTTTCATGGCTCCATGCACCGGTCCTGTAATAATGGTCAATCCTGTCATGCAACATGTTAGCGGCACCTGTGGTCAGGTAGAAACGTGCATTGGGCAGTTTTTGCAGGGCCGTGGCAGGATATATACTGGTTATTTCACTCTCAAGGGAAGCTTTCACAATGTCTGCTTTGGCCTCCCCGGCCGCGAAGATGATGGCTACAGCCTCAGGATTATAGGTAATCGTTTCAAGACCAATAGTAATGACAAGCCGGCTTCGTGACACTTCAATCCCCCCAAGATCTCCGGCAGCCACCGCCTGGGTTTCAAAATTGGTAGGTGTTAGTCTCGTTGCAGAATGGTGTTCTGATCCTCGTACATTAAAGGCAATGTGGCCATCAGGACCAATACCCCCCAGGAAAAAGCCAATGCCCCCCATATCACGGATCTTTTCCTCGTAGTTGTGACACCAGTCACTGATCTTTAAAATGGATGCCTGCTGGCATTTTTCAAATTCCGTTTTAGGTTCACGGTAAATGAGTGATAAATCAACCTGAGAATCAGGGAATACTTGTGAGAAATGTTTTCCTTTTGCGAGTGGTATTTCATTGGAATTAATCAGCAGGGATCTCTTTGGATCCAATCCAAATCCCCTGACATAATATTTCTCAACATAGTTGTAGAAACTGTTATGCTGATCAGGATTGATTGGGTAAAACTCATCTATCTGGACAAACTTCAATCCCCCCAGTTCAGGCTTTTTGTCACTTTCCAGCCCACAAGCCTTCCTGATCTCTTCCCCTTTTTTCTTGTTCCAGTTTTCAAGGAGGAAGTCTGTGTATTTAATAAAAAATTCTGGAGTCTTTCCGGTCGGTAGGCTGATTACTCCCTCCGGGTTTTCAAGGACCCACTCCAGGAATCTTAGGGCAGTCATCAAACCCAGTTTAGGAAAATTCTCCACCAGGATATAGGGTGTCCTGGTGGTCATCTCATAATCACCAGCTTTCTTTAAAAAGGCTTTTTCAACCTGAGACAATTTGGTTTCCATTTCTCAAATATTTACAATGCGCATTAAGCTTTATTGTCCACCCTCAGTTTATCAAGTAATATAAACATGAAGACCGTTCCAACTGCCGCAACAATAGCCGTGATGATCCCGGTAAGCATATTACCATATACAAAGCTGCCAATAGAGAACAAACAACCGTATATGACTATTATCCCAATGAATACCATCAAAAGCTGCTGTGGCATTTCCCATTTCTTACCGGCTTCCATTTCATTGATGTCTATTCCATTTTTTTCAGCATGCTGCACAACTTTCTTCCATCCGGGACCTCCGGGATGGGTCAACTTAAAGAATTCATACAGGGTTTCCATTTTCTCCGGTTTCGTAACATAGGTGGTTACCAGCCATACGATGGTTGTTCCTATAACTGCAATCAATAATTTGACCGTGAATGCATCCAGGTTGGTGGTTACTACTGCTTCATCGGGAACAATGAAAACCAGGACTACTGCGAAAGCGGTTGCAAATATCATGGCCACGATCTCTGTCCATGCATTGATCCTCCACCAGAACCAGCGAAGAAGGTAGATGGCACCGGACCCAGCTCCCGATAACAAAAGAATATCAAAGGCCTGGGTGGCATTGTTAAGGAAGGTCAGCGCAAAGGTCCCAGCAATAATCATGAGGGCAACAGTAGTAATTCTTCCAACCCTTACCAGTTCTTTTTCTGAGGCATCTTTGCGTATAAACCTTCTGTAAAAATCATTTACTATATAGGAAGAACCCCAGTTGAGGTGCGTGCCGATGGTTGACATATAAGCTGCTATGATAGATGCCACTACCAGTCCCAGCCATCCGGCAGATAACTTTGACAGCATAACCGGGTAAGCAATATCGTCCTTTAAATAAGTTTCCGTGAGATTTGGGAATTCTGCCCGGATTGAATCCAGGTCAGGGTAAATAATTATGGAGGCCAGGGCTACAATGATCCAGGGCCAGGGACGCAGGGCATAATGTGCAAAGTTAAATAGCAAGGTAGCCCCAATGGCATTTTTTTCATTTTTAGCGGACAACATCCGTTGGGCAATATAACCTCCACCTCCTGGTTCAGCACCAGGGTACCATACGGCCCACCACTGGACCGCAATGGGAATGATCAGCAGGGGAATGAACACGGATGGATTACTCAAATCAGGAAAAAAATTGGCCTTGCTGCCCAGTTGATCCAGCATTCCTGACAGTCCCCCGATTTCCTGCACCTCGGGTTGCCTGATGGCCACAACCGCGGCCAGCACCGCTCCGAACATGGCAATGGAATACTGAAAGAAGTCAGCCCAAACCACCCCTCTTAGTCCCCCGAGCCCCGCATATAGCACTACGATTGCAGAAGCCGATACAACAGTGATCCAGGGTTTGATGCCGAACATTACATCCCCGATCTTAATGGCTGCCAGGGTGACTGTACCCATGATCAGGGTATTAAAGAATACACCCAGGTAGATGGCTCTGAATCCGCGCAGGAATGAAGCAATCTTTCCCCTGTACCTAATCTCATAAAATTCGAGGTCAGTCATTACATTGGACCTCCGCCAGAGCCTGGCATAGATAAAGACAGTGACCATCCCGGTGATCAGGAAGGCCCACCAGGCCCAGTTCTTTGCAACCCCGTCTTCACGAACAAAGCCAGTTACCAGGTTGGGGGTATCGGCTGAGAATGTACAGGCCACCATGGAAACACCCAGCAACCACCAGGGCATTCCCCGGCCGCCTAAAAAGAATTCTGATGTGTTTTTTCCTGCCTTTCTTGAGGCTATGTATCCAATCAAGAGGACAATGCTGAAGAATACAGCTAGAATAATAAAGTCAATTCGAACTAATTTCATGAAATTATCTGTATGGTTTGTTTGTAATCAGGATGAAATTAACAATTATCTGGCAAATTTAACATTTTGCATTCTACAGCCATTAATTACCGGATTTAATTTCTTCCAGAATTTGCCAGGCCATCATTTGCATCCGGGGAATATGGAAAGGACCTTTCCATAAATTACCTTTCAGGGGTACCGATATTCTCCCGTCCCTGTGCAGGTATCCATACCATTCACCATGTTCGGGATCGGGAAAGTACTTATAAGTCCAGTCATGGATCATTTTGTGCCAGGTGGCGTATTTTGGATCAGCGGTCAACTGGTAGGCCAGCAGGGTGGCAATGATGGCTTCGTTTTGTGGCCACCAGAATTTCATGTCATGCCAGTATTCCTGTACCGGTAGTCCTTTGACATCCCTGAAATAAAGTATCCCCCCATATTCCTTGTCCCATCCGATCTCCCACATCCAGTCCAGTATGGTCGTGCCAATTTGTATCAATTCAGGGTCCTTGTCGCGTTGTTTGGCTTCATTTAAAATAAACCATGCGGCTTCAATGGAATGCCCAGGGCATAACATTCTTCCGTCAAAGTGATCAAGGAATTGTCCATCAATGCCAACGCTTTCAAGGACTGCACTGAACTCGGGCTTCATAAAATCAGTCTCAACCTCTGTTATGGATTGGTTGATATATTTTGTATATCCATCATCTTCCAGATTTTTTCTGAGTTCCTGGGCTGTAACTATTGATACCATCGGTGTTACCATGCCTTTCATGGGCCTGGTATCTGTGAATTTCGGAATACTGAGATCAGGAGTATTAAAATGCCGGATGATCAGATCAAACAAATCCCGGGCCTTTTGTGCGTATTTATTTTCTCCAGTGGCTTTGTACAGTGCTGCAAAAGCGATGGCACCAAAGGTTTCTGTATACACATATCTTCGTTTCCTTATAGGTTTCCCATCACGTGTCAGGTGGAAAAACATCCTGCCATCATTGTCAAATCCATATTTGCTGATGAAGTCAATTCCATGGATGGCAAGATCCAGCCATTCCTGTCTCTGTTCCACCTGGTTATACAGGGTTGCAAGCATCCATGTGAACCTGCTGGTCTGCCACATGCCTTTGTCGGTATCCAGCCTGGAGCCATCCCTGTCAACCGAAAACATGAAGCCACCAAATTCAGTATCTATACTATTCCTGATCCAAAATGGGATAGTATCATTCAGCAGGCCCTCCTTGTAAATTTTGATATAATCATCTATAGAACCTGTTGTCATATTATGTGTTTTAGTAATATTATTTTTCGAGTGTTTTATATGTGAGTCCCGTAATGTCTTTCTTTTCCACAGGGGTAAAAAGGCTTACCAGGTAAGCTATCAGGACAGAGATGGTGATCCCTAAGAAGCCGTATAGCACGAAAGATACTGAACTGTATGCTCTGATTATCAGCAAAATAATAAAGCTCAAGACAAAACCGGCAATGGCCCCTGTGGAATTGATTCTTGGGAAAAATACAGCCATGACAAATACACCCCCCAAACCACCTACAAGCAATCCCAGCATAACATAGAAGTAATCAAGAAGTGAAAGGATATTCCAGGTGGCCATCAACAGGGCCAACAAAATACCGAGTCCCCCGGATACTATCCCTGAAATCCTGGCTACCCTGAGCCGTCTGGAATCTGGAGAATCAGGCCTTAGGTGATTATATATATCCATGGTAAATGCCGTGGAGATAGAATTCACATTTGATGAAACTGTGGACATCGTAGCAGAGAAAATAGCCGCTATCATCAATCCTGCAATACCAATAGGCATCCTCGTCATGATAAAATGAGGAAAAATCGAATCGGGATTTCCCATAGCTATATTCAATTCATGGGGCTGTGTTTTGTATAGGACAAAAAGCGTTGTCCCTATAAAATAGAAAATTATCGAGATGATTATACTCATCGTGCCGTTGAACCATAATCCCTTTGCAGCATCTCGCTGGTTTTTTGTGGTCATGTAACGCTGAATTACAGCCTGGTCGCTGCTATATGAGATCAGGTTATTGGCCAGTCCCCCGAGCAGGACTACCCAGAAGGTGGCCCTGGACAGATCAAAAACAAAATCGAACATTTTCATTTTCTCATGTTCAATGGTTATCTCGATAACTTTGTTAAGACCACCCTCCGTACCGGAAATCATGAATATTACTGCCAAAATTGCACCAGCCAACAAGACAAATCCCTGTATAACATCTCCCCAGATAACCGCTTCCACACCTCCCATCGTACAATACAATATGGTAATTACACCCATGAGTACAATGCAGAGGTAAACATTGATTCCTGTTACCGTCGTCAGGGCCAGGGAGGGCAAGAAGAGGACCAGGGCCATTCGTGCCACCATAAATACCTGGAACAGGATACTGGAAAGGAAACGTGTGGTATAATTAAACCTTTTTTCAAGGTATTCATAAGCCGTGGTTACATTTAATTTTCTGAAGAATGGAAGATAATACCTGACCACGGGCCATACCATGATAAAAATGGTCAATGCTATGATGAAATACCTCCAGTCCGTTGCATAGGTTTTGGCCGGAAGAGCCATGTAAGTAATAGCGCTCAGCATGGTGGCGAATATGCTCATGCCAGCTGCCCACCATGGTATTTTTTGTCCACCTCTAAAAAAGGTATCCGTACCTTCTTCCCGCCTCATGAAATAGTAACCGATAAACACCATCATGAGCAGGTATAATATAACTACCGACCAGTTAATCCATCCAAATTTCGGAGTATACAGGGATTTCCCGAAAAATATTCGAGGTGATCTTATCCCAGGCTTGATTTCCCCGTTCACTACCACGAATCCATTGTCCCATTTTACCATGGTCGCATCGGCAAGTCCGGGAAAAGGGAAATCTTCTACCTTTATCCAGGTTTGGGTAATGGTATGATAAGCAAGTACTTCCCGGTTAATACCAGCTGTAAAAAGAATATGCTGCGTACCCATGGCAATAGCCGATCCACCATGCAGGGATATGGCTTGCTGTCCTTTTGGGGCAATATCTGGCAATTTGGTCCATATTCCGGTCTTGGGATTGTATTCCAGTCCATCCGTTAACATCAATGGATCCTCCTCACTTTCCAGAGAAGCCGAGCCACTGAAAAGGTAAAAATGTTGTTCTTCAGCTGCATTTTGTCCCACGCCAATAGCCTGTAAACGTGGAGGTCCTGGAAAATTTTCAAGAATCTCCCATTCAAAATCATCATCTCCCCATTTTGAAAGGTCCAGGCATAAAAAGGAATTGGCCAAACGGCCATCGGTATATCCTCCAGCCAGGAAGATTTTCTGATCGACCAGGGCACCGGCCATTTTGCTCATAGAAAAAGGTAATGAGGGTAGGCTTTCTGTCTTGATTTGCCTGGAACCCGGGTCCCATTTCATCAGGAAGACCGCAGAGAATGATTCATTATTATTGTTACCTCCAATACATATTACTCCCTCCGGTACCGTAATGCTGACACCATAGGCAGCCTGCTGTGGTATTTTAAAACCAGTATGCCATGTATAACCATCATCCGTATTTTGTTCCAGGGCGTAGGCATGATCATGGTATTTTTTGTTGCATCCTCCGGCGATCAGTAATACATTGCCTGACACCCCGACAAAAGGGGCAGCCAATCCCCGCTGAACATCCTGACCAGGGGCGGGGGGGAGGTCAGAGAGTTGTTGCCATTTAAGCTCATTGGTAAATTTGACTTCTCCAAATACAGGCATGAAGAATACCTGGCAGAAAAGAAGTATGGCAAAGGACAGTCTGGTCATTTAATGCCTTATTTATTACAAAATCCAAAGAAGCCAATATCCTCGAGTTCAGCTTTCATGGATTGCTCCTCTTTATTGCTAATATTTTGAATAGGAACCCTGTTGGGCCCACAATCCAGTCCCAGGAACTTCATTATCCTCTTCCCGGCAACGACATTTCCCCTGTATCGGATTAGGATGTTTATGAATTCCTGCGATTTGGCCTGAAAGTTCCTGGCCGTCTTCAAATCACCCTTCAGGAATGCTTCCTTCATGCTAGCATAAATCCCCATTGCATGATTGTAAGTTCCGCCGACACCTCCTGTGGCCCCTAGGGCAAGTCCCGCAAGCAGGGTTTCATCCCGGCCATGCAACATGTCATAATGCCCGTTCCTAAACAGCAAACACTGGTTAAATTCATAAAGATCCTCGTGTGTATATTTAATGCCAGCAAGGTTGGGAATCCTATCATAGGCCTGATCCAGAAATTCAACCATGGAGAGATAAACACCGGTATATCCAGGCATATGATAAAAATAGAAAGGAAGATCCGGAGAAGCTGAAGCCAGTGCTTCACAATAATCTACTAATTCCCGGACCCTGGAAGGTTTGAAGAAAACCGGGGCTATGGTACCGGTGCCCCATGCCCCTATCCCTGCAGCATGTTTTGCCAGTTCCCTGCTCTCATTAATTGTTGGTCCACCAACATGAATTATGTTTTTGAAATCAACAGGACTCGCATTCACCCAAGTCTCGGCAACTTTCTTTCTTTCTTCTGAGGAGAGTAAAAATCCTTCCCCGGATGTGCCACATAAAAAAGCACCATTAACCCCGTTGCGAACATAATATTCTGCGTATTGTGGTATTATATCAAGGTTTACAGACCCATCATTATTCATGGGTGTGAATGGGGCGGAGATGAATCCATTGATCTTTTCCATATACAAATATGCATTTATTGGCTGAATTCCATCACCGCATCCCTCATGGCATAATAATTTTCTACCGGGATGAGTTCATGAAGGTTGTGGCTTGATGACACAATATATCCACCTCCCTTGCCTAGCTTAATCATATGTTCCCTTACATCTGCTTTTACCTCTTGTGGTGTACCATCTTTCAGCACAGTATCAATATTGATATTGCCTGCCAGGGTAATCTCTCTGCCATATTGTTTTTTAATCTCATAGATATCCTGTACTCCCCCTGAAGGGTCAATCGGGTTAAGTACATCCACCCCCATTTTTATGAAATCTGGTATCAAATTATCCACTCTTCCGTCTATATGAAAATAGACATATCTGCCTGCATCACGAATTATGTTGATCTGTTCACGTAAAAAAGAAAACTCCAGTAGTTCTACCTGTTCCCAGGACACCATGGGTCCCGTGGTAGTGATAATGCCTGAACCAACCTTCATCAAATCCATTGGGTATTGAAGGAATATTTCCATCTCACGAAGACAGTAGTCATGAATGGTTTTGATCAGGTCCATCACCAGGTCCGGATCTGCAAGGGAATTCAACAAAAAATCATTGTACCCCATGGCCGTCATGGCTGTAAAAGCTGCAGTCTGTGCCCCACACATTAAACCCATTCCGGTTCCCTCGATAGCTTTGCATGTAGCTTCCAGTTTTTGTTCCAGTTTCCCAAGGTCGGGGAACCATAATTGGTCTAAATCAGCGCGCGTTTTGATGGATCCGTCTTTATAGTGAAGACGGCCCACACTGTCCTGAACGTCTACCCGGCCAAGCCTCCATACATGCGAAAAGTAAAGCATATCATTACCCATCCTGATATTCAGCTCAACATTGTCCATCACTTCCTGTTCAAATGGATGAAGATGATAGGGCAGCTTTTTGCCCAGTATCTGGTTTGCGATCTCCATATCGGGATCAATTTCAAACAGGGGAAGGTCTGGCCGTTCAATATGCTTTATGGCATCCAGGATCCGATTTTTATCTGGTGTTTTCATGTCAGCCAGCTGGTTTCATTCATTAACCAGCTTATCTAATTCTTCCAAGCTGAAACGAACGCTGAGAATATAAGGCTGTTCGCCTTCCTCCCAATGCCCATAGGTAGTAATGATAAATGTACTGTCAGGCAGAAGCTCCATTCCTGGATAGGTAGTATCCCAATCTTTTTTATTGTCCTTGATCCTGATCCGGTACTGACCTTCGGTTCCTTCCAGAATATCCTGGTAGGTGCCGACCCATGCGACCCAGTCTCCTTCTGTGGGACTACCAAGCTTGTATTTTGAGGCAATCACATCCATGTTGGATGTACCCTCCTGGAGGGCAAGTTTACGGAACGCTGACATGTCTGAACTAACATCCCGAAAAGTGGCCAGTATCCTGCCATCCGGGGCGTAGCGCAAAACATGCCTGTCCCCCGTCAACGAAGCAGGAAGCTCTCTCGGAGTGGTCCAGGTTTTCCCCTCATCATTCGAGAAGATCACATGTGAATTTTTCACCCTGGCATTTTCACGCAGTAATACAGCTATCTGGTTTCCTTCGGGGGACCTGATATAACCAGGTTCACAGAGGTTAATTTCAGACGAACTGTATATAGCCTCAGGAAATGACCAGGTTAGTCCCCCGTCTTCAGAAATGGTCTTATACAGGGTAAAAAGCCGGGATTTATAATCTGCTTCCCTTGCGCTGTACTTTTCACTTCCGTCTTCTGTAAAAAATCGAAGATCATCATGGAATAATGCCATGTACTGCCCCTTTCCTGTTTTCAGAGGAATGACACAGCCCATCATGACAATACCACCCCAGTCCCCGATGGACAAAAGCTCACTCCATGTAAAACCATCATTTTCTGAAAAAGCCATTCTGCAAGGATATAGACCTGAAAACATGATCAGGCGTTTTTTGCCCCCGGGATCAACTACCCTGGATATGGTAGGAACTTCTTTGGATGTTTCCCAGGAGGAGGGTGTGGGAAGCCGTTCACTCCATGTCAGTCCCGCATCATTACTGCGTTTCATAACTATGGGTCCCCTTCCGTGGCCCTTCGGGTATACACAGATCATTGTTTTCATATCTTCCAGGAGAACAGTTGTGGGATGTCCCAGGTATTGTCCCTTTTCCCTGTCCACAACCACCTGCATTCCGGATTCATCATCAAGGTCTAAAAGCGGAATGTTGAAGTACTGGGATTTTGCATGCTGGGATGACATTACAAAAAATGACAAAACCAGAAGCAACACTGGTAATAAAAGCTGGTTCTTATCCATTGAGCTTCAAAAATATCAATGCCGTTGTCCTGTAAAGGAAATGGGCGAATTTGGTATAGGGTATATAGAGAATGATGATCCAGACCAGTATCAAATGTATAAAGTAAAGATGATAGGCAAAGCTCCATTCATGGAATCTTGCCCCTTCAACCAGCATCCCTGAGAGAGTAAGGAGCCAGAACGACAACAGGAAGAACCAGTCCCCGTACCTGCTTTCCAGTCCATTCTTTTTTCTTAAACGGTTGAAAATCATCAGTGAGGCCCCAGCCAGTAATAAGAAAGCACCAAGGTTGCCTGCAATCTTGATAGGATTCAGGATACCCAGGGGATATTCGAAAAAGATGGTGGAGAGAATGGCGAAGAATGTCACAAAGAGCAGGAGGATGAATCCCCAGAAAACAAAGAGATGGGCCAGGGAGCGGCTTTTTTGTGCTGTACAGCGGTTAAAATCACGGTGGATCATTATACTCCGGATTACCTGCCAGAAATTTAAGAAGCCAAGCCTTGGCTGTGGATTGCTGGCGTCCTGCAGGCCTTTCATGTTCTTCCAGTATTGCCTTATCCCGCTTATCCCGGCCACGGCTGATAATACAAACAGTAGGGTGAAGGAGCCGTTCAGCCAGCCATGAGGAAAGAACTCTCCATAATTAACCGGGCCCTTCGGCATGGAAAAATCTAAGGGAGAAAAAGTTCCTGCCATAATCAGGATAATGGTAATAATTAATGCCGGGAGAAGGAAAACCAGGGGCAGGAATCGGATGTCCTGTATCCAGCGGGAAAGGAAGCCTGGTCTGGCATAATGGGAAATCTGCGCCTGGCGCAAGGCGGCCAGTATTTCGCCTGGTTTAATACCCCTGGGACATGATACAGTGCAGTCGCCGCATTGGTGGCAGGTCCAAACATTAGGATCGGCCATCAACCTTTCTTTCAAACCCCATGCCGCCAAAATCATCTGCTTCCTTGGGAAGACATTTTGTTCTTCTGACAGGCTGCAGGCAGCTGTACATGCACCGCATTGCATACAGGTTGTCAGCTGCGAACCGCTTGCGTCCTGCAATTCCTCAATAAATGATATGTCGGGCTGTACATCCAGCATCTACATGTCTTTGAATGGATTCGGACCGATGTCCTCTATGGTCTCCATATACTCATCTAAAATCTGAGGAATCCTTGCATATTCATCAATTTCCAGAAACTCCGTTTGGATTCTCTCCGGTTCAAGCATCATTGTCTGCAGGGTCTCCTGGATATTTTCCGAACGGGTTTCCATCAGCTCGCTCCCGGTGATAAAATGGCATTGATAATCCTCACCCGGTTTACATCCTATCTGCAGTATCCCATCGTAACCCTGGGACAGGGCGTCCGACAACCAGATCTTATTGATGGAGCCAATGCAGCGGACAGGAATTATCCTTACATAAGGACTGATCTTCAGGCGGTGCTGTGCTGCCAGGTCAAAAGCAGGGTAGGCATCATTCTCACAGATGAAAGCCAGTATCCGTGGCTTTTCTTCAAATTCATCCGGAATGGGGATGGATTTTATCATGGAAGAAATAGCATGTATGGAGTAGTTTTCGAAATTAATGATACGTTCCGGACAGGATCCCATACAGATCCCACAGCGCCTGCACCTGGCAGGGTTGGGGAGGGGTGTCCCGGTTTCTGTCTCATCATAGGATCCAAAGGGGCATTCTTCCGTACATCGTTTGCAATCAGTACAGCGCTGCAGGGATAAAACCGGGAAGCTTTCATCCCCGGGCCTTGGATGAACTGCCTGTCCCCGTTTTACACTCTCAACACATTGAATGGCTTTCAGGGAAGCACCGGCAGCATCTTCCATGCAGGCCTGTATTCCCTGTGGTACCCTTACGGCCCCTGCAGCATAAATTCCGGTCCGCTGTGTTTCGTAAGGAAAACAGATAAAATGGGAGTCAGGGAAGCCGTATTTTCGATCCGGTAATCCCACACCCTTCCGGTACCTGAGGTTCAGATCGGCTGATTGGTTCGGAACCATCCCTGTGGCTGCCACGATCATATCAGCATTGATCCGGATGGGCTCACCCAGGAGGTTATCCGTAACAGTGACTGTCATGGAATCCCCTGCCACGTCAGCGATCTCGGAGATCTCTCCCTTGGTAAAGAAAACCCGTGAATCTGCCTGGACCTCCTGGTAATAATGTTCATTTTTCCCCGGTGTCCTGATATCCTTATATACAATAAACACATTACTGTCCGGAAGCTGCCGCCTGATGTATTGTGCCTGTTTCAGGCT
>CAZXOJ010000012.1:0-15520 GCA_964642325.1 uncultured Bacteroides sp. | reverse complement strand
GTGGCCGGTTACCTTTCCTCCCTGGTTGACCTCAACAGAGAATGCCCCGGGCTCTCCGGAGATGGAAGAAATTGTTGTTCCTTCTAGGACCTTTATCCCCGGTATTGATTTTATTTCTTCCAGTTTCTCCTGGAGGAAAAAATTGAGATTGGTTTCTTTCCCCCCTGAAACAGGGATAATGTCATGCCAGTGGTTCAACCATCCACCCAGTTCATTTTCCTTCTCAACAAGCAATACCTGGTAACCAGCATGAGCTGATTCAATGGCAGCTTGCATCCCGCTGATGCCTCCGCCGATAACGAGAATATCTGAAACGGGCTTCTCGAGCAGGTAGGGATCCGGATATGCAGAAGTCTCTGTCCTGGCAATTCCCATCCTGAGATAGTCTTCGCCTGCAGCCTGCGTGTCTTCATGCCCATGTTCCATGGTCCAGGCTACGCCTTCTCTAAGGTTCACCCTTTCGGTCAGGGTTTGCTCAAAGGAAAAGTTGGCTACCGCGTGACGGGGGGAACAGGCGGCCAGGACAAGTGAGTCAAGTTGTTTCTCCTGTAAATCAAGTTTGATCTGTTCCCGGGATTCATGGCTGCACAGAAAGGGATGTTCAGCACAATGTCCGACGGATGAAGACTCATCAGCTATAGCTTTGAGTCCCTCAATATCAATGGCATTCCCGATCTGGCATCCGCTGCAGATATATACGCCTATGTTCTTTGATTCCGCCACGCCCCTAAACATTCTTTTGTAAGACACTGAGTACTATGCCGGTTGATTCCCTGACCGTACTGGCTACATCCTTAGGCTCGCAGCAGCATCCCCCGGCCGATAATCCATGTTCAAGGCTTTCCTTTGTAATAAATCCATCCGGGTCCAGGTCCACCTCCGGGGACAATGGAATTTCAGGTACGATACCCGTAGCCAGGACAACCAGGTCATAGTCTGTCCGGATCTTCCGTCCGGACAAAATATCTTCTGCTTCTATCTTTGGTTTACCATTTTCCAGTCCCACGTTATCGACCTTTCCCTTAATCAGCCGGACCTGATTGTTTTTTTCCACCTTCCTTAGAAAATCTTCATTCCT
This sequence comes from uncultured Bacteroides sp., assembly GCA_964642325.1. Classification (GTDB taxonomy): domain Bacteria; phylum Bacteroidota; class Bacteroidia; order Bacteroidales; family SM23-62; genus SM23-62. The sequence continues at coordinate 14,442 of CAZXOJ010000012.1, read as the reverse complement.
GCCGTTTACCCTCAGGTCAATATAATATATGTCTGCCAGATTTGCCTTATCCTGCCGGGTGAAATAGATCGCCTGTTTCAGGGAGGCCGAGCAACAGACTGCGGAACAATAGGGGAGGTGGTTCTCATCACGGGAACCTGCACATTGCACAAAGGCGATTTTTTTTGCCGGTTGCTGATCGGAGGGTTTCAATATCTTCCCTCCGGTAGGACCATTGGGCGCTCCAAGACGTTCCATCATGACATTGGTCAGTACATCCGGTGATTTTCCCCATGAAAAACCCTCCAGGTTTTCAGGTTCATATGGCTTCCAGCCGGTGCTGAGAATGACAGCCTTAACCTGGATTTCTAAGGTCTTTGGCAGGGCGTCCAGTTGAATGGCATTAAACAGGCAGGCATCCACGCATTTTTTGCAGGACAGCCTGTCGCAGGCCGCATCATCCAGGTGAAAGCGGGCCGGGTGAGCCAGTTCGTGGGGCCGGGCAATGGCCTTCCTGGAGGCCATCCCATAATTGAACGGATCATCTGTATCAACGGGACAAACAGCCTCACACTCCCCGCATGCTGTACAGTCCCCCGTCACATATTCAGGCCCACTCCTGATCCGTGCTTTAAAGTCCCCCGCTACTCCACTAATCTCCTCAACAGTTGAAGAAACAAGTACCTCGATCAGTGGATTGTTCCTGATCCGTCTGAAGTTTATTTCAAGCCCGCAATAGGGGGGACATAATTTGGGGAAGTACTCATTGATCCTGGCTACCTGTCCCCCGAGATAGGGCAACTTTTCCACCAGGTAAACCCGGCATCCTGTTTCAGCAGCCTCTACTGCAGCCGTCATCCCGCTGATACCACCGCCAATGATCAGGACAGTATTTTGATCAGGCTCAGGCATTAATCAACCAGGTCTATTATATCGCGTTTTAACAATTCCCATTCATCTGAATCCGGGTTCCACCGGCAATTGGCAAACACTTTCCAGTCCCCCGACATCCCCGGAAAATCACTCCGGAAATAATAGCCCGGCCACCGTGTCTCCTCCCTGAAGAGCATGGTCCGGATATGCGATTCAGCCTGCCAGATCCGGTGGATATTCTCCCAGCAGCGCATGAGCTCATGGGTATCCTCCGCAGCCAGTCTGGCTGCATCTTCTCTCAGCATTTCGAGATGCTCCAAACCCTTTTCAAGCAAGGGTGCTGATGTTTTAAATCCGCTCGAAGCCCCACCGGCATATTCATCCATGATCTTTTGCAGCCGGAACATGAACATCTGGGGTTTGATGTAATTTGGATTAACATCGGGATCCTGCGTATAGTCCTTATGGTCTTCGAAAATTTCAAGGGGCTTCAGTATCTCCTGCTTCAGTTCCTTGATCTTCTCCTCAGAGATCACAGGTAAATCAGGATTATCCACACAGAAAGAGGCGGCTGCTTTGGCAGCAATGCGACCTTCAGTAAAGGAACCGGAAGAGAATTTATGGCTGGATGCGCCCGAGGCATCCCCTGCTGCGAATAATCCTTTCACTGTAGTCATATTCGGGTAACCCCATTTATATTCATCAGGGGCAAGGTCTTCCGGTCCGCTTACCCAGGCTCCGGATGCCCCGGAGTGTGAGGAGATGAAGTAGGGCTCACAGGCCGAAATCTCAGATGGTTGTTCATCCGGTTTGATGTTCATGGATGCCCAGAGCAGGGCCTGGCTGACTGTCATGTCAAGGAAATCTTCCCAGGCCTCCTTTTCAAGTTCTTTTAATTTTCGTTTTGCTTCTTTTTCATCGGGTATGCTCTCAACGATCTTTTTAATGGCCTCATCCGTCCTCATATAGATGGGGCTTTTTCCGTCCTCGATCTCCAGCATCATCAGGTAATTCCTAAGGTTGGTAGGTGTGGGCTTTTCCAATCCATAGGGGGCCCATTTCTCCAGTTCAGCAGCGCGGGTCTGCATGTAGTTTTCACCGAGGGCATTGGTGGCCTGTGCCTTGAAAAGGAGGAACCAGGCGCCAACCGGACCGTAAGCATCCTTGAACCGCACAGGTACGAACCGTACCTCCTGGCAGGTCATTTCTGCACCAGCCTTAAGGGTGAAATAAGCACTGGCACCACTATTGAAAGGAGGATACCAGGACCTTCCCAGTCCCTCGCCAACTGATTTTGGTTTAAATATATGAACGGCTCCCCCCATGGTAGCCAGCACAGATTTAGCCCTGAAGATGTATACCTTCATATCCCTGACACTGAATCCTATGGCTCCGATACAGCGATCACCTTCCATTATGGGATCTGTGATGAACACCCGCTCCAGGTACTGGCCTTTATCACCAAGCTCAGCCAGTGCATTTTTGGCAGCCTCAGCAACGATGGTTTTGTAAGATTCTCCATGGATCATGATCTGCCAGCGTCCTTCATTCACATATTTCCCATCATCGTCTTTCCAGATGGGGAGTCCCCATTGCTCGAATAAATGCACAGATGCATCCACATGACGGCCAATATTGGCCACCAGGTCATCACGGGCAATGCCCATCAGGTCATTCTTGACATATTTCACATAATCGCTAAGGGTATTCTTCCCCTCTTTCAGTCCCAGGTACATATTGATGGCTGACAGTCCCATAGCAACAGCACCGGATCTGTCCATGGAGGCTTTATCCACCAGTGTGACACTGAGGTTATGTTTTTTTGCCCAGTGGGCTGCTTCATAGGCTGCCCCGCAGGCGGCCATTCCACCTCCAAGAATAAGGATATCCGTCTGGATCTCAACGGTTTCAAAGTTCTCTGTAATGCTCATGATCAGATTTTTTCAAGTTCATCAAGACCGGTGGAGGCCGGTTCTGTTCTAAGCAATGGGCTTTTCAGGTCCTCGGTACCAGTCTCAAAACCAGCATCAGGAACAGCAGACCCTTCTGGTATTGTCCGGGTGGGAAACTTGAATCGCTTGATCATCCCGTCCCTGAACTTCACAGACCACATAATGGCATCTGAACTGCGTAGTGGTTGGACAACGCCTCCCAGGGGCATGAAGTCGGCGTATCCACGAACTTCAATGGCCTGTGTGGGACAGATCTTTACACAATTGTAACATTCCCAGCACATATCGGGAGCCCGGTTTTTGGCCTTATTGCTCTCCTTGTCCAGGAGCATCAGGTCATTGGGACAGATATACTGGCATGCGGTCCTGTCCAATGCCTTACATCCGTCACATTTTTCTGTAATTACAAAACTGGGCATGATGATATTGATTGGTAATGCCTACAAACATAACCAATTATAGGGATTTATTACCATGATTTTAAACAGCAAATCTACATTGATGTCTGGACAGGCAAAGGTTCCAATATCTTGAAAATTAGGCTATTGTCTGAGAGTCAGGAAGATTTAATTTAAAGCAGTCTAAATAAGAAAATCAGTAACCAATAACATACAGGTTATGGTCCTCATCTATACAGTAATCAACAAGATCAAGGAGCTCCTGGTTGATATTGACCATCTTTTCATGGTAGATGGTCCAGTGATCCATCCAGGTTTTATCCATCCTGACGACGGCCAGGAGGAAATCTTTGCCAAAAACTTTTTCATCCAGGAGTGACTGAAACTCGGAAAGGGATCTGATCTTTTGAAGTATAACCAGGTGAATCAGCAGCTGGTTCCTCAGGGGGATGATATAACGGGTGTTGTACCTGGTAGCATCATAATACTCATACAGCTTATTGGATTTCTCAAAGCAGGCTGTGAAGAGGTTGAAGACTACACTGTCAATATACCTGGATTCAGTATCCAGTTTATTGTAGTCTTCATCAGTGCCAGTCAGATTGAGCTCAACGAAGTTCAATTCTTTCTGGCTGTAAATGGATAGTTTCATCTTGTCAGTATTCGAGCGTAAAATTATAAAAATTGTTATTAGACCCGCGCATCTTTTATTTATTATTTTTGCAGTTATTAATTTCACAAGCATTGAAAAAGGAAGAATTAATAGAACTGTACCGCCAGCACTATGGCACACAAGCTCATAAAATCATTGAATTGCCCAGGTCTCCTTCTCACAGGAGGTATTTCAGAATGGAGGGAGAGAATACTTCCTGTATCGGCGCCATCAGTCCGGATCCGCTGGTAACAAGGGCATTTCTCAGGTTTACCGAACATTTTAGAAACAAAGGATTGAATGTGCCGGAACTGTATGCTGTTCAGGAGGAAAAGGGAATTTACCTGCAGGAGGATTTTGGTGACCTGATGTTGAAACACCTGGTTGACCAGTCCAGGGAAGAGGGATCATTTCCAGGGAAGGTACTTCCTTACTATCACTCGGTACTTGAACACTTGTTGAATTTTCAGATGGAAGGGCATGCAGGATTGGATTACTCGGTATGTGTTCCCCGGAAAGAATTTGACAGACAGTCAGTATTGTGGGACCTGAACCACTTCAAGTATTTTTTCCTGAATTTACAGGGCATCCCTTTTGACGAGCAGAAGCTGGAAGATGATTTTCAGTTTTTTGCAAACTTTCTTATGAATGCTAAAAGAGATCATTTTCTCTACCGTGATTTCCAGGCCAGGAATATCCTGTACCAGAATGAAGCATTTCATTTTATTGATTACCAGGGGGGAAGGATGGGTGCTCTGCAGTACGATGTGGCATCATTGCTGTTCGAAGCACGGATTGATCTTCCATCCGACCTCAGGGAAGAACTATTGCAATATTACCTGGAAAAACTTGCAGAGGTAAATAAAAATGATGCTGCGGAATTTGAAAAATACTACTATGGTTTTGTACTGGTCAGGATAATGCAAGCCATGGGAGCATATGGCTTAAGGGGGATTATTGAAAACATTCCTCTGTTCCTTCAGAGTATCCCTTTTGCCATACAAAATATCGGATGGCTGATTGATCAGTCACTTATCCCACAAGGGATGCCGGAACTGACAAAATGCCTGCAAGGCCTGGCGGGATTATCAAATTGGAAACATACTAAGGCAGAAAAAAATTTAACACTGAATATTACCAGCTTCTCTTATAAACTTGGTATTCCCAGGGATTACAGTGGACACGGGGGTGGATATGTTTTTGATTGCCGGACCCTTCCCAACCCTGGCAGGATAGAAGTTTACAAGAAATCAACAGGCCAGGATCAGGATATAATAGATTTCATGGCCGGCAAACCTGAAGTCTCGAATTTCCTGGAAAAGATATTTTCCCTGATGGACCAATCTGTGGAGGTTTATACACAAAGGGGGTATACCAATCTGATGGTGAATTTTGGGTGTACAGGCGGACAACATAGATCCGTATACTGTGCAGAGCAGCTTAAGGACTACCTTAAAAAAAAATACCCTGTAAATGTTGTTTTGAAACACCGGGAACAGGATAAAAAAGAATTGTAAGGGGATGGGCAAAACAATGTGTGAGATAGGCAAGAAGAAGGCAAAGGAAAGATTGTCTGAGAAACCCAGATATCAATGCCAGAAATGCCACAGCAGGGTAAAGAAAAAAGACTGGGTCTGCAAACCTGGAAAAATGTAATGTAACGCTGAAAATCTGATGAGAGCAATAATCCTTGCCGCCGGAATGGGTAGCAGGCTGAAGCCCCTGACTGATAGAACACCCAAAGCACTTGTTGTTTTTAGGGGAATGCCGATGGTGGAGAGAATTATCAGGAACCTGGCAGATGCAGGTGTCTATGAAATCATGGTAAACGTCCATCATTTTGCCGGGAAGGTGGTTGAGTTCCTTGACAAGCTGTATATACAGGGTGTGAGTTTACATATTTCGGATGAATCTGATGAATTGATGGATACTGGTGGTGCCATATTGCAGGCCAGAGAATTTTTGAAGGAAGAGAAGGATTTTATTGTCCATAATGTAGATGTATTTACCAACCTGGATATTGGCGAACTCATCAGGAATCACAGGGAAGGTAACACACTGGCAACCCTGGCTGTGAAGAAGCGGCCAACATCAAGATCCCTGTTGTATGACGGAACAGGATCTTTATGTGGATGGGTACATAATGAAACCGGAGAAAAGAGGATGGTCCGATCCCCCTCAGGATCGCTTGAGGATTTTGGCAATACCTGTGTACAGGTGATCAATGCAGAATTCCTGGATTTCTTCCCCAAAACAGAGCCTCGATCACTGACAGAGATGTACCTGGAGCTGGCTGAGCGGCATATGATTGGAGCTTATACGCATAACCAGGACTACTGGTACGACCTGGGCCGTTATAACAATTTTATAAAAGCGGACAAATAGGTATTTTATTAATATATTGACTATTTTCGCCATAAATTCATTGCCATGTCAGCCAAACAAGCATCTGCACTGACCACAATCGTCGGACCATTCCAGCGGTTCTTCAAAATTGAAGCGGCCAGTGGGATACTCCTGATTATTTGTACAGCCATTGCTATGATAATGGCCAACTCTGCTGCCTCTGATGCCTATACCCGTATGGTTAACTGGGAGTTATCTGTGCAGGTGGGCAATGTGTTTAAATTGTCAAAGCCACTTATCCTTTGGATTAATGATGGTTTCATGGCGATTTTCTTTTTTGTTGTGGGAATGGAAATCAAGCGGGAGATACTGGTAGGTGAGCTATCCACTTTCCGGCAGGCTTCCCTGCCCATTTTTGCCGCCATTGGAGGAATGGTAATCCCGGCTTCAGTCTTCGTTATATTACATGGCAACAATCCCGGGTCTGAAGGCTGGGGCATACCCATGGCCACCGATATTGCATTTTCACTGGGTATACTCAGCCTGCTAGGGAAAAGAGTACCCCTGGCATTGAAGGTATTCCTGGCCGCCTTTGCCATTGTGGATGACATGGGAGCAGTGATCGTCATTGCTGCATTTTACAGCGAATCAGTGGGATGGGATAACCTTATGATAGCCGGTACATTGTTTATCATGCTGTTCCTGGCAGTAAGGGCAGGCATGCGTAATCCAGGAGTTTTTCTGGTAGTGGGTATATTTATATGGTATTATTTCCTAAAATCCGGTTTGCATCCGACCGTTGCCGGCGTTGCCCTGGCCTTTATTGTGCCAGCAAAACGGAGTATAAAATTATCGGTGTTTAACCGGGTCACTAAATCAAATCTCAAAGCTTTTGAAAATATTGATTCAGAGGAAAAACTTTTGCTGAATAAGGAGCAACTGGAAGCACTTGATAATATGGAGGTGTATTACAGCAAGGTTCACAGTCCCCTGCAGTCCCTGGAACATCGAATGCACGGCTTTACATCCTTTTTTGTAATGCCAGTCTTTGCCATTGCCAATGCCGGTGTATTGCTGAGTGCTTCTCCGGGTGAATCGGTGATAGGTCCACTTTCCATCAATATTGCCCTAGCCCTCATCCTGGGAAAAGTACTCGGGATAATAATATTCGCATGGCTTGGCATCAGGCTGAAAATAACAGCCCTGCCACCGGGTACAAAATGGATACATTTGGTCGGACTTGGTTTCCTTGGAGGTATAGGCTTTACCATGTCCATGTTCATAAGCAGCCTGGCCTACAAGGATGCAGGCTTGCTGAACCATGCCAAGATCGGAATATTAATGGGTTCCCTTGTGGCCGGGATACTGGGCTATTTGATTCTGAAAAATACCCTGAAACCTCAGGTTGAGGAAAAGAGCGAGGAAGAAAAATGAAGGAGCATTTGATAGATGAGTTGAATGAGAAATGGACGGGGAAGGATCCGCAGGAGATACTGTCCTTTTTTCTCGATAGGTACAGGGGGAAAATTGTCTTTGCTTCCAGTATGGGGGCTGAGGACCAGGTGCTGACCAAAATGATCGCTGATGTTGACCGTGGGACAAGGATATTTACCCTTGATACAGGCAGGTTGTACCAGGAAACCTATGACCTGATCCAGCATACCAACGAAGAATTTAACCTGAATATAGAAGTCTATTTCCCGGATTACCAGAAGGTTCAGGAAATGGTGGCAAGCAAGGGTATTAACCTGTTTTATAAAAGCATTGAAAACAGAAAGCTTTGTTGTGATGTGCGTAAGAATGAGTCCCTCAAACGTGCCATGGATGGTATGGAGATCTGGATATGTGGCCTGAGGAAAGACCAGACGGTTACAAGGTTCTTTAATAAGCTTGTGGAATGGGATGACAAACACCGCCTGATGAAGCTGAACCCTCTGATCAACTGGACAGAAAAACAGGTCTGGCAATATATCAGGGAAAATGATATTCCTTATAATGTATTACACGACCGTGGCTTTCCAAGCATTGGCTGTAAACCCTGTACAAGAGCCATCCAACCTGGGGAGGATTCCAGGGCAGGACGCTGGTGGTGGGAAAATGCAGAACATAAGGAATGTGGCCTTCATAATAGTGAGTAGGGGATATCGCGTTTTCTAATAGCCAATGCCTCTGAACATTGGATTTTCCAATCCAGTGTTATATCTTTAAAACCAAATCCTTTCATTATGAAATTGGCATTAAATACCCTTGTTTACGAAGTCGGGAACAAGGGTCCTGAAGAATCTCTGCGGGCAGCTGCTAAGTATGGTTTTAAATACATTGAGTATGCTGGGATACGCAAAGGTAATCCCTTGACAATGAGCAGGAAAGAGCGTGCTGGAGCGGTGAAAATCGTGAAAGATAATGGGATTCACAGTACACAGATGCTAATGGTTGCTACCAAGGATACTGCACACCCGGATCCTAAAAAACGTGATGCAGTATTTGATTACATGAAGGCCTGTGCAGATTTCCAGCTGGAGTTGGGTGGACGGCAATTGCTGGTTTGCTGGGGTGGTGGACTTTATGAATTGGGAACCAGCCCGGAACAGTCCTGGTTGTACATGCTGGAGAATGTTGGACGTTTTGCTGAGTGGGGACTGGATAAGGATCTCCTGGTAGGAATAGAGCTGGATCCGCATGTATATTTCATTTGCAATAATACTTACAAGCTTGCGAAGGCTGTTGAAGATATCGGCCTGCCAAATGTATATCCAAATGTTGATGTCGGCCATCTGGTGATCACCCGTGAGGAACCGGAACAATTGGAAAAATTGAAAAGCAGGATATTGCATGTTCATTTAAGTGAAACGGAAAGCTTTGCACATACCAATAGTATACTGGGTACCGGAGCTGTCCCATTTCGCCAGTATGTGGATAAGTGCCTTGAATTAGGCATAGAGGAAAATTGTGCTAGAAATGGGGAACCATGTGTGGCTGGTATTGAGATGGGAAGTGAAGCCAGTGGTGGATTTGTAGAAGATCCGGACCATTGGGTCGAAGAGAGCCTCAAATTCCTGGAAAAGGAATTACCACATGTAAGCCGCTAATGCTAAACAAAAAAAATAAGATGAAACAGCTCATTTACCTTTCTTTTCTTGTACTGATCTTGTCATGTCAGTCCCCAATCAAACAAGGGATTGAAGTAATCGGTGAATTTTTGCAATGGCATAAGGTCACCCTTGTCATTCACGGACCAGAAACATCCGAATGGGCAGAGGAAAATCCATTCCTGGATTATAAGGTGGAAGCCGTATTTTCTCAGGGGAGCAAAACCTATAATGTGCCTGGCTATTATGCTGCTGACGGAAATGCAGGGGAAACATCTGCTAAATCTGGTAATACATGGAAGATCCATTTCAGTCCTGATGCTACCGGAACCTGGAATTATGAAGTGTCATTCAGGAAAGGGAAAAATATCGCCGTGCTTGACGGTGAAGCATTGGGCGAGGAAATTGTTATGGATGGAGGGGAAGGATCAATGGAGATTGCAGCATCCGACAAATCCGGTCCAGATTTCCGTGGGAAGGGACGAATCATTAACGGAGGGAATGGTTATTTTAAATTCCAGAGAAGTGATGATATATGGATTAAAAACGGGGCAGACAGTCCCGAGAATTTCCTGGCATATGCAGATTTTGACCAGACATCCCGCTTCAGCCTGAAAAAGGAAGTCAGGGAAGGGGAAGCGGATCCCAAGGAGAGCCTTCATAAATATGGACCTCATCTTGGAGACTGGCAGGAAGGAAACCCAGGCTGGCAGGACGGTAAGGGAAAGGGCATGATAGGTGCGCTGAACTATCTACAATCAGCCGGCGTGAACTCTGTATATATGCTGACCATGAATATCATAGGCGACGGGAAGGATGTCTGGCCCTATACTGATTATAATGAGAGATACAGGTTTGATTGCAGCAAGCTGGACCAATGGGAGGTGGTATTTGAATATATGGACGAGCTGGGGATCATGGCTCACTTTGTCCTTCAGGAAACCGAGAATGAATGTTTACTCGATATGGGACATACCGGGGTTCAGCGACGGCTTTACCTGCGGGAACTGATTGCCCGTTTTGGCCATCACCTGGCCATTAGCTGGAACCTTGGTGAAGAAAATGGACCCGCGCCCTGGACCCCCATCGGGCAGACTGACGCCCAGAAAAAAGACATGGCCAATTACATCAAACAGATCAATCCCTATCCCAGCAATGTTGTCTTACACACCCATAGTGGACAGGATAAACAAGATGAATACCTGACTCCTATGCTTGGATTTGAAAGCCTTGACGGACCCTCCATACAGGAAGGAAATCCTGAATTGGTGCATGGAGTGGTCAGGAGATGGGTGCTGAAATCAACTGAGGCTGGCAAGCCGTGGATTGTAAACTTCGATGAACTCGGTCCCCATTGGAAAGGCGTCATGCCTGATTCATACGATGCCGATCATGATACCATCCGCCATCTTGCCCTCTGGGGCGCTTTGCTGGCAGGCGGGACAGGGGTTGAATGGTATTTCGGTTACCGTTATCCACACACGGATCTGACCTGTGAGGATTTTCGCAGCCGTGAAACCTGGTGGAAACAATCTTCCATTGCCACTCAATTTGTAAACCGCTTTCCATTGGAAGAAATGAATTGCCAGGATGAACTGGTAAATATCAAGGCTGCTTACTGCCTAGCGAAAACCGGTGAAGTATACCTGGTTTACCTGCCTGCAATGACGCAGCAGGCCAGTCTCAAAATTGATTCTGAAGAAGCATTGCAGGTAAAATGGTTTAATCCCCGTGAGGGTGGTGAACTGCAGGATGGAAGTATCACCTCCTTGCAGGGAAGTGGAAATCAATTCCTGGGAGAACCGCCGGCAGAACCTGAAAAAGACTGGGTTGTGGTGATCGGGCAGATCTGAGTATCTAATCAATCACCCCTGAGCCAATGACCTCATCCCCCTCATACCAGGCGGCAAACTGTCCTGGTGCTATCCCCCGCTGGGCTTTGTCAAAAACAATATAGGAAGCTTCTTTCATGACATGGAGTGTGCCTTTTTGCAGTGACTGGCGATACCTTATGCGGAAACTGAATCTTTTCGATTCACCCTGTTTTAATTGAAGGTCCGGCCTGACCCAATGCATGGCAGAGGTATTGATTGACAGTCCTTTCCGGTACAATCCCGGGTGGTTTTTTCCTTCCCCTGTATAAATAATATTCCGCATTGTATCTGTTCCAATGATGAACAATGGCTCCTTCTTTCCACCTATGTTCAGGCCTTTGCGCTGGCCAATGGTATAAAAATGGGCGCCGTTATGGGTGCCGATATTGATCCCGTCTTCCGGCTGGTATTGCCAGGGCTGGGAGAGATAAATGGGATTGTCCCTCTCAGGATTAAAATCAAGATAGTCTTTGAACCTCCTGGGAATTTCAATCACATCCCCCTTTTTGGTCTCAAGCCGTTGCTGAAGAAAAGTCGGCAAGTCTACCTTTCCGATGAAACATATTCCCTGTGAATCCTTTTTATCGGCTGTGGGCAGGTTTTGTTCACTGGCTATCTCCCTGACCCTTTCCTTTGGAAGCTCGCCAATGGGGAACAGGATCTTCGAAAGCTGTTCCTGGTTAAGCTGGCATAAAAAATAGGATTGTTCCTTATTGGGATCTAGTCCTGCGAGCAACCTGTAAACTGATTTCCCATCCTTTTCAATAGTTTCCTTCCTGCAATAATGCCCCGTAGCGACGAAGTCCGCATTGTACTTTTCGGCGACTTTGAAAAACTCATCAAATTTGATCTCGCGGTTACAGAGTACATCAGGATTAGGTGTCCGTCCCATCTCATATTCATGAAACATATAATCTATCACCCTCTTCTTGTAGACCTTGCTGAGGTCAGCACTGTGGAAAGGAATATCCAGTTTTTTAGCCACGAGCTGTGCAAAAACCAGGTCATCTCTCCAAGGACAATCACCTTCCAGCGTACCGGTCTTGTCATGCCAGTTGATCATGAATACAGCGATTACATCATATCCCTGCTGTTTGAGCAGGTAAGCCGCAACACTGGAATCAACTCCACCGGATAAACCAACCACAACTCTTTTCATAAACGTTCAATTGGCTGCAAAATTAGCAATTTCGGCGGAATCAACAGATAGGAGAAAAATGGCTTAAGATTGAAGGTTTTTGATGACCTCTTCGTTACTGAGAATATTCGCAACGATTGCATATATACCCTCAGAATCAAATCCTTTCAGTTTGGTAACCAGGATCTTTTGCAGGTCTTTGATCTGTCTCTCTTCTTCAAGGGCAGTTTTAATTTCACGCAATTGTGATCCGGTCAGCTCATCCTGAAGCGCATTCAGTATTACATCAAAGTTTATGGTATTGCTGGTCTCTTCCGGAGCACCAAAAGCCTCCAGTTCAACAATGGCTTCTTCAAGAATTTCACTGCCCAGTTTTTTGCAGGCCTCCATGGAATTCGTATATCCCGTTTCATCCCTTAAAACCCAGCTTCCCTGGTCATATTTGATCTTTCGAATGGCTTCTATCTTTTTGGTTTTCTGCCCGAATATCCTTTCCAGCAGGAGAGTGGTGAAATTTTTCCAGGCATTCAGATCAAAATCTTTGGCCTCCAGTTTTTCAATCTGGTCCTTTAAAACTTTTACGGCATTCTTCGGATTCATGATATGCTAAAAGTACGAATAATCAAAGGATTCTCAAAGCAGGACCTGAAGCTTGGAGGCAGTGCATCACCATCATTGACGGATGGAATTCTCCTGAACTTAATCATTATGATATCGTTCCAGCCTGTTCTGCAGTTCTTCCTGGTATACAAGGTTCACATCCGTCTTCGGGTCAGCACAAAAGTATACGGGAGTTCCTTCCTGCCTTGCATAGGGTGTTGAGATCCTGCCAACGATATCAACCTGATTAAACAGCTCATGCAGGTTATCGCTATCCCCGATTTTGATCAGGTACTCCCCATCAATGCTTTCAGGGGCCCAGAATATATAACTGTCGCTGTAACTGATGACCGTAGGCAGATCGTATTTTGTACCGTAAAAATTAATTGATCCGGCCTCACCATAATTATTTGCCAGGATTGTACATTTTGCCTGCTGTTCATGAGTCAGTCTCTGATAAGTTTCACCAACCATACGAGAAAGTTCCTCCCAACCTATCATATCAGCATAATCCTGCGGAAGGTCATAATATTCCCCGTCTTCCCAGCGATGAAATTTTTCCTTGCCCATGGATTTATAGAATTGGATAAAAGCCTCAGGCTTCAGGATGGGCAGGCTTATTGGCAGGGCCACAACAGATACAGTAAGGATGAAAATGATCAAAACATATTTAAGAAACCTGATTCTTCGCACCAGGTATTGCTCAATAAAAAGACCTCCGAATACGAACAGCGATGAATATAATCCTATGGTATAATAGGACTTTCCACGCAGGATAATGAGTAAAAGCACCACTACCAGGTAGATCCATGCAAAGGCCCTGTAAGGTTTGCCATCTTTGAAGAAGGCAATGTAGACAAGGCCGAGGATCCAGATGAAAAAAACAGGGAGGAACATCATGATTTGTTCCGTTAGAAAAATGTCTAGCCGGACATGCACCAGCTGGGTCTCTGCCAGTTCTTGCATATGGTTGATCACAGGCCAGTTATGATTGACCTGCCAGATGAGGTTGGGCAATGCTATCAATCCTGCAATGGCCATGGCAATATACGGCTGGGGTTTCCGTAGCCAGCTTCGTAGAGGGGTCAGCAGTACCGCCACGATTATACCAAAAAGATAGAATACAACCGAGTACTTATTCAGGAATGCCAGTCCCGAGACAATCCCAATAAAATACCAGTATGCAGGCTTCCTGGTCCGGATCAACCTGAATAGCAAGAAAGCCAGCAAAAGCCAGTAGAACTGGTTAAAAGAGACAGGCTGGAAAAGGGTATTGCTGCGCAAAAATGCCGGGGCAGCAAGGAAGGCAAGGCAGGCAAAGAACTGGGCCCATTTTCCTCCTCCTGCCTCTCTCACCATGATCCCTATAAGCACGATGGAAACTACGCCAACAATGGCAGGAAAAAACCTGATGGCAAAGGTGGTATCACCAAGAAGAAACCTTGAAATATTGGCGAACACGGCTATCGATGGAGGTACTGAATGATAACCCCAGGCCAGGTGGTTTCCGAGGTCGATATACATGAATGCATCCCGCTGCA
>CAZXOJ010000011.1:13505-32073 GCA_964642325.1 uncultured Bacteroides sp. | reverse complement strand
ATCTCTATATAGTGCTTACTGCCAAGGGGATGAATCCAAAGTTGAAAATCATTTCCAGGGCATCCAATGAGAATAGTGACTTCAAACTAAAACGGGCAGGGGCCAATAATGTAATCATGCCTGACAGGGTAGGTGGACAAAGGATGGCGAAGCTGGTAACACAGCCAGATGTTGCTGAATTTGTCGATTTTATCATGCTGCAGGAACCGGATAATGTATTCCTGGAGGAATTGACCTGTGAGAAGTTAGCCTCCTGTTTCGATGGAAGGGTGATAAAAGAACTGGATATACGAAACCGTTCCGGCGCAAATATTATTGGTCTGCGAAAAGCTGACCGGTCTTATATCATCAACCCCTCACAGGATGTTATCCTGTCTTCATCCGATAAGCTGTTTGTACTGGGTACTGTAAATCAGATCAACCAGCTCAAGACCATTCTTGCCGAAGAAGTGGAGTCTGAGAGTTAAGCGCTTCTGCATCAGGCACATAATTTACCTGCCTCATTTTCATTTTTTACACCTTAATTATTGCTATATCGAAAAAAATAAATACTTTTGCAGTTCGTTTTCTGAGAACAGTAAAGATCAAAGAATTAAAGTACCATGTATTTAACAACAGAGAAGAAGAAAGAATTTTTTAAGAAATATGGCAAATCTGCTGAAGACACCGGTTCATCTGAAGGGCAGATAGCATTGTTTTCATTCAGGATTGCACACCTTACCGAGCACCTTAAGAAGAATAAAAAGGATTTTGGGACACAGAGAGCCCTGGTTCTGCTTGTAGGGAAGCGCAGACGTTTATTGAACTACCTCAAAGACCGCGATATTGAAAGATACAGAGCGGTCATCAAATCACTAAAGCTAAGGAAATAATTCCTGCTAAATATTTTTAAAAAGGCAATTAAGCAATTGCCTTTTTTCGTATCTATAAATGTAAAGAATAAAAGAAGTAAGAAAATGTTAAAAGTAATAGAAAAGACAATCGACCTGGGTGATGGAAGGACCATTACCTTAGAAACAGGCAAACTGGCCAAGCAGGCAGATGGTTCGGTTGTCGTAAGAATGGGCAAAACCATGATATTGGCGACAGTTGTGTCAGCCACTGAAGCAAGAGCGGATGTAGATTTCATGCCCCTTTCAGTTGAATATAAAGAAAAGTTTTCTGCCGCAGGCAGGTTCCCTGGTGGATTCCTGAAGAGGGAAACCAGGCCCGGGGATTACGAAATACTCATATCAAGATTAGTTGACCGGGCCCTTCGGCCATTGTTCCCGGATGATTACCATGCGGAAACCTTTGTCAATGTTACCCTGTACTCGGCAGAAGAAGAAGTTATGCCCGATGCACTTGCAGGATTGGCAGCATCAGCTGCATTATCGGTATCGGATGTTCCCTTTAACGGACCCATATCAGAAGCCAGGGTTGCCAGGATTGATGGAAAGTTCATGATCAATCCGGGGTTCAAACAGCTTGAAGAAGCGGATATTGATATCCTCGTGGGGGCTACTGAGGAAAACATCCTTATGGTTGAAGGAGAAATGAGCGAAGTTTCAGAATCCGAGATGCTCGAAGCCATCAAGTTTGGACACGAGGAAATTAAGAAGCATTGCCGGATACAAAAGGAACTGGCTGCTGAAGTAAAAAAGGAGATCAAACGTGAGTATGATCATGGGAACAACGACGAAGATCTCAGGTCTCAGATTGCTGAAAAAGCTTATGATAAGCTGGTAAAAATAGCAGGTGCAGGCATGCCAAAACATGATCGTCATGAAGCCAGTATTGAAGTAAGGGATGCGATCATTGCCGAGCTTATCAAGGAAGATGATGAGGAGGCAGTTGCTAAAACCAGTATGGCCAAACGGTATTTTCATGATGTTGAGAAAAAGGCGCTTAGAAACCTTGTCCTGGATAAGGGTAAAAGGGTGGACGGAAGAAAAACTGATGAGATTCGTCCTATATGGTGCGAGGTAGATTACCTCCCGGCCCCACACGGCTCATCTGTATTTACCCGGGGTGAGACACAATCCCTGACCACTGTCACACTCGGCAACAAGATGGATCAGAAAATGATCGATGAGGTATTAATCCAGGGAACAGATAAATTTACCCTGCATTATAATTTCCCCCCATTTTCCACCGGTGATGCACGTCCTATCAGGGGCATCAGCCGAAGGGAAGTAGGTCACGGGAACCTGGCTCACCGGGCATTGAAGAAGGTGTTGCCTGTTGGAGAGGAAAATCCATATGCAGTCAGGATCGTTTCTGACATCCTGGAATCCAACGGTTCCTCTTCCATGGCCACCGTATGTGCAGGTTCACTAGCATTGATGGACTGCGGGATTAAGATCAGCAAGCCTGTATCCGGGATTGCCATGGGACTGATCACCGATACAGATTCAGGAAAATATGCAGTCCTGTCTGATATCCTGGGAGATGAAGACCACCTAGGAGACATGGACTTTAAAGTGGCCGGAACCGAAGACGGTATTACGGCAACACAAATGGATATTAAAGTAGATGGACTTTCTTATGAGATCCTTGCTGAAGCACTGGAACAGGCAAGAAAGGGACGTCTTCACATACTCAGCAAGATGAACGAGGTCCTTGATAAGCCCAGAGAAGATTTTAAACCACATGTTCCAAGGATAGTACAGATCAGCATTCCAAAAGACCTGATCGGTGCCGTCATCGGTCCGGGTGGTAAAATTATCCAGGGCATACAGGCCGATACAGGAGCTACGATTGTAATTGAGGAGATTGACAACAGGGGCGTAATAGATGTTTTTGCTGACAATAAGGATTCCATCGAAGCTGCCCTGGCCAAGATCGCTGAGATCACAGCAGAACCTGAGGTGGGTGAGATCTACAAAGGCAAGGTCAAAGGAGTGGTTTCTTTTGGTGCCTTTGTCGAAATCATGCCGGGCAAAGAAGGTTTACTGCACATCTCGGAGTGGGACTGGAGAAGGGTGGAAAAAATCGAAGATGAAGTCAATGTGGGTGATGAACTGGAAGTTAAACTGATCAGCATTGATGAGAAGAACGGGAACCTGAAATTATCAAGGAAAGTCTTGCAGCCAAAACCGGAAGGTTATCAACCACCCTCAGGAGGTGACCGCAGGCAAAGGGACAACCGGGATAATCGAGATAATCGGGACAACAGGGGCAACCGGGACAACCGGGACAGGAAACCTGAGTAGTAGCCAAGCAAACATATGGAGAACCGCAAGGATTGATAAGAAGTCTTTGCGGTTTTCTTTTTATATTTAAGTTTCCTGATCTCCGAAAACCTATGCAACGTGAAAAGATTAACAATTTTTCTAGCAATGGCTTCACTTCTAGCATGTTCCCCAAAAAAGTTTAACTATCCCCAAACCCGCAAAGTCGATACGGTAGATAATTATTTCGGTACGCTGGTACCGGATCCATACCGATGGCTTGAGGATGACCATTCGGCCGAAACGGAAGCCTGGGTGGGAGCCCAGAATGAGGTTACCTTTGCCTACCTTGACCAGATACCTTATAGACAAAAACTTAGGGAGCGGCTGACAGGACTAATGGATTACCCAAAATCCGGAGCACCCTGGAAGGATGGGAAATATTATTTCGTTGAAAAGAATTCCGGACTCCAGAACCAGGATGTGTATTACATTATGAAGAACATTAATGAAGAACCTGATGTCTTTATTGATCCAAATACACATTCTGAAGAAGGAATCGCAGCAGTTACCAGTTTAATCCTTTCGGGTGACAGCAAATATGCAGCCTACAGTGTAGCTCGTGCAGGGAGTGACTGGCAGGAGATTTTTATAAGGGATATGGAAACAGGGCGGGACCTGGATGACCACATTATGTGGACAAAGTTTGCTTCTGTCGCCTGGCATGATGATGGGTTTTTTTACAGCAGGTTTGATGCACCAGGTGACGATGAGGAATTTTCAGGTAAAAATTTGAATAACAAGGTTTTTTATCATAAAATAGGGACTGCACAGGACAGTGATAAGTTGGTATACTGGGATCAGGAGAGGAATGATCTGACCTATATGCCACGTATCACCAGGGGAAGCAATTATCTTTACCTGTACACCTTTGAAAGCACCAGTGGAAATGCCATTATCGTAGCAGATCTCGGGCAAAAGGAATGGAAGTTCAGGGAAGTACTCAAGGGCTTCAAACATAATTACAATCCAATCGGCGTACTGGAGAACCGCTTGTACCTGCTTACGGATAAAGATGCAGGCAGGTATAAAGTAGCGGCGATTGATTTAAGAACTGGTAGGGACCTGATTGAGATTGTTCCTGAACAGGAAGACAGGGTCATTTCCCAGGCTGCTATTGCTGGAAAGAAGTTGCTGGTACAATATATGAAAGATGCACAGGACTTTCTCAGTCTCCATGATATAGATGGAAATTTTATAAAAGATCTCGAACTTCCTGGTCCGGGTGCAATTAGTACGGTCCATACCGATATAAACGACAGGTACATATTCTATACTTTTGAATCATTTACTAACCCACCTACGGTTTTTTTATACAATATTGAGACAGGTGAGACAAAAGAATACCATAAAACAGACATTGATTTTGACGATTCTCAATACATCACCAGGCAGGTCTTTTACAGCGGTAAAGACGGCACACAGGTTCCCATGTTCATTGTCCACCATAAAGACGTGGAGCTGGATGGCAATAATCCTCTTTTATTATATGGCTATGGTGGTTTTAATGTTAGCTTAAAACCAGGCTTCCGAACCAACAGGATCGTGTGGCTTGAAAACGGTGGTATTTATGTGTCAGCAAATATCCGGGGTGGGGGAGAATACGGTGAGGCATGGCACAAAGCCGGAATGGTCCTTAATAAACAAAATGTTTTTGATGATTTCATTAACGCGGCTGAATACCTAATTGAGCATAATTATACATCAGCAGATAAACTTGCTGTCAGGGGCGGTTCTAACGGCGGACTCCTGGTGGGCGCCGTCATTAATCAACGTCCGGAGCTGTTCAGGGTTGCATTTCCGGCCGTCGGGGTGATGGACATGTTGCGATTTCATAAGTTCACAATTGGTTATTACTGGACCATAGACTATGGCTCCAGTGAAGACCCTGTCGAATTTGAATACCTGTATAGGTACTCACCACTTCATAATATCAGGTCCGGATTAAATTATCCAGCAGTAATGATTGAGACAGCCGATCATGATGACCGGGTAGTGCCTGCCCATTCTTTTAAATACGCTGCTACAATGCAGGAGCACTATAATGGTCCCAACCCCGTTCTGATAAGGATTGAAACGGATGCGGGACATGGTGCCGGAAAGCCTGTAAGTAAGGAAATCGAAAATATGGCCGATGTTTATTCCTTTGCATTTTATAATTTGGGGGTTGAACCTGTCTATTGATGATCAATTACCTTGTCATTGAAGGGAATATTGGAGCTGGGAAAACCTCCCTCGCAAGTATGATAGCTGAAAAGCATAATGCAAGGCTCATCCTTGAACAATATGCAGATAATCCTTTCCTTCCAAAGTTCTACAAGGATCAGGAAAGGTACTCCTTTCCGCTGGAGCTCTCCTTCCTTGCAGCAAGGTATAACCAGTTACACAGGGAGTTAACCTCTCCCGAACTGTTCCAGCCCTTTACAGTGGCGGATTATTTTTTCAGTAAATCCCTGATTTTTGCCAAGATAACCCTGCAGGTTGATGAATATAATCTTTACCGGCAATTATTTGATATCATTCACCAGCAATTGCCAAAGCCTGACCTGTATGTTTACCTTTATTTGAGTGTAGAAAAACTGGTTTCAAATATCAGGAAAAGAGGCAGGGATTATGAACAGGATATTACCCCTGAATACCTTGAAAATGTGCAGCATGGATACTTTGAATATCTTCGTTCATTAAAAAATCAGAAAATTCTTGTGCTTGATATGGAACATTTAGACTTTATTTCCGTAAAAAGGCATTATTCAATTATCGAGGATGCAATTTTCCACCAGGATCATGCTAATGGAATGAACCGTATTCAATTACCTTGAATTCAGGAGGATTTGTATTCATTTTTTTTATAAATTGAAAAACATTATTAAGTTTGTAGAAGCAATTCAAAAGAGCATTAAGTATTAAACTAATAACCAAGTAATTATGAGAAGATTGAACATTTTTGCATCATTTATTGCTGCAGCCCTTATTGCCGTCAGTTGTGGTGGACCACAAAAGATGGCAGATAATGCTTCCCTTGTGGATTACAAGGTAACCCCTGATCCTCTTGAGACTCATGGAGGCAAAGTGGCGGTAGCTGTCAATGTTAGCTATCCTGAAAAGTATTTTCACAAAAAGGCTATCGTTACTGCTATTCCTTACCTGCAATATGAAGGTGGAGTAACAGAACTAAAGTCTGAAACCCTACAGGGAGAGCAGGTTGAGGAAAACAATAAAGTTATTTCCTTTACCTCTGGTGGCAGTTTTAGTTATGCCGATGAAGTCGACTTTACGCCAGAAATGATGCGTTCCGAACTTTATGTAAAAGGTAAGGCTACTGTAAAAAACAAAGAAGTTGACCTGCCTCCTATCAAGATCGCTGACGGGATAATTACTACCCCGCTGCTAGTTAGTAAATATGGTAAATCCATAGCGTTTGGAGATAATTTCAAAAGGATTGTCCCCGATGAATATGTTGCTGACATACATTATATTATTAACAGGTATGATGTACGGAATTCAGAATTGAAAGCTGAGGATGTCGCTGGTATGGCAGATTACGTAAAGGCTGCCACTGAGAATGATAGGGTAGATTTAAAAGGTATCGAAGTTTCAGCTTACGCTTCACCGGATGGAGAGCTTGACCTGAATACCAAGCTTTCTGGAAACAGGGAAGGTTCTGCTTCACGATTCCTGGAGCGTGACCTGAAAAAAGCCAAGGTTGAAGTCCCGGAAGATGAAAACTTTTTCAGCATGCTGACCACACCAGAAGACTGGGATGGTTTCAAGAAGCTGATGGAAGAATCTGATGTCCAGGACAAAGACCTGATCCTCCGTGTACTCTCCATGTACTCTGATCCGGTTGTACGTGAGAAGGAGATCAAGAACATAGCCGAAGCTTTTGAAGAAATCAAGGAAAAGATCCTTCCCGAACTGAGAAGGTCAGTATTCACCGTCAAGGTTGAAAAGATTGGCTGGTCAGATGCAGAACTCAAGCAATGGGTTGTTGACAATATGGACACCCTGGTACTTGAAGAACTTTTATATTCTGCCTCCCTATTTGAGGACAATAAAACAAAACTGGCCCTGTACGGAATGGCCTGGGAAAAGCATCCCAAGTGCGTACGTGCTGCCAACAATGTTGGTGTCACCAAGCTTGCCATGAAGGATTTGGCTGGTGCAAAGCAAGCATTTGCCGCTGCCAAAGCCATTAAAGATCATAACATTGTGAAGAACAATCTCGGTGTTATTGCTTTAAGAGAGGGCGACATTGATGCAGCAGAGCAGCTTTTCTCTGCAGCTTCCGGTGCCGGTGATGAAGTTAACCAGAACCTTGCTGCCATCAAGATCATACAGGGAGATTATGATGCTGCCAAGAGTCTTCTCGGAGCCACCCAGAGCTATAACAATGCCCTGGTTATCCTGCTTCAGGGTCAACCTGACAAAGCGTATGAGATGCTGAACGGGTTGAAAGGACCAGACCATCCTATGGTAGATTACCTGATGGCAGTTGCCGCTGCCCGTGGTGATGACAAGGATGCTATGCTGGGTGCATTGCGTGCCGCTGTGTCCAAGAAAGCCAAGATGAAGGAATATGCTGCCAAGGATATCGAATTCGCCGCATATTTCGAGGACGAAGCCTTCAAGGGAATAGTACAGTAATTACTTGGAAATATTATATATGATAAAACGGTCCGGGTCACCCGGACCGTTTTTTTGTTTTGCAAGGTCTAGAGCCTGAGCTGCCTGAAAGCCTCCCAGATCACCATACCGGCACAAACAGAGATGTTCAATGAATGTTTGGTGCCGAATTGCGGGATATCCAGGCTGGCATCGGACTTATCTACAATTTCCTGGCTGACCCCCCGGATTTCATGTCCAAAAATAAAGGCATATTTTACATTTCTTTTAACCCGGAACCTGTTAAGGGAAATGCTTTCCTCAGTTTGTTCCACCGCCATTATGTAGTAATTCTCATCCTTGAGTTTATCGATGGCCGCTTCAGTCTCAGGATAATATTCCCAATCCACAGAATCAGTAGCTCCCAGGGCGGTCTTATGTATGTCCTTATGAGGTGGAGTGGCAGTAATGCCACATAAGAAGATCCGTTCAACCAGGAAAGCATCAGCCGTCCTGAAAACAGATCCGATATTATTCAGGCTACGTACATTATCCAGGACTACTACCACCGGGATCTTATCAGCCTGTTTAAATGCAGGAATGGATAAGCGGTTTAATTCATTGTTGGCTAATTTGCGCATGCTGATGATAAAAATTTGCCGGAAAACATCCTGGCAGGCATGCCGAAGTTAAAAAAAATAGATAAATTCGTCATTGGTCCATCTTCAAATTAGCAGTCACATGAATATACATGAATACCAGGCAAAATCAATCCTGAAAAAGTACAATGTTGCCACTCCTGAGGGAGGCGTTGTTAATTCCCCAGATGCAGCTGTTGAGCTTGCAAAAAAGATCCGAAAGAATGCCAGTTCAGATTCCTGGGCAGTCAAGGCCCAGATCCATGCCGGGGGACGAGGGAAAGGCGGGGGTGTCAAGATAGCCAAATCCCTGGATGAGGTTAAGGAACATGCAAAAAGCATCATCGGAATGACCCTGGTTACCCACCAGACTGGTCCTGAGGGTAAAGAAGTCCATAAAGTACTTGTAGAACAGGGAATTTTCTATCCAGGGGAGAGTGAAATCAAGGAATTCTATGTTAGCGTTTTGCTTAACCGTTCAAGCGGGAAAAATATCATCATGTACTCAACGGAAGGGGGAATGGATATAGAGACAGTTGCAGAAAATACGCCTGAACTGATTTTCACAGAAACCATTGATCCGGCCATAGGCATTCAGGCCTTCCAGGCGAGGAGGGTGGCGTTCAACCTTGGATTGTCCGGAAATGCATTCAAGGAGATGACCCGCTTCGTGCAATCACTTTACCAGGCCTATATCGGCTCTGATGCTTCCATGATCGAGATTAATCCGGTCATGAAAACTTCTGACAATAAAATTCTTGCAGCAGACGCTAAGATCAACCTTGATGATAATGCCCTCTATAGGCATCCTGGCTGCCTGGAAATGAGGGATATCACGGAAGAAGATCCCGCTGAGGTGGAAGCAGGCAAATACAACCTGAATTTTGTCAAACTGGACGGTAATGTTGGCTGTATGGTCAATGGGGCAGGACTCGCTATGGCCACCATGGACATTATTAAACTTTCCGGGGGAGATCCCGCGAATTTTCTTGATGTGGGGGGTACAGCCAATGCAGAAACCGTGGAAGCCGGATTCAGGATCATACTCAAGGATCCAAATGTAAAAGCAATCCTGATAAATATATTTGGTGGTATTGTAAGATGTGACAGGGTGGCACAGGGCGTGGTGGATGCCTATCATTCCATTGGGGATGTCAGGGTACCTGTCATTGTCAGGCTTCAGGGAACCAATGCAAATGAAGCAAAAGACCTGATAGATAAGTCCGGGCTCAAAGTCTTTTCAGCGATCAGCCTCCAGGAGGCAGCAGATCTTGTCAAGGAACATGTATAGAGGATAAGAACCCCGAGATTCAGTCTCTCAAGCCAACTCTCCGGTGTGAACCATCACAGAATGGTTTATTGGCAGAACCACCGCAACGACAAAGAAAAATCATTTCCTTTGTTTCCAAAACCTTGCCGTCGGAACACTTCAGTGAAAAGTTCCCGCTGACCTGGAGAGGACCATTTTTCAGGACCCTGAATTCGGTTTTTTTCTTGCTATTGTTTTCCATGTTAGTCGCAACTGTTAGTAAAATCTTCTATCCTGTGTGAACCGTCACAAAAAGGCATCTCTTCAGAAGCTCCACACCGGCAAAAGGATGTCATAAGCATTCGTTTCAGTTCCTGGCCGTCACTTCCAATCATGGTGAAGTCTCCTTCTACGACATAGGGCCCATCCCTCATGATCCTGATCTCGGCCGGATGGTTTTCAGCCTCTTTTAACATATCGGCTTCGGCCGGTCCTGATCCGGGGGCTTTGTCGGAAACTTTGCCCTCCTCGTTCCATTCATAGGTGAGGGCATCTGTCGGACACCTTCTGACAATGTCGATGATCTTTTCGGTTGATGCACCATCCATTTTTATCCAGGGCCTTTCCCTGGGATTGAATACCTCATTGAGTTCCCGGTAGCATGTGGTGGCATGGATGCATGTGGCGGGTTTCCAGTGGACTGTAATCTCCTTGCTTGAATATTTTCTGTTGTTCGGGTCCATGAATACAAAGGTAGAAACTAGTTTGTTAAGACAATGACGGAAACCCAATAATACAAACAAGATGGTTTGTACAATAAAGAGTGCAGATTCTGGTTTAAAGAAAAAAATGCCGAATTTTGCATTCTATGAAATCCATGATGATACAGCTTAAACTTGGTTTCATATGGCTCATTGTCATGACCGGTATGAATGGTTTTAGCCAGGACAGTGTCCTTTATGATGTGGACAGCATCCTGAATGGTGTGGATAGCATGGCCAGTGTTAAAGACAGCATCCTTACCACCCAGGACATTTATGTGGCCAGGGCATTGGTTATTGACGGGGATACGCTATGGGTAGCTGACCTGGATGAAGTCTATATATTCCCGACAAAAAAATTCACGAACAGGCGTCAAAGAAGGCGTTATACCAGGTTGATCCACAATGTGAAGAAGGCTTATCCCTGGGCCAAGATAGCTGGGGATAAACTGGCGAATGTGGAGGTTCATCTGATGTCTCTCGAAACAGAGAAGGAGCAAAAAGAATATATGAAACTGGTTGAAAAAGAGTTATTGAAGGATTACAAGGAGGACCTTAAAAAGTTAACCGTCACCCAGGGGAGAATCCTGATTAAACTAGTGGACAGGGAAACCGGCGACACCTCCTATGAACTGGTAAAGGAGCTGAGGGGTAAAATATCAGCTGTTTTCTGGCAAGCCCTTGCCAGGTTGTTTGGATCCAACCTTAAATCAGAATATGATGCTGAGGGTGAGGACCGCTTAATTGAAGAAATTGTCGTTCTGATTGAAAACGGTCAACTCTGACTGGGCTTTACTGCACCATCTCAAGCATTGTATTCACCACATTCCTGGCACCTTCTTCTATTTGCGTAATCGTGGCATCGAGCATATAGCATGGTGTTGTCACGATCTTATGCCGCAGGTCTACCACTACTTCTCCATGAGTTGTTGCCTTATGGGTTGCTCCCATTTCCTCTATGGCCTGAATGGTTCCGGTATCATCACCGATGGTTAGTTCCACATCTCCCAGAATTCTAGCCAGGATGACTGGTGAGATACACAATGCACCTACCGGTTTACCCAGGGAGATCATTTCCTTAATGGCTGCTTCAACATCGCCGTTGACCTGGCAATTACTGCCATCAAATGCGAATGTTGAAAGATTTTTCGCGGCCCCGAATCCTCCTGGGAATATGATGGCATCAAATTCTTTGCCAATGAATTCACTTAGTGCCTTGATCTTTCCCCGGGCTATGCGTGCCGATTCAATCAATACATTACGGGATTCATCCATTTCAGTCCCCGTGAGATGATTCACTACATGATGTTGATCAATATCAGGTGCAAAGACTTCATAAACAGCTCCCTTACTGGCTATAGCATACATCGTGAGGACTGCTTCGTGGATTTCGGCTCCATCATATACTCCACATCCTGAAAGAACAACTGCAATCTTTTTCATAACTTATATCTGTTTTAGAATTTTTACCAATTAAAATTATTCATTTTTTACATTCAAAACCAGTATTAATCCATTTATGACGACATTGGGAAATGAAGCGGACATTTATTGCAATTAAAACTGATCCTAGGGAGAAGATAAAGGATTGTATTACTCACTGTAAGACTTGTCTCAAGGGTGAAAGGATAAAATGGATCAGTCCATTGCAATTGCATATTACCCTGGCATTCCTTGGTGATACCAGCATAGACCATGTAAATCTTACAGGGCAGATGCTGAGCCGGGTTGTCCCGGCTTATGATGCTCCTTTGGTGCAATACAGAGGATTAGGCTTATTCAGGAATATCAAAGACCCGAAGGTACTGTGGATTGGCCTGGATATTGACCCCGTAATCAGGAAAATGAAAGCTGAACTTGACAGGGAATTGAAATACCTTGGATTTCGAATAGATAAAAGGGATTTCCGGCCTCACCTTACCCTGGCCAGGATTAAATTGATTCAAAACAAAGAGGTTTTGAAAGATCTGCTTCACGCGTACAACGATTATTTCTTCCAGGAAAGCACCATTAGGAAACTGGTTTATTACGAAAGTGTATTAGGTCCCGAGGGACCCAAGTATAAGGTGATTAAAAGTGTAGGGTTTAAATATGCCTCCCTTTGAACAGGGTTAAGACTGTAAAAATCATGATCTGAAAATCCACGAACAGGGACATGTTCTCTATATACAGGAGGTCGTATTTGAGGCGTTTGATCATTTCATCCACATTCACAGCATAACCATATTTTACCTGTCCCCAGGAAGTGATCCCCGGTTTTACCTTATGCAGGAGAATA
The DNA here is from genome assembly GCA_964642325.1 of uncultured Bacteroides sp. Lineage (GTDB taxonomy): Bacteria > Bacteroidota > Bacteroidia > Bacteroidales > SM23-62 > SM23-62. The sequence goes on along the minus strand of CAZXOJ010000011.1, from coordinate 19,333 downwards.
TAGTGGGGGGCTTTTTGTACGATCTGGTCAATATAATACTTTCTCTCTGGCCTCGGACCGACAAGGGACATTTCACCTTTTAACACATTCCAGAAATTGGGTATCTCATCCAGTTTCCTCTTTCTCATGAATTTGCCAAAATTTGTAAGCCTTTTATCATTCACCCTGCTGAGTTCCGGGCCATTTTTCTCAGCATCCGTGTGCATGGACCTGAATTTTAAAATTGTAAATGGCTTTCCATATCTCCCTATCCTTTCCTGCCTTAGCAGAACAGGACCTTTTGAGCTGAGTTTTACGCCAATGATAAGGATAAGGATCAGTGGGGAGAGCAGGATCATGGCCAGGCTTGAAAAAAGCACATCTATGGATCGTTTCAGGTTTTCCTGCCAGACAGGCAGCAATGCCTGGGATATCTGGATGAGGGGCGTACCGAAAATGGAGCGTACTTTTACCTGGCCTGTCACAATATCATGGATGTCAGGCACGGCCTTGATCCTGACATTGCATTCACCCAGCGTGTTGATAATATTACTGATGGCTTCATGTTCTGCCATATCAAGTGCAATGATGACCTCTTCGATATCATATTCCTCGATGATCTTTTTTATGTCTTTAATGTATCCAAGGTGACTGGTGAGTTTATCCAGTTTGTGGCCATTGTTAGCATCACCATTGATAAATCCGATTATCCTGCCTCCAAGAAGATGACCCTGTTCAATATCATGGTATATCTCAACCGCCCGTTCATTACTCCCGATCATTAATGTATTGTAACCAATCTTGTCTTGCTGTACCTTTTTCGATATGATTGTGGTTAAGGTGAAACGGGGAATATAGGTAAGTATAAACTGCAGGCTTACAAGTACAAGAAATGATGTATAGTAATCTTTATGGGACACGATAACATCATCAAGGATCAAAGCAAAAAATAGAATGATAGCACCGGCCAGGACCAGGATAAAGGTCTGGCCCAATTCCCTGAGCCTGGATTTTAAAATTACATCCTTATAGGTACCTGCCAGGTAATAAATAGTCAGCCAGAAAAGCGGGATGGCTGCCAAACCGGCAAAGAACTTAATACCCAGTTCAAAGGGAATCTCATATCCGAATACCTGTGGTTCTACCTGGATTTTTCGATAAATATAGAAAATGGCCCAGCTCAGTGATGCTGAAATAAAATCTAAAAGGACATATAGTATTACCAGGCTTTTTTTATTCACGAAAGAATGGAAGTTGCCAGATAAGCTCTGATTTTGAATGGAACAGAATGATCCGTTTAATATTAACTGTTTTTTTTAAGATTAATTGTCTAATGGCAGGTTTTTTATAACAGGTCTTTCTACGGGCAGGATAGCCTATTCTGCCACGGAATGGATAGGCAGGTTTTCGATCAATTTCCTGGCAAGCATAAATGACTGATAGTAATTATGAAAGGGGGCAAGGTAGAAACTTTTGTTCAGGATCATGTCAATGAAATTCCAGATCTCTTCAGCCACCGGATCCTTCGATTTAATGGGGACAGAAAATGATTTCAACTTATCATTTTCAGGAACCCTGTCCTTGATAACCAACTTTTGATTAAGGAAATTTAAATTCGCATGACGATTCTCCTGGTAAATAAGGCAGGCTGATTTATTTTGTTCTGCATATCCATTACAGGTAATATTCGAGATGCAGCCGTTATCGAACTCAAGCCTGCCATGGATAACACCAGGAAAGCCGAACAAGTCCGGGGAGAAAACGGTACTTGTCTTTTTTATCCGGGCAGGATTCAGGTAAAATATAGCATCCAGGCATTGTACAAGGGCACGTATGATCAGGTCGGGTAAATCTTCTGAGGGGGTTTCCGATGATATGCCTATCCGGTAGTCAATAAAGGTAGGATTCTGAATATAGGGTTCAGCGGCTTTTAATACGGGATGGAAAAGGAAAGATTCCCTGAACTTGAAAAGGATCTGGGCTTCTTCCGCCAGCTTGAAAAGATATTCAAGTTCCTCATCCTGCCATTGCAGCGGTTTATCAAGAAGAATATGTTTTGATCCTTTGATGGCATTGATGATATGATTTGAGTTTATCTCATCTGTTTGGTCCACGATAATGGCATCACAGCTATCAAGAAAAGCCTCATAAGATGCAAATACAGGAATGTTAGCATTATCAGATGGAAGATTAACATGATCAGGACTGGGGTGGTAACAGCCAGAAAATGAACAAGTTAAAAGATCAGACAGGGTTCTGCTTAAACTCGCGACGGGATCGTAATCCCCGATAATTCCAATCTTAAGCATTGAAGATCATGTGTTTCTGCAAACATAAAGCATTTACGAGATTAGATGCTAAATACTTTTCAACTACTAGTCTTTTTTTGTTAAAAAAGTTTCAAATTTACAGGATCGGAAATAACTATGAATGACACATACCGCCATAAAGGTTTAAGGAAACAATTGGTAGAAACCATCCGTTCAAAAGGCATCCTTGATGAGAATGTCCTTGAAGCCATAGGAAAGATCCCCCGGCACCTTTTCATGGACAGTGGTTTTATCCAATTTTCATATAAGGACCAGGCCTTTCCCATAGGAGAGGGGCAGACCATTTCACAACCATACACGGTAGCTTTTCAAACCCAGTTACTTGAAATCAAAGCACATGACCGGGTTCTTGAGATTGGCACCGGTTCCGGTTACCAGACAGCAGTGTTGATTGAAATGGGAGCATCTGTGTTTACCATTGAAAGGCAAAGGAAGTTATTCCTGAAGGCTCAGGAGAACCTGGGTTTGCTGGGCTATAAGCCCCACTTTTTTTATGGGGATGGATACCAGGGGAAACCAACCTATGGTCCCTATGACAGGATCCTGGTTACAGCAGGTGCAGCGGATATCCCTGCAAAGTTACAAGGTCAGTTGAAGGTGGGAGGCATCATGGTCATACCGGTAGGGAATAGTAATAACCAGCGGATGATCCGAATTGTCAGGAAGGCTGAGACAGATTTTGAACAGACCGAGCATGGAATTTTTGCATTTGTACCCCTGCTGAAAGGGATGGAGGATTAATCCTAATCTACTATTTATGATAACTATTAAAAGATTCGAATTCAATCCATTCAGGGAAAATACATACCTCATCTCTGATGACACCGGAGAATGCATGATAATAGATCCCGGCTGCTATGAGTCCGAGGAGCAGGATCTTCTCCTGGAATATTTTAAGGAGAACCAGTTGAAACCTGTAAAAATTGTCAATACACATTGCCATATTGATCATATCCTGGGAACGGCATTTCTTCATGATCAATATAAGCTTCCTTTCCTGATCCATCCACAGGAGAAGCCGCTTCTTACTGCAAGTATTACTCAGGGAGAGTTATTCGGACTGGAAGTACAGACACCTCCTGAACCAACGGATTTTCTGAATGAAGGTGATACAGTTACATTCGGGGACTCAGTATTCGAGGTCATTCATATCCCGGGGCATTCTCCGGGAGGGATCGTCCTGCTTAACAAAGATCAACAATGTATGTTTACAGGAGATGTATTATTCCAGGGGAGTATTGGCCGGACCGATCTGCTGGGTGGTGATTATGACAGCCTGGTGAGCAGCATTCGTCAGAAATTATTAATACTCGATCCGATGATACGGGTGTACCCGGGACATGGTCCGGATACAACCATAGGGATAGAAAATCAATCAAATCCTTTTTTTCAATAGATGTTATTACCTTTTACAAATAAGTATTAAATGGACCAGTTTACCTACCGTCACATTGGTCCCCGAAAAAATGACGCAGCATTGATGCTCGAGAAGATCGGGGCCAGAAACCTGGAAGAATTAATAGACCTAACCATTCCCTCCTCCATAAGGATGGAGAATCCGCTGAGATTATCCGAAGGGATCAGTGAATATGAATATTTCAACACACTGAAGGAAATTGCTACACGGAATAAGGTTTACCGCTCATTCATTGGCCTGGGCTATTATAATACGATATTACCTGCGGTGATCCAGCGAAACATACTCGAGAATCCAGCCTGGTATACTTCTTATACTCCATACCAGGCAGAGATATCGCAGGGCAGGCTGGAAGCCCTCCTTAATTTCCAGACCATGGTCATGGAGTTGACTGGCATGAAGATCGCTAATGCATCTCTGCTTGATGAGCCTACGGCAGCTTCTGAGGCCATGATCATGATGTATAATGCCAGGTCAAGGACAATGGTCAGGGAAGGAGTGGTGAAATTCTTTGCAGATGAAAATATCTTTCCACAGACCCTGGACTTACTTACCACCCATGCCGAACCATTGGGAATTGAGCTGATGTTTGGTTCATTTGAATCAGTATCACTGAATGAAGAATATTTTGGTGCCCTGCTTCAATACCCGGGAGCTGATGGCCATATTGTTGACTATCATGATTTTGTATCTGACGCCCATGCCAAAAACATACTTGTTGGGGTAGCTGCAGATCTTCTGAGCCTGGCCATTCTTGTCCCACCAGGAGATTGGGGGGCAGATGTGGTGATCGGGTCCACACAGCGTTTTGGCATTCCCATGGGTTACGGGGGCCCCCATGCCGCATATTTTGCCACAAGAGAGAATTTCAAACGGAATCTCCCCGGCCGTATCATCGGGGTTTCTGTTGACCGGCATGAAAATCCTGCTCTGCGTATGGCCCTGCAGACACGCGAACAGCATATCAAAAGGGAAAGGGCCACCTCCAATATTTGTACGGCACAGGCCCTGCTGGCCACCATGGCGGGAATGTACGGGGCTTATCACGGACCCGGGGGACTGAAAAGGATAGCCACTGAGATCCATACTGCTACATCTTTGCTGGCAGACAGTCTGAAGAAACTGGGATATATCTTAAGTGGGGAGGATTTTTTTGATACACTGACCATCAGGCTTCCGGAAGGCCTCACTAGTGTAAAGGCCAGAGAGATTGCCCTCCACTATGAGGTTAATTTATTTTATCCGGATGAGCGAACCCTGAGGATAAGCCTGGACGAGACAGTTGGTTTAAATGATCTGAATAAGATATTACAGATTTTCGCTTTACTCGCTGAAGAAAAGTTTGTCCCCCTCACCGGGATATCTGCTCAAAGTACTATCAATGCCAGGTTCTTGAGAGATGATGATTTCATGATGCAGGATGTTTTTAACTGCCATCATTCTGAGACTGAGATGATGAGGTACATTAAGAAACTGGAAAGACGGGATTTTTCTCTGGCCCACTCCATGATCTCTCTCGGTTCCTGCACCATGAAGCTGAATGCCGCCATTGAGATGCTCCCATTAAGCTGGCCCGAGTTTGGCAACCTGCACCCCTTCATTCCCATTGAACAGGCCGAAGGTTACCATCAGTTATTCCATGAACTGAAGAGCGACCTGAAAACAATTACCGGATTTGATGAAGTATCATTGATGCCCAATTCGGGCGCCTCTGGAGAATTTACCGGACTCATGGTGATCAGGGCATGGCACATGAGTCGCAGCGAAGCTCACCGGAATGTTGTACTGATCCCTGCCTCGGCGCATGGGACCAATCCTGCCAGTGCCGTAATGGCCGGTATGGAGGTTGTGGTTGTAGATTGTGATGAGCGGGGAAACATTGACCTGGATTGCCTCTCGCAATCGGCAGAGAACCATAAGGATAAGCTGGCCGCATTTATGATAACCTATCCCTCCACCCATGGTGTTTTCGAAAATAAGGTGAAGGAGATGATACAGGTGGTTCATGAATGTGGGGGACAGGTATATATGGATGGTGCGAATATGAATGCGCAGGTAGGGTTGACCAATCCGGCCCTGATCGGTGCCGATGTCTGCCACCT
>CAZXOJ010000011.1:0-13405 GCA_964642325.1 uncultured Bacteroides sp. | reverse complement strand
ATCCTGAATGCCAATTACCTGGCAGCCTCCCTGAAAGACTTTTTTGAGGTTCTCTACACCGGTGAGAATGGATTCGTAGGGCATGAGATGATCCTGGATTGCCGGCCATTCAGACAAATCGGTGAGATAAGTGAGGCTGATGTTGCGAAACGCTTGATGGATTATGGATTCCATGCACCTACCCTGTCATTCCCGGTCCATGGTACCCTAATGGTCGAACCAACGGAAAGTGAGTCAAAAGAAGAACTGGACAGGTTCATTGAGGCCATGAGGTCCATTTATGATGAAATCCTGGAGGTCAGAGATGGTGTTGCCCCGACTGATAATAATGTCCTCAAGAATGCCCCGCATACGGCTGATGAATGCGCAGGGGATAAATGGGAACATCCCTATGCCAGGGAAAAGGCAGCCTTTCCCCTGAGATGGATCAGGGAAAATAAACTCTGGCCTGCCGTTGCCCGGCTGGATGATGTGTATGGGGACAGGAACCTGGTTTGTTCATGCCTGCCCATAGAAGAATACCGGAACAGGGATTAAAGATCAAGTTTGTCGATCAGGTACAGTAAGCTTGCCATGGCCGCACTACCCATCTGCAGTTCTCGAATATTTACCTGCTCAAAGGTATCATTAGGTGAGTGATGGTAATCGAAATACCTTTGGGGGTCAGGTACAAAGCTGATCAATGGGGTGCCGAATTTTTTCAGGGGAGCAATATCCACTCCGCCGCCGCCAGGCCTAAATTCTGTGATCCCATAAGGCTTGAAGTATTTTTCGAGGGCAAGCATGTTCTCCAGCCTGGTATCGGTGGTTCCTATACCGAATCCCCTGGGCAACAATCCACCCCTGTCTGACTCGAGTGCCACATAATGATCTTCATTTCTTAATTCAGCCAATTCAGCATATTTCTTTCCTCCCCGCTGGGCAATTTCCTCATCCATGAACATGACCGCTCTTACAGTTCTTTTGGGCCTGATACCAAGGCTTTTATATAGGCGGAGCACTTCCATGGCCTGTACGCAGCCGGCACCATCGTCATGAGCCCCTTCGCTGTTGTCCCAGGCATCCAGGTGCCCACCAACGGTAATGATCTGCTCCGGGTGATCAGTCCCCCGGATCTCCCCGATCACATTATAGGAACTCACTTCTGGCATATTCTCACAATTACTTACCAGGTGCATTTGTAATGCTGGATCTTCCTTCAACCAGGCACTTAATATTTCAGCACCCATCGTACTTACGGCTACTGCCGGGATCTTGTCTACATCATCTTCATAATACAAAACGCCTGTATGCGGATGATCATCCATGGCCGTTGTCAGGGAACGTACGACAACTGCCATGGCACCATATGGTGCTGCCCGGGACGCTCCTCTTGTTCGCTGGCTGGCTGCACCTCCATATGCCCTGAATGTATTCAGGAGGGATGGATCCATTGGTTTATTAAAAAAAACGATTTTGCCCTTGATGGCCTCTGATCCAACGCGTTCGAGATCCTCAATGCCATGTACCTCTATCACCTTGGCTGCCAGTCCCACATCAGTCGTTCCCACAGAGAGTCCAAGTCCCGTGATGGCCAGATCCTCTGAACCGAACATAGACGAAGTGATCCGGCAATGTTCCTCCTGACCCCGGACCCATCGCTTCACCATCAAGCTCTGCAGGTATACCGAGTCAAGGTCCATTTTTAGCATAACCTGCCTGGTAAATTCTACGGCTTTTGCTGCTTCAGGAGTACCGGCTATCCTGCCTTTACAATCCTTGCACAGATACCTCAGGTTTTCATATGCTTCCGTGCTGGTAAGCGCTTCATTTAAAATGCTGCGTACAACCAGGCTATCCTGGTCCTGGCCTGATACGGCCATGGGAACCAGTGTTAGTAATAAAAAAAAGGCCTTTCTCATAGCTTGAAAAATAATGCCAAATGTACCAATTTTATATCTTTATGAGAGAAACCAATAGATATCTGGCTTATGAAATTTGATCGGCGAAGTTTTGTTAGGACCGGGGGACTTTCACTTGCTTTTTCGGGACTTGTCCCAGCATTTATACAGTCCTGCGACAGAGAGGGTGTAGAGACTGCCAACCTGGAAAATCTTACAAAAGATGTACAGTCCCTCACTGACCAGGATTACACAGAAAGGCAGGAGAAGGTCAGGGGACTAATGGGCAAGTCCGGCATCGATGCCCTTTGGATAGAAGGTGGGATCAATCTGCAATATTTCTTTGATGTCAGCTGGTGGTCGAGTGAGCGTGTTTTTGGTGTTGTTTTTCCGCTTACTGGAAGTCCAGTATGGATCTCACCTGGATTCGAAGCTCCCCGGGCAGCAGAAACGATTCGTTTTGGCGATGATATCCGGATCTGGGAGGAACATGAGTCACCTTATGTTTTGCTAAAAGATGTTTTTAAATCATTGGCCACACCGGCAAAGAAGGTGGCCATCGACCCGAATGTCCGGAATTTTGTAGTTGAAGGGATCAGGAAAGAGGCCAGCCTGGAACTGGTGGATGGATCTGGGCTAATTAACCCTTGCCGCGGCATCAAGACCGACAAAGAACTATCCTATATGGACCTGGCAAACAGGATTACCAAAAAAGCATACCAATGGGCGTTTGCACAGGTTGAGCCCGGTATGACATCGCAGGATCTTCGTACCCTTATCTCAACAGGGCATGAAAACCTGGGTGCCACAGGTGGAGGCTGGCCATTATTCGGTCCCCTTTCAGCCTTCCCCCATGGATCAAGGCAGGAATATCACCTTAAAGATGGGGACATTATCCTGGTAGATGGGGGATGCACTGTAGAGGGTTTTCGTTCAGATGTTACACGGACCATTGTTTTTGGCCAGCCAAATGATAAGCAAAAGAAGGTTTTTGACATTGTAAAGGCTGCCCAGGATGCGGCCATGGCAGCCGTACGTCCAGGAATAACGGCCGGTGAGGTCGACAGGGCTGCTAGGAAGGTAGTTGAGGATGCCGGATATGGGCCCGGTTATTCCTATTTCGTACATCGCCTTGGACATGGAATAGGGTTGGAGTGGCATGAGTGGCCCTATCTTGTTAAAGACAATCCCCTTACGCTGGAACCAGGCATGGTAATGTCCAACGAACCAGGCATCTATATCTATGATGAATTCGGACTCCGTGTGGAAGATTGTTTTGTCGTGACAGAAGATGGAGGCAAATACCTTGGAGGCATGCTTTGCGAGACATTGGAGGAACCATTCGGTGAATAATTGGTATTGACAGCAGGATTTAATAAATTTATAGTAGACCTACACTGCTGAATGAATTAGCCAATGATCAACCAGGGTATCTGCAAACTGGTTCTTTTATTATTATGCCTGGTTCCAGTCCTAATTCAGGCCCAGGTTGAACTGGAAGTCATCACCAATCCGGAGGATGTCAGGATCCAGCATATTGGTCTTGAAGATGGATTGACGACTAATAATATCTTTGACCTTCATGTTGATTCCTATGGATTTCTGTGGTTCACATCCGACCATGGACTTGGCTATTATGATGGCTATGGTGTCCGGAATTTCATAAGCCAGGAAAATGATACAACATCACTTTCTGATGATTTTGTGCATACCATCTATGAAGATTCGCAGGGGATCATCTGGGCTTCCACCCGTAGGGGACTCAGCAGGTTTAACCGGGGCAGGGAAAACTTCAGAACTTTTTACCCCGATCCTTATGATCTGAATAAACCGGATAACAACATTTACTTCATAAAGGAAGACTCAAAAGGATTGTTCTGGGTTTTTACAGATGCCGGGATCTTCTCTTTTGACAGATCCCATAACCGGTTCAGCAGTTACAAGAGCGACAGTATATATCTATACAATCCAAAGCCAAGACTCCTGCCTTACTGGTCCAAGGTGATGTTTGCAGAAGATACAAACAGCAACTTGTGGATAGCCGGAGTTAATATCAGGGACGGATTGTATAAGTATGACCGGGAAGAAGATGAGTTTACCCTCTATCAATACGCTGATTTGCCTGCAGAACAGGCATCAATCCTGGGAACCTTTAGTGTCAATGTAGATAAGAAAGGATCAGTATGGATCTCATCGTGGGGTGCCGGAGTATTCAGGCTTATTGATGAAACCAGTGCACGATTTGAACAATACCGGCATAATCAGAATGATCCTTTGAGTATTTTAAGTAATTACCTGGAACAGATATATGTGGACCCTGTAGGGGAACTTTGGATATCGGGGTGGTCAGGCTTTTCAAGATATAATTATGACAATGATAATTTCACCAACTATATTATACCTTATCTGAAGGATGATCAATTAAATGAGGGAGATACACTGGGATATAATAATCTTCTTCAGATCTCCAGGGATATTGAAGGTACGATCTGGCTTACATCCTGGGAAGGTTACTACAGTTTTGATCCGGGTAAAGCATCCATAAATTATTTCTCACATCATCACAAATATCCATACGGGGCTTTTATTGAACAGGTTTACTCCTCTATTGTGCAAAAATATCCCAACAACATAGTGGATCTTATTACCACGCGTGCAGGTATCATATGGGTTTCGGTCCTATCCGGCGGGATAATTAAAATTGACAGGCAGGATAAAAAAATCATGCATTTCAAAAGAAAGCCGGATAATCCTGATGATTTGATAGAAAATGATATCAGCAGCATATTGATGGACCATGAAAAGCGGCTCTGGTTAGGGTCTTTTAAAAATGGAATACACCTCTTATCTCCAGAAACAAAAGGCATGTACTATAATTACCGGGCGGATCCTTACAATAGGTTATATAAGAATAAGATCAGTAGCAACGCCATTCAAAAGATCTATCAGGATAGGCAGGATAATTTCTGGGTCTGTACCGGGTTTGGATTAAATCGAATGATTATTCATGGGAATCCCGGGCCTTCTAATAGACCTGAAATATCTTTTGTGCATTTTTTACATGATGCAGATGATCCAGAAAGTATCAGTGATGATGACATCACCGATGTACTGGAAGACAGCAGGGAAAACCTCTGGGTTGCCACGAATATGGGACTGGATATACTGGACAGGAAGACAGGTCGTTTCGCTCATATACTCCGGGATCCTGAGGATTTTCTTCAAAATGAATACTCATTTGATTGTTCCATTGTGAAATTATTTGAGGATCAGGATGGTTATCTGTGGATTGGGACAAGCAACTGCGGGTTATTCAGATACAATGTTGAAGACTCTTCCCTGGTAAGTTACCAGAATATACCCGGTGACAGCATGACCATTAGCGATAATAATATCCGACAAATTGTGGAGGATCCTTGGGGCAGGTTATGGATTGGAACATCCAAGGGATTGAACTCATTTGACAGGAATCAGGGATGTTTCCGCTTTTTTGGAGAGGCAGAAGATTTTCACGGGGAAATGATTCAGGGCATGGTATGTGATGATCATGGAAACATATGGATAAGCCATAATAAGGGAATTTCAAAACTATCTCATCCCTGGGATGATGCTTGGTTAGACAAGCCGGATTTTAATCATTTCGATGTAAGTGACGGACTCCAGGGATACACATTTAATCGGGATGCTGTTTTTAAATCCGTTGATGGGGAAATATACTTTGGTGGCACCAATGGATATAATGTATTTCACCCGGATAGTATAAAGGTTAATACCAACCGGCCGGAGGTCTACATTACTTCATTCCATATTGACCAGGAAAGGATCTATTTTGACCAACCTGTTTATGAAATGGAGACCATTCACCTGAAACATAAGGATAATATCTTCTCCTTGGGATTTATTGCCCTGAATTTCAGCAATCCGCATAAAAATCAATATGCCTATATGCTGGAGGGATTTGAAAATAACTGGACAAATTGCGGGAATACCAGGGAGGTCAGATATACCAATATTGATCCGGGGAGATATACCTTTCTGGTCAGAGGTAGTAATAATGACGGATTATGGAATGAAACCCCGGCATCCATCAATATCATCATACATCCTCCCTGGTACAGGACCCTTCTGGCTTATATAACCTATGTGACCCTTACTTTCCTGGCTATTCTTGCTTATGTCAGGTGGCGGACCATGCGGTTGAGGAAGGATAAGGAGAGGCTGGAGCTGCAGGTTATGGAAAGAACCCTAACCATAGCAGAACAGAATGAAAAGATCATGGAAGCCAATAGCGGGCTGGAAAGCCAGAAGGAAGAACTGCTAAGTCAAAAGGAGGAGCTGGTAAGTCAGAAAGAAGAACTGCAACAGACCCTGGATCAACTTAATGAGACCCAGGATCAGCTGATACAGTCAGAGAAGCTGGCGGCTCTTGGGGGACTGGTAGCAGGGGTGGCGCATGAGATTAATACCCCGGTCGGGATCAGTGTAACCGCTGCCTCCAGCCTGATGGATGAGACCACGCAAATGGCGGAACTTTACAAGCAAGATAAGATCAGCCGTAACGAATTCAAAGAATACCTGAACACCGCCAACCAGAGTGCAAGACTGATACTCTCCAATATGGAACGCACCGCCAACCTGGTTCAGAGTTTTAAGCAAGTCTCGGTAGACCAGTCTACATCCCAGAAAAGAAAATTTAAATTGAAGGCCTATACTGAGGATGTTATCCGGAGTATGTATTCCATACTCAAGAAGCGAAAAATATCTATTAACCTCGATATGGATGAGGACCTTGAACTGGATTCTTATCCGGGGACATTCTCTCAAATTATAACCAATCTTATCCTTAACAGTTTAACCCATGGTTTTGAGGAGCATGATGAAGGGAAGATAGAGTTGGCAGCCAGGCTTGATAATGGAAATTTGCATTTCGAATATGCCGATGATGGGAAGGGAATATCACAAGAAAACCTCAGGAAGATATTCGAACCATTTTTTACGACCAACAAAAAAATCGGAACAGGCCTCGGGATGCATATTATCTATAACCTGGTCACCCAAAAGCTCAATGGAACGATCTGTTGCGAAAGTGAATCAAACATGGGTACCAGGTTCATCATTGAAATGCCGCTGGATAAATGATCTTGCCCGGTAGTGGATCTACATTTACCCTGTCATTTTAGCTTGGCTAGTTTTATGGGACTTATTTCGCCCGATGAAAATGGCTTGAAAGTAAATGAGAAATCATATGGTATGGGCAGCACCCTGTATTTGTTCATTACAGAGATAGCTGTGCAACCCACTCCACCGACCTGGTGGTCCAGGTTAAACGTGATGGCATCAGGATCCTTCAATTGAAAGGCATAGTATGACCGGTCCAGGTTATCCGGATCATATATTTGTGCACTGAAATTGAACAGTTCTACTCCGGTAACCAAGAGACCAATCCCTTCCTTATTGGTCAATGACACCCAGTGAACATCTGTCCGGTTACCGTAATCCTGGGGTATAATATATGGTACATAGGCATCCTCAACCGAGCTGGTATAAATTCCTTTCCTGGCACCCGTCTTCCTGTCCGGATAAGTTTCAAAGGGTCCCCGGCCATGCCATTGTATCTTTTGGAGGGATTGTGGAAGCTGCATCTGTAATCCGATTTTTGGCAACCAGTGGGTCATATGGCCATGGGGTGTCGACCTCACTTTCATGTTGATCTGGCCATCACCCTGGATCAGGTAGGTATAGTGAACATCAAATCCTGTGCTGTAATTACCGGAGGAAAGGCTCACCGTCGCATGGAGTTCCACCAAATCCTGCAGTTCACGGACTACCTTGAATTCTTCCAGCTGGGGTACGAGTTTATCCAATCCGATGGAACGCCAGCCATTTGCATGGTTCTGGCCCATGCCAGGCTTCTTTTGTCCTATATCAGTTCCCCCGGTTCCCCATGCATCCAGTTCGTTGGCCAGGGGAGCTCTCCAGACATTGAAGCCTGGTCCGTGTTCAATCAAATTAATCCCGCGGTAATTTAACGATTGCAGAATACCTGAACCCTTATCAAAAGCGTAAGTAAAATCTTCTCCTTTGATGATGATCTCGTTTTTCGTTTTTTCAACAGTAAGGGCTGCACCAGGTAGACTTGGCCCTTGTTGTGCGGGTGAGTACCAGGGAAGCTCAAATTGTTCCCAGGCAACTTCATGCCCTTTTTCCGCCCATCTGGTATTTTCGGGAAGCGTAAACTGTATAAGCAGGTAATAATTGGTCTCCGCTTGCAAGTCGGGTGTTTTATAAGGGATATTTATGATTTTCTTTTCCTGGGGACCAATATCCAGCTCCATGGTTCCCTGCTGGAGCACCAGGCCATCAGCTGTGATGGACCAGTGTGCATCCAGTGCTGACAGGTTCTTGAAATGATGCCTGTTAAGGATGGATATTTCCCCTCTTTCAAGAACATTTGCTTCCACCAGTACGGGTTGCGGTGTTTTTTTAAGTTGCCAGAGTTCGGGCTGGACCTTCCTGTCGGGCCAGACCAGTCCGTATGTTCTCCCGGGAATGCCAATGGAATAGTAGGTACCGCGTTCCTGTATTTCTTCAAAATCCAGCCACAATTTTACGTCTTCCTGCATGCTGACAGGGTCTTCAAGAAGTTTTTCTATGGGCAGTGTTTTATCGAAGATCCTCACTTTGTCGATCTTTGCATGGCACATATATCCCTGGTGGCCGTCAATGATCTCAGAACTCTTACCAATGTTCACCGGGTAAGGACCATCCAGGATATTGCCTGTGCAGGCCTTTTCTCCCAGAAGGGATCCATTTACATAGAACCTCAGTTTCTTACCATCATAGGTTCCTGCTATATGATGCCAGTTATGGATCCAGTTATCCGGAACCTCGGCCTTTACAACATGCTTTTCGTTAGTGGTAACATAGAAATCAAGATTTGTATCATCTGACTGGATAATGCCAAACTGGTAATCGCTCTTGGTCAGAAAATAGGCATCTCCATTCCATGGTTCCGGGTAAATCCAGAAGGAAATGCTTAGTTGATCGCCGGAAATATCGAGCGCCGGATCCCGGTAAACTTCTACCCAGTCGTCGTGTCCGCTAAGGGAGAGGGCTTTGCCGAATTTGCCATCCACCAGCTGGGCTTTGTGCATGAGAGCACACTGGATCTGATGGGGAGAGGCATCGGGGGTGGTGATCACCGGCATTGTTATACCCGGACTGATCCAGTCCCATATGGCTCCCCCGGTGAGCCTTGGGTATTGATAAATAAGATCCCAGTATTCTTCCAGTCCCCCAAGACTATTCCCTGTAGCTGCAATATACTCATCCATAAACGATGGCCGTGGATCCTGTGATTCCGGGACCATGGCAAAACGGCTTTTCAAGATGAAGGGTTGAAGGTACCTTGGACCTACGATATCTTCGCATTTTATGGGATTGGTTTTCGGGTCCCTGTCAGCATTCCCGCCATACATCCAGGCCGGACGGCTGGGATCAATTTTCTTGCCTTCCTCCATAATGGCACAGAGGTTGTCGCCGGGACCACTTTCATTGCCTGCACTCCATATCACTACACTGGGATGATTGCGGTCCCTGTACACCAGCTTCTTCATCCTGTCCATATACTGCGCCTTCCATTTTGGGTCATGAGAGATGAATGTATATGCATGAGCCTCATCACCTGTTTCATCCACGACGTATATGCCCAGTTCATCCGCCAGTTCAATGTATTCAACATTGGGAGGATAGTGACAGGTTCTGACACAATTAATATTGAACCGTTTCATGAGAATCAGGTCCTTTTTCATCGTTTCCACATCCACCATATGCCCGGTTTCAGGATGTTGCATATGGCTGTTCACCCCGTTGAATTTGATTGGGACACCATTGATATAAATGGCCTGGTTTTTCACCTCCACCTCCCTGAAACCGACCCGGCTGCCAAGGATCTCTGTCACTTTTCCAGCTGCATCCAGCAATTCGATTGCAATGGTGTAAAGGTTGGGATATTCTGCCGACCATTTTTTGGGATTTTCCACAGTGGCAGAAAGGATGTTCTCTGCTATTGGATTTGATGGATCAGGGTCTATTTTGCTGGTAAGCGCGGCTGGAAAAACAGGTTTGCCACTGTCATCATACAATTGGATGCGCAGGGAGTAATCGCTTAATAAATCCTGGCCATGGTTGATAATGCTTGACTGTACGGTCAGGTCAGCGTCCACGTACGCTTCATCCAGGTCTGTAGTAATATAGAAATCACGTATGTGTACCTCAGGGGTTGCCATCAGGTAAACATCCCTGAAGATCCCGGAAAGCCGCCACATATCCTGGTCCTCCATGTAGGATCCATCACTGTATCTCAGCACCTTAACCGCGATGGTATTCTTACCTCTTGCCAGGAAATCAGTAATGTCATATTCGGCCGGTTCCATCCCCCCCTGGTTATATCCCACTTCCTGCCCGTTGATCCAGACGTACGAAGCGGAATGCACCCCCTCGAAATGTAGCAATACCTGCCTGTTCTTCCAGTTTTTCGGAAGGGTGAAGGACCGGATATAGGAGCCAACCGGGTTGAATTCTTTGGGGACTCCCGGAGGGTTATCCGGAAAGGGCTGACCAATATTCCTGAACAGGGGATGGCCAAATCCTTCCATCTGCCAGTTCGACGGGACCCTGATATCATCCCAATCCTTAACATTAAATCCTTTCCGGTAAAAATCCTCGGGGGCTTCTTCCGGTGTATCAGCCAGGTGGAATCGCCATGTCCCATTCAGCGTGAAATGGTATGGAGAAGATTTTTTATTATTCTCCAGGGCCTGTTCAATTGTCTCAAATGGCATCAGGGTAGTATGCGGCAGGGTCTGGTTTCTTTCAAAAATCTCCGGATTTTCCCAGTCCGGTTGTCCCTGGACATATCCACAGGGCATAATAAGCAGTCCCACAAGAACAAGGATAGAATTTTTTAATCTCATCATTACTGGCTTTGAAGATTTAGTAAAATAATACAGGCATTCTTTGAAGTAATTTAGAAATAAATATTTGAAATCCATTATATTTGGTAATTCACATTCCAACCCATGAAAAACGACCGCCTCTATTCCCTGGATCTCTTCCGGGGGATCACCATGTTCCTGCTGGTTATTGAAGGAACCCATCTTTACAGTGCACTCCGCGAATACGGACCCCAGGAAGGATTCTTCCATGGATTAATAATGCAATTCCACCATCATCCATGGAATGGGCTGCGGTTCTGGGATTTGGTACAACCCTTTTTCATGTTCATTGTCGGGGTGGCCATGGCTTTTTCTCTGAAAAAGAGATGGAGCAAGGGACAAACCTGGATGGAATCATTTAAGCACATTCTGGTACGCTGCCTGGTTCTGCTCCTGTTGGGGGTTCTCCTGGCCTGCGGGTATCGGGGAGAACTTACATGGGCCTTGTGGAATGTTTTATGCCAGTTATCCGTTACCATTCTTTTGTCCTTCCTGATACTTAAATTCCCATTCCGGGTCCAGCTGCTTTTCAGTTTTGGGTTGTTGCTACTGACAGAAATACTATTCCGTTTTACCGGCATTGAAGGTTTTGACAAGCCATTTGTCCCGGATGAGAATTTCGGATCCTGGATGGACCTGGTACTGATGGGTAAACTCAGTGGTGGCCACTGGGTAGCTATCAATGCCATCCCTACCACGGCGCATACTATCTGGGGGGTGCTGGCCGGGATGATATTGCAGAGCAAGCGGTCATCCATGGATAAATTCTGGCGGCTGCTCATTCCCGGTTTGATCTTCCTTGCAGTGGGTTATTCAATGGACTGGACCGGACTCACCCCCATCATCAAAAGGATCTGTACTTCTTCATTTGTGATTGCAAGCGGTGGATGGTGTCTGGTTGGCCTGGCGCTCTGCTACTGGATTGCGGATATAAAGGGCTCCCAGAAATGGGGACTGATATTCGTGGTTGTCGGTTTGAACCCCATTTTCATATACATGTTCGCCAATACAGTAGGTTCTCAATGGTTTAATTCCTTCATGGAAATATTCACCGGAGGATTTTTAAGCTGGCTTGGATCTTCTGAGGGGACCATAAAAATTTTAAATGCCATGATAGTATTTGGCATAGAATGGTATCTCTGTTATTGGCTGTTCAAGAAAAAGATATTTATCAAGATCTGACCCTGGCCCCAAGCATTTTATGTTAAGCCGAGGTTGCAATCTGTTTCACCGCCGATATAAACCTGTCAAGGTCCTCTGTTGTTATATATACATTTGGAGTAACCCTGAGGCCATGGATATTTTCCCAGTTGATGGATATGGTATAGATCCTGTAATCGCCCATCAGTTTCCTTTGTATGTCTGCAGGTTCCATCCCCTCAATGCCAAAATTACCAACACCACATGAAAACTCAGGCTTCATGGAGGTATGGAAATAAATACCCGGTATGTCTTTAAGTCCATCCATCCAGTAATTTTTCAGGAATCGCAGACGGGCCTCTTTTCTTTCCCTCCCTATCATTTTATGGAATTCAATAGCGGTTCCAATGGCCAGCTCCGAGGGAAAGGACCTTGTACCCATGGCTTCGAATTTCCTGATATCTTCACTTTCAGGATCACCGGGAGCTGTAAGCGGCCAGATCTTGCTGATCTTATCTTTTTTAACGTACAGCATTCCGGTCCCAAATGGGGAACAAAGCCATTTATGCAGACTGGTGCCATAGTAGTCACAATCCAGGTCAGGGATCCTGAAATCAAGGTGGGCAAATGTATGTGCCCCGTCCACCATTACTTCTATGCCTTCTTCATGTGCTGCATCTGCCAGCTTCCTGGCCGGGAGTACCTGGCCCGTCCAATTGATCATATGCATGATCTCAATGATCTTTGTACGGCTGGTGAATTGTTCTCGGTATGCATTGACTATAGCATCCTCATCTTCAATGGGCTGAGGCAGGTCTACCCACTTCAGCACTATACCTTCCCTTTTTTCCCTTTGTTTCCAGGCATTGATCATGTTGGGATAATCCTGTTTGGTCAGGACCACCTCATCCCCTTTTTTAAGGTTCAGTCCGAAAATAACCGTCTCGAGGGCTTCGGTTGTATTCCTGACAATGGCTACTTCATCATTGGAGCAACCCGACATGGAGGCGAGGTTCTGTCGAACTGTTTCCCGGCCCTTTCCGACCACATTCCACATATAATAAGCTGGACCCTCATTGCTGAACCTGTTATAACTTTCAAATGCTTCCTGAACGACCTTTGGTTGTGGACAGACCCCTCCATTGTTCAGGTTCATTATATTGGGCGATGAAGTATAGCAGTTCTTGATATACAGCCAGAAGTTCTGGTCGCTTGTCACATCTCCGGATGCTTCGGGCAGGTTTGCTTTTATATCTGCCATAGAATAAGCAGTGCCTGAATCATTCAGCAGTTTAATGAGGGTTAAGGCTCCGGCAGCACCGGCGGATTTCCTGATGAAAGATCTTCTGTCGGTTTTCATGCGTATAAATTTTACATTTTTTGGCCCTT
>CAZXOJ010000010.1:0-32105 GCA_964642325.1 uncultured Bacteroides sp. | reverse complement strand
ATATTATGCGCATGAAATATAATAAACTTGAGATTGAAACAGCGGATCAGCTTGTTTTTGGAACGGCTCCATATCCGGTGACTACCAGCAGGGGATTGGTCATCGGGGGGGGCATGGTATATCCTGAACTTAATTTTACCCTGCCACCGATCACGGTCAGCAAGGAAAACATGGCAGAGATCAGCAGGCATTACCGTGAGATCGCGACGGGAGCGCTGGACAGGGCCCTGCACCTTGAAAGTCCGGGCCTGGTCCTCGAATTTGAAACCCTTGTAGAAATGACCCAGTATCCTGCAATAGGCATTGAACTGGTTAAGATCATGAATGATATCTGTGAAGACTATTACCAGAAACATGGTTTGATCAGCGAGATCCGTTTGACGCCCAATGATATAAGGGAATTTGAGAGGCCACCCAGACTGCGCAGCACGAAATTACTGGATCCCATGATGGAACTTTTTGAAAAGGGAGCTGAGGCTGGTGGTAACCTGCTATCCATTGAATCAACAGGGGGAAAGGAAATTTCGGATGATGCATTAATGATGTGTAACATGAAGCAGTTTGTATTCACCCAGGCAGTACTGGGAGTCAGGGATATGCACATGCTCTGGAAAAAGATTGTTGATGTGGCCAACCGGACGGGGCGAATACCAGGCGGCGATACTGCCTGTGCTTTTGCCAATACGGCCATGGTACTGGCAGAAAAAGGATTCATTCCGAAGACCTTTGCTGCGATCGCAAGGATTGCAAGCATCGTACGGTCGCTTGTAGCATTCGAGGAGGGTGCACTGGGACCGGATAAGGATTGCGGGTACGAAGGCCCTTTCATCAAAGCCATCACAGGCATTCCCATTTCCATGGAAGGAAAATCATCTGCATGCGCTCACTTCAGTCCCGTTGGAAATGTCAGTGCAGCCTGTGCTGACCTCTGGAGCAACGAATCGGTGCAAAATATTAAATTGCTTTCGGGCTATGCCCCGGTGGTCTCCCTCGAACAACTGGTTTATGATACGCGACTGATGAATGAAGCCATCCGTGATGGCAAGTCCACCGTCAATAAATTACAGGATCTGTTTGCCTCTTCCGATACCTACTTCGACCCACAGGCATTGATCCTGGCACCTGTCAATGTAATAGAAATATCCAGGGAAATCGTTAAGGGTAGCAATTATATTGATGCCACTGTAAAAGGTTGTCTGAAAGGCATGGAGATCATTGAAAATGCCCTTGAAACAGAACAGCTTAAGCCGGATGAACGGGAGGAAGTATGGATGGGGACCATCAAAGAGGAACTACTCTCCATTCCCATTGAAGAAGATGTTTTTGTGGAGGAGATCCTTCCCACCATAAACAGGGATAAAATACTACTCGAGGAATATGGATTATAAAATCAAGCAATGCCTCTTTTAAAGGTCTCGAGGGATAATACTCCCCAACGTATTCTGAAGGCGGAAACCGGGGACAAGCTCCTGGACATACTGAGCCGGCATGGGTTTGAAATTTTTGCCCCCTGCGGGGGAAAGGGTACCTGTGGCAAGTGCAGGGTATGGACCAGGGATCATGGTACAGTATTCGCCTGCCAGACCACCATCACAAATGATGATGAGATCGTATTGCCATCTGCCCTTGAAGCCAGTATTCTTGAATTCCAGCATAACCAGACTTACCAATATCCGGTCAGTCCAGGATCATCTACCCAACTGTCTGAATCACCATTTGGACTTGCTGTGGACATTGGAACAACCACCATTGTTATGTATTTTTTCGACTTCAGGAAAGAGTCCCTTGTACATATCAGTTCCATGCTGAATCCCCAGCAGAATTATGGTGCCGATGTCATTTCAAGGATCAACCATTGCATACAGCATGACGGGGGACTAAATACCTTGCACAGGGAACTGATCCAGGCTATGAATCAGCAAATCCGGATTTTTCTGTCTGAAAATAATCTGACTGAGAAGGATATCGTGAAGGTAAGCTTTACCGGGAATACAACGATGTTGCATTTCCTGCTGAAAGAGGATGCAGCTCCCATTGCCTTTGCCCCTTACACACCAAGGTTTACGGCAGAACAGCACAGGAAGGGGGAGGACATAGGCCTGGCCTCCCACGAGCAGGCATTTGTCAAGGTTCTTCCGTCCATATCGGGATATGTAGGGGCGGATATTGTAGCCGGACTCGCAGCCCTGAAGCCTGAGGACCAGATCAGCACCTACCTGTACATCGACCTTGGCACCAATGGGGAATTGGCACTGGTCACCCCCGACAGGTACCTGTGCTGTGCCACTGCAGCTGGACCGGCATTTGAAGCAAGCAATATTTCATATGGGATGCCGGCAGTCAAAGGGGCTATATCCGGGTACACCGAAGCAGGTTATCAGACCATATCCAATGCACCTCCTTTGGGACTCTGTGGATCGGGACTCATGGATGTTATCAGTGTCCTGCTGGATGCCGGGCATATCAGTCCCACAGGTGAAATGCAAGAGGATTTCGTCCTCGCCCCGGCAGCGGAATCAGGCTCGGGTGAGAATATACTATTAACCCCGGCTGATGTGCGGGAATTGCAACTGGCTAAAGCTGCTGTGGCTGCTGGGATCAATATTCTACTCAAATTCGCCGGGATTGAAGCAAGATCAGTGGATGCTATCTACCTTGCAGGAGGATTTGGTAACTATATCAAAAAGGAGAGTGCCATCCGGACAGGATTATTGGACGATAGTTTCCGCGAGAAGATCATCCCTATCGGTAATGCATCCGGAACAGGTGCCCTGACAGCTCTGAAATCAGAAGAATTTGATAGCAGGATTAATGAGATGATTGAAAAGATGGATTATATCGAACTGTCATCGGATCCAGACTTTGTTACTGAATATGCCATGAATATGTCATTCTGACTCATTTACCCCATCCACCTCCACCCGGGGTCTTGATAACCAGCTTATCCCCCGGATGGGCCATAAACCCGTCTATGCCACTCAATTTTTCCCTTGCACCGTCAGCCCTGATTACATACTGTTGTCCTCTTTTGCCAGGTTTTCCTCCCTGCATTCCATAAGGCCGGATGATCCTGTGCTGGCTCAGAAGTGACACAGTAGATTCATCTGTAAACTCCAGGACCCTGACCACTCCATTACCGCCCCGGTAGGCTCCTCTCCCACCGGATTTTTTCCTGATGGAGAATTGAAGTAATCGAAGCGGATACCTGTGTTCAAGTATCTCGGGATCGGTAATCCTGGTGTTGGTCATGTGATGGTGTACTCCTGATGCCCCATGGCTTGCAGGCCCTGCCCCGCAACCACCACAAATGGTCTCATAATAGCTGTATGTGTCATTTCCCATCATGAGGTTATTCATGGTACCCTGGCTGCACGCAATCACACCGAAAGCTTTCAGCAGGGTATCTGTCAGTCGCTGGCTCACTTCCACATTACCGCCTACGATGGCGGGACATTCCTGATGGGGCCTGCTGAAATCAGGATTCAGCAAGGATTCCGGCAGCACTATCCTTACCGGTTCAAGTATGCCCTCATTCAGTGGCAGGGGCTCGTCCAGGAGTAGGCGCAAAACATAGATCACCACTGAATTAACTATGGCAAAGGTTGCATTCATGTTGCCCGGGTGAACTCCTGATGACCCGGTGAAATCAATACTGCAGGTGTCCTCACTGATCTCAATAACCACTTTCAGGATACTGTTATCATCCAGTCTTTCTTCGGCTTCGTATCTTCCATCGGGGATATTACGCAGGACATGCCGCATCCTTGATGCTGCGTATTCTTTGAGGTACTGCATATAATCTAAAACCTGGACCGTACTATGTTTCACCGCCAGTTCCCTTAATCCTCTTGCACCCGCAAGATTGGCTGCCAGTGCCGCATTAAGGTCAGCTATATTTTCTTCCACAGCCCGGCTTGGCCATGGTCCGCTTTTAAGTATCTCCCTCAAACCCTTCCAATTACCCTTGCCTTTGCTGACCAGGCGAAATGGTTCAATGATCACCCCTTCCTCCTCGAGTGAAGTAGCATCAGGAGGCATAGAGGCCGGGCGCGTGCCTCCGAGTTCAGCATGGTGTGCCCTGTTGACTACATAACCAAGGAGATCATTAACATCTGAAAACACAGGGGTGACCAGGGTCACATCAGGCAGGTGCGATCCTCCATAGGCCGGGTGGTTGGTAATGATGGTATCCCCTGGTCTCATATCGATCTTTTCCATCAGGCTTCTGACACAAACGCCAAGGCTTCCAAGGTGTACAGGGATATGAGGTGCATTGGCCACCAGGTAACCATCCGGACTAACAAGGGCACATGAAAAATCGAGCCGTTCCTTGATGTTCACTGATAATGAGATTCGCTGAAGCATGGCACCCATATTTTCAGCTATGAATTTAAACCTGTTGGTGAATAATTCGAGGCGGGTCTCCTTAATAACTGCTCCTTCTGCATTTCCTGCCAGTCCAGTTAAAGTATTATTTATAATGGCAGCTCCATAATGGTTAATGACCATCTCCCAACCATTTTCTATCATTGTTGTGCTGTACTGGTCGATCAGGAGTGCATGGCCGGATACCTTCGCCCCTGCATTTAGATCCTCCCTGTTAAATACGGGGATATTGCGCCATGTCCCATCGCAGAAGGAAAAGACTGATTTTACCGGATCGGGATGGTAGGTTTTGTCTGGTAATCCAACCCGCTCATCTTCAGCTGCCTGTTCGGCTGCAGCGACACGGATCGACTCCACCTCAACCTCCCTGTTTTCAGTCCAGTGTCCATATATCCTGGTATATTGTTCACGGAAAAGAGGCAAAAGGTCATCACCGTCCTGCCAGGGTACAGGCAGGCTTTCATCCTGTCCCATGAAACGGAGGAAAACAGTTTTGAACCGTACAGAAATTTCCCTGCTAACCCCTTCTTTCTTTACATCAGAAATAGCTTGCTTGCCCAGTTCATTCATCCATATTCCCAAGTCGGATTTGAACTCCTCATAGGGGCGAAGTACAAGCTTCTCCGCAAATCTTTCAATCACCGCATTGGCCAATCCGTACGCAGAGAGGAGTCCCGCATCAGCCGGTACCACCACTGTCTGTATATCCAGGAGGGAGGCAATTTTACAAGCATGCATGCCACCAGCCCCTCCAAAAGCCATCAAAACATAGTCTGCCGGGTCGTAACCGCGGGCAATGGAAATTTTGCGGATGGCACCTGCCATAACCTCGTTGGCAATGTCATGGAAACCCGTTAGGATTTCCTCTCTGCTGTATTGTTTCCCGGATGATTTGAATATCTCCGGGATCAGCTTTTCTAATTTCTGGCTGGCCTCCTCCCTGAACAGAGGGATCCCGAATGCGTCCGCATCCAGCCTGCCCAGCAGGAGGTTGACATCGGTAATGGTAATGGGCCCGTCAGCCCCGTAACATGCCGGTCCCGGGTTGGCCCCCGCACTTTCCGGTCCCACAGAAAGCTTAAAACCATCATAATAACAGAGGGACCCTCCTCCTGCTGCTACGGTTTCGATGGATAATGCTGGACTGAAAATCTGGGCCCCTCCCACTTCAAGGTCATACTTGTAATCGTATTCTCCCTCATACCTGGATACGTCTGTACTGGTACCGCCCATGTCAAAACTGATGATGTGGTCCATTCCGTTCCTCTTACCAATGCTTACCGCCCCCACCACGCCTCCGGCCGGACCGCTCAGCAAACTGTCCTTGGCACTGAAATGCTCCTCCCGTACCAGTCCGCCAGCACTGGTCATCACATGCACCACCCCATGGCTGACAGATTCCTTCACATTGGCCAGGTAATTCCTGAGCACCGGGTTCAGGTATGCATTTACTGTGGCTGTTTCGGTGCGGTTTACATATTTGATCAGGGGAGAAAGTTCAGTGGATATTGAAATATCGGATACCCCCCTCCTCCGCAGCAGGCCGGCCAGTTCAATCTCATGGACAGGATTGACATAAGAATTCACCAGGCAAATGGCAGCGCTGGAAAATCCCTTTCTCTTTGCCTTTAAAAGTTTTTTCTCGAAGTCTTTTATATCCAGTGGTTTGATCACATTCCCCAGGGCATCAATCCTTTCCTCTATCTCAACTACCTGCCAGTAAAGCATTTCACGTTTCACCACTTCAAGGGCGAAGATATCAGGGCGCTGCTGGTTGCCAATTTCCAGAATATCCCTGAATCCCCTGGTAACAAAAAGAACAACATCGGCCCCTTTCCTTTCAAGCAGGGCATTGGTCCCCCGGGTAGATCCCAATTTCATATGTATCTCGGGCAGATCGAGGTCCAGGGGAGTATTCGTAATTAGCCTGGCACCGAGGACCGGTGCTTCCTCTGTGGACCTGATCTCAAAGCTCAGATTTTGCAGGCATAAGGATTTTGGCACTTCCTTCGTCAGCCTTAAAATATGCTGCTTAAGGTCAAAACACTGAATAAAGGATATCTCGTGTTTATGTTTTAATAACTGGAACTGGTAACCCATTAGGATATCCTGTTTCAGATCCCAGTTTTCACGGATCACCAGTGTTTTTTGGTCAATCCAGCTTTCAACCACACCCCGGAGGCTGCCATTGCTAAGGACCTTTCGCCGGGACCAGTTACCTTCCGGGTCCTTTCCAAGGCAATCTGTAAAAGTGCCTCCTGTATCAACGTATATCTCGTAATTCATTTATGCAACAAAGAAATCCTGTAAATTACAAAACCTATAGTAATAACGGCTATACCAGTCATCCCCGTAAGGGCCATTCTCCAGTCCTCTATCTCCAGGTCCAATCCTGCTAATACAGCCCTAAGTAGGCCAGCCATTCCAATCAACAGGCTGACAAAGACCACAACCGTCATTAATATGTTGGCCGGAAGGCTGTTCAGGCGATTCTTCATGATCTGTGGATGGTTAACAACCAGCAGGAGGAATACTGCGATAACCGGCAATATCAGTCCATTCAGGGCCTGGGCAATAATGATGGCCGGGACAGGTTTGAATCCAGCCATTCCAAAGCCCATGCCTGTCACCAGTATGACCACCCATACCAGCCTGAATCTCCATGAGTTGGATTCCCACTTTTGCGGATCCTTGTTTCCAAAAAGGCTTCGGACGGTAATCGCTGAAGCAAGCGGTGCAGTAACAGCCGAAGTGAATCCCGCAGCAAAGAGCCCGGTGCCCAGTATGATGGTGCCAGCGCCTCCCAGGTAATGATCCAGGGTCTTTGCCAGGCCAGGGAAGGTAAAATCACCGGTCATAGCAGTCCCCGTAACAAGCACAGCCATAGAAATTATCCCTCCTAATAGAATGGCAACCAACAGTCCGGAACGCATTTCTTTTATGCTTTGCCCCCCGGAGATCCCCGAACCCAGAAAAAGATTATAAGGCACTACGGTCGTTCCAATCAATCCCAAGACAAGCAGACCGCCCCCCGGGTTCAAGGGAATGCCAGGCCGGATGAGTCCCAGGAACAGATCCGGTAATGGTGGACTGATAGCCATGGCCGTGACGAGGAAGGCTATCCCCATAAAAGCCACCAGGCTGCCCAGTACCCTGGCAATGATCTTGATGGATGGGATAAGCAGGAGGGCTGCTGCCATCAGGCCTAAAACCAAGACCACCAGCCACGGTGGCAAGGAAAGTAGCAAGCTTGTACCCGCCATGGCCCCCAGCAGGTTCCCGGCCTGGTAGGCAGCTGTACCGCAAAGAATGCAAATGGCAACAAAGAAAAGGATAAGATTTTCCTTTTTCCCATTGAGAGCCTGCTGCCAGATGGCTTGTCCCAGGTTCATCCCTGATGCAATAGTTAACCTGGCACTGGCCTCCTGAAGCACCCCGCAGGCAATCGTTGCAAATGTCAAAGCCCATAGCAGGGAAAGTCCGAAATCAGCTCCGGCCTTGGCGGCTGTAGTAACTGTACCCGGACCGATAAAAGCTGCAGAGATGACGGACCAGAAGAGGATATTTAAAAGCCTGGATCTAATTGACATGCTATTCACTGGATTTCCTGATATCGTGGAACCTTCTGCCAAAATCAGCCGGTGATATATCCCATCCCAGGCCTATCAGCTCAGTATTCCCCTGATAGTGATCCACTTCCTTTATACGGGTCTGCCCAAACTCACTTTGTATACTGATGATTCTTTGATCGGATAGAAGGACAAATCCTTTAAAACGGACCAGTTTGCTTTCTACTTCCCGGATAAAAACATCAAGGCCGCTTCGGCCAATGGGACTGGAAGTCCTCAGCACCACCGTGTTGATATCCGACCTGCCGCCAGGTTTATAGGATCGGTGTTCCGTCTCCTTCAATAATGCCAGGGGTTCATTTACCGGCTCCTGAACCATCTGCAAGGGTACCTGGCAATAAGAGGTAGTCGTTATCCCGGCATCAGGATTCAGTGCTGAAAGGACAGCCAGAAGTGAATCCGGATTATCCTCAATCAGGTCTGATTTGTTCAAAATGATCCTGTCAGCTATCATTACCTGCCGTTCCACCCTGGTATTCATTTTGCTTACCTTATGGTAATTTTGCCCATCAATGATGCACCATACAGCTGAAAGATAAACCCTGTCCACCAGTTTATTGTGTTGCAGGATCTCCGCGATGGCAATCGGATCTGAGAGTCCGGATGCCTCTACCATCACCAGGTCAGGATTATATTGATCCATAAAATCAGCCAGGGAATCAATAAAAGAACCCAACAGACAGACGCAGAACACAGAACCATTATTCACCTCCAATACTTCGAATGTCCGGTCCACTGTCTGAAGTTCAGAAGTATCAATGTTGGCTGATGCATATTCATTCTGGACTATGCCGATGCGAAGTCCCGCGTCCATATTTTTCAGCAGGTATTTGACAAGGGTCGTTTTCCCTGATCCAAGGAACCCGGTTACCAGAACCAGCGGGATATTTCGTTTCTGAACCATGCCAGGCAGGATTTTCAGGTACAATATAAACAAAAATCGATTCCGTGGCAGATAAAGTCAGCGTGAGGCTATTTTTTTTATATATTTCGGATTGGAAAACCAACATAACTGATAATAATGGAACTTTTAGAACAGCTTTCGCATTGTATTGAATTCGGTAAAATCAACCAGGCATCACCTTATCCCCCTGATATGAAAGGACAGGACGGGGCCGATGAGCTGGCTAAGATGGCACTGGACCAGGGCATTGGCGCCAATGATATTCTCCAGAAAGGACTGGTTCCGGGTATGGAAAAGGTTGGCGTTAAATTCCGCGAAAATAAGGTTTTCGTACCACAGGTTTTGATGTCCGCCAAAGCCATGAGTGCAGCCATGGTCCACCTGAAGCCGTTTTTCGCATCTGGAGAAGTGGAAAGAAAAGGAAAATTTGTGATCGGTACAGTGGCCGGCGACCTGCATGATATTGGCAAGAACCTGGTAAGCATGATGGTAGAGGGATCCGGATGGGAAGTCATTGACCTGGGTGTGGATGTCTCAACAGAGAAGTATTTGGAAACGGCCAAAGCAAACCCGAATTGTGTCGTTGGTCTGTCCGCTCTGCTGACTACCACCATGAACAACATGGCCAATACGGTGAAAGAGATCAAGGCTGAACTTCCTAACCAGGTGGTCCTGGTTGGCGGAGCACCCCTGACCGATGATTTCCGTAAAGAGATCGGTGCCGATTTCTATTCCCCCGACCCCCAGGGTGCAGTTGAGTATCTAAAGACACTTGTTGCATAGTATTCCTGAAAAATATCAATTTTCCCTACAGGAACTACCCCTGAAAATGGAGTGGATTAATTCCTTACTAGGATATCCCGAAGGGGACCTGCCTGAACCCATTCCAGAGGTAATCAATTCAATCATTGAGAAAGCCCCTGATCACACTGATATCCGGGGAGGCTATCTCATAATGGATCAATTTAAGATACATGATGAATCCGAGATACAGGTGAATGGCCTGGAATTTCATCCCACCAAAGCCATAGCCCATCAGGTCAGGGCATCTGAAATGCTTGCTTTTTTTATGATCACTGCCGGAGAGGGAATCACATCCTGGAGCCAGAAGGAACTTACAGAAGGTGATCCCATGGCAGGTTATATCATTGATCTTATCGGGTCTGAAATTGTTGTTGCGGCCCTGGACAGGATGCAGGATGACCTGGCAGGGAAAATGGGTGCAGCTGGCTTTAACATTACCAACCGGTATAGTCCCGGTGATTGCGGCTGGCCTGTTACAGACCAGCAAAAGCTGTTCTCCCTGTTTCCTGAAAGCTTTTGTGGAATATCCCTTTCAGAGAGTTCACTGATGCATCCCATCAAATCGGTCAGCGGAATAATAGGGATAGGCATGGATGTGAAGAAAACGGCCTATGCCTGTGATCTCTGTGAAATGGATACCTGTGTTTACCGGAACAGGAAAAAAATCAGATCAGCTCTTTGATCCATTCCTTTACCACTTCCACCGAGGGTTCAGAACCCTGTGACTTCACCTTAAATTCCTGCACGATGAATGCAGGAGTCTGCATAACACCATAGGAAAGTATTTCCTTTTCATCGGTAATGAATCGGTGGGTTATACCCGGACCGAGCTCCTTGATGGCCTGTTTCAATACTCCCTCGAGCTGCTGGCATTCCTCCTGGTTTTTTCCCAGGATCAGCACCTCTGCTTTGCGCAGTTTCAGGCGCATCCGCATCTTTTCATTGATCCTGGCCTGTATGGAGGCGATCAGCTCCTGCCGGGGAGGGATCTTGGAGACAAACACTATTTTTCCATCTATGCATATAGTAGGAAGGTTTTTAACCATCAGGGCACTCATGAAAGTGACCGCATCGAGCTGCTTGATAGAATGTTCCCGCCATTCAACTATGCCTTCAAATTCGGGAACTACCTTCTTGACCGCCTCAACCATATACTGGCAGGGTGCACAGGATTCTGAATCCAGGGTGATGATATCCACCACTACCCGGTCTGCCTGGCCATAATCTTTCATGTCCGGCAGGATGAGGTCCATTTCTTTCTTTTCCATCGCCCGCACAACATCCTGCTTATAAGGATCATTTACGAGTTCTGTAATGGCTGCCAGGTTTTCCACCGGGGTAGCCATGGGCAGGTCACATCCGGGGGCAAGGATGAATCCCTTTTGTTTTCCCAGATCCATGGTTTCGAGGGCATGCTCCTGGCAATCATCCGGATCTCCCATCAGGAGTACAACGGTCAGCTTCAGGTTCCCTCCAAAACTGATCTTCCTTTCCAGGCATATATCCCTGACGAAATCAAGGGGGATATTTTCGTCAATGGATACATTATCCGGTGTGCAATCACACATGACTTCTATGTTTTGCTGGGCATACCCACAGACGAAGAAGGATCCTAGTCCCCCATTACTGCGTATATGTTCAAACAACTGCTTCACAGGTGTCGTAATGAACTGGCTGAACTGGTCCGGGCCTATCTGGCTGGTCATGGGATCAACTACGGCGATGATGTCGCATCCTTCCTCGAGGTAAAATCCTGCCATGGCCATGGCCACACGGTTAGAAAAATCCAGTACCTCTTTTACATAAGCCTCATCTTCGAACATCTTGATGAATATATCCGTACCCAGCAGGTGAAGGGCAAGGGTAAAGGGGCCCGTCACCAGTCCATAAAGTGCTATATCAGGATGGTTCTTCCTGATCTTCCCGGTGGCTTCCATTACCATCTTGATCCTGGCATCCTCTTTTCCCGGGATCGTAAGGTCTGCTAGGGTTTTCCCTTCGCTCAGGGGATGGGATACAACGGCCGGGGGATTTACGGGGCTCCAGGCAAGCTCGCAGCCCAGGGCTTCAGCCTCGATCTGCAAGTCGAAGGTAACCGGCAGGCCATCGGGCTTATAAACCTGTACTGCCTTAGTGGCACCTTTTGAGATCAATTCAGCAGATTGAAGGTATTCGTCCCCTGGAACATCTATAAGTTTGGCTCCGTGAATACCGACAAATGGTACCCATGGGATACGTTCCATTTCTTCCAATCGGAAAGCTTTGAGGATCAATTCTTTTCCTGTCATATTATGCTTGTATTATAATAATTCTCCTTTGCTAAAACTCCCTTTAAATAGCAGCTTGCCATCCTCTTCCCATATGGACTTCTCCCCTTCTTCAAGGTTGTTCTTAAAATCTGCCGAGATGTTCAGCTGCCCGTTCTCATGCCATTTTTTTTGTTTGCCATGTAGCAGATCTTCCTTATATCTTGCCTCGAATTTCTTGTTGCCGTTTTCATACCACATCAGGAGCTTCCCCTCCCGCTTCCCCTGGTTCAGGCAAAATTCGGACTTCTTTTGCCCGTTGTCATACGAGAGGGTTACTTTCCCATGCTTGATCCCATCCTGGTATTCCGCCTCACAAATCTTGATGCCCTCTTCATTCCAGATGGACATATCCCCGTGCAGCAGGCCATTTCTGACCTGGGACTGCTCAGCACGTTCACCATTATCATGGTAATAGGTATATTGTCCGCTGTATGCTTCTTCCTCTCCAAGGTGGAAAAGCCGGTCATCAACCCATTCCAGGCTTACCCTGTTTACCTTCCGCTGTTTTCCCATAATCCCTCCAAACGCGAAGTTACATAATTTAAAAACGGATGGTGTACTTGACTTTCAGGCGAACACTGGCTTCCTGCATCTGGAATCTGTCATAGGGATCGCGGGCAATGCTGTTCCAGACCAGGAAGATCTCTTTCCCCGGTTGTATGATCCATTGAAAGCGGGACTGCCAGCCCATTCTTTCGGATTCGCTATCATACTGGATGAAACTGTAAAGGGTAATATCCGGATTAAACAACACATTCAGATTCAGCCGGTATATGGTAGCAATGAAGCTACTCTCCGGAAGTTTTACATCACTCCTTATCAGCTCTCCGCCCACAAATAAAGGTACAATCACCTTATATCCACCTTTCAGGGTCAACTCATTGCGGGTCCCGTTAAAAAAGCCACCGAAACGGTAACCCAGGCTTCCCCACAGGATTCTCCGCTGCGCAGATGTCAAAATCACTTCATGCCAGGTAAAATGATGATCCCCTGCCGGGATTATATGATCTTCATAAATATTAAAGGATTCATACAGTTTCTCAAATGTAGGAACAAATTCATATTCGAACTTGTCACCCGAAAGAAAGC
Source organism: uncultured Bacteroides sp. (assembly GCA_964642325.1). Lineage (GTDB taxonomy): Bacteria > Bacteroidota > Bacteroidia > Bacteroidales > SM23-62 > SM23-62. Next base: position 18,984 of record CAZXOJ010000010.1, on the reverse strand, counting down.
GGACCTCGAGGGGCTGGACATACATCTCCTTCGTCAGGGCAATGTTGTTAAAATCTGTAATATATTCCCCGCCAACACCCGACAGTATTTGCATGATCCCCCATCGTTCCGGCCGGGGACCGACCCTGACCCATCCGTAGGTGTGCCTGACACCCGGACGGGGAACAAAGCCAATACCGGCAACAAAATTCTCCTGTATCTGCATATGCCCCAGCCTTACAAATAAGAAATCATTGGGATATACGAATTCTGCACCAAAGGCAAGGTCCCTGTTCCGGTCCTGCCATTCAGGATCATTCCTCCCGGTTTGAGATTTTAGTCCATACAGGATCAGGGCCACATTCTTATTACCCCTGAATTTCGATGTCCCCAGTTTCACATCGAAGCCTACTACATAATTGGATGTATCGTAAAGGGAGTTGCCAAAGGTTGTGATAAATCCGGCCTGGGACTGGTCCCCGAAATTGCGGGTAAGCCGGCTGACAACGAAATGCGAATGCTGCCAGTCCTTGCGTTCATCTTTCATATACATGGCCCCGATGTTCCATTTCCCGGCCTGTCCTGTTACCTTGCCGCCATATAAGAGGGGGATGGGATTGCCCGCAGGATCCAGGCCGATCCGCCTGGAGAAGAATGGGATCAAGCGGGTATTCCAGATATTTTCCCTATCCCCATTTATACCGAAATTAAAATAATTGGCCCCATCCAGGAAGAAATCCCGTTTTTCAGGATAGAATAGGTTAAAGCGCGTCAGGTTGATCTGCTGGTTATCAACCTCTGTCTGGGCAAAATCAGTATTCACTGTCAGGGCAGCCTTCAGGTTGGATGTTATCCTGTAATAGGCATCGAATCCGGCATTTAGAACTGGTTTTGTTTCGCCATTTTCATGTTTATAATCCGCTCCTGTGAGTCCGTATGGAACCAGGTCCAGTCCCACTCCCTGGCTTATCTCCCCAATGCCTGTCAACAAGCCACCATCTGAAACCTGGAAGGCATGGGAATCGAGGTTCGCTTCCGGCCAGTAACCGGATTCTTCGTTACGCATTAAGCGTCTAATAAATTTGATGCCCCAGGTATCCTGTCCCTTCCGAAAGCTCAGGGTTTTGAAGGGAATGGCAATTTCTGCATCCCAACCCTGGTCATGGATACTGGCCTTGCCTGTCCATAATCCATCCCAGGCCTTGTTAAAAGAGGCGCCGTTCTCACTGACAATGGCATCACCGATGGATCCCCGGGGACCAATCTGGAACCAGTAAGCATTGCGTTTGTCAAGATAGGTATCGAGGATCACCTGCACACGGTCATCATATGCCAGGCTGACATCACGGGCCAGTTCTTTGGCAGTGATTTTATCCGGACTGCCGAAGCAGCGGAACCCGATATACAGGTTATCCTGGTCATAACCCACATATACCTCTGTTTTTTCAGAAAAGGGCTGCCCGATATTTGGTTCACGTTGTATAAAATCAGTTACCGGCTCTGCCGTACTCCAGATTTCCTCATTGAGCTGGCCGTCAATCTGTGGAGGAGTATCAAAGGCTGTAATTTGTAAATTTTTCTGTGCCAGCAGATTGGCGCTGACATGGCAAAGGAAAAACAGCAAAACCAGGCGGAGTAAAATGGAAAGGGGAGAAAAGCGAGTCATCAGGATTCCAGCCTTTTTACTTTTTGATAACCTGTTGCGGCATCGATCATTTTGACATAGCTTACCTGTTGGCCGGTCGCCAGGGATTCATAAGCCAGGCCTGTCTCTGTCTCTACAATCCTGCATTCACCCATATCATAACGGTGAGACATGACATGATCTCCTGCTTTCAGGGCCTGGCCCTCCAGGTCATTAAACTGGATCTTGCTTTTGCCTTTTTTGCGTTTGAATAAGCCCATAATCAATCAATTTTTGAAAAAATAAATAAACCCAAGACAGCCTGCCAGCTGAGACCAACATTATTACCTAAAACAGAACATCAGATTATTTACTGCCGCCCCCGAAACTTTTTTCGATGATTGCCTGAAGATCTGATTCCTGCTCCAGTACTGAATCCAACAAGTTCAGCTGGTTCCTTGTTCGCAGAAGGTTTTGCTCCGGTGATGAAACCTTGTAATAAACATCATTATTAATATAATCAGCTAAGAACCGGATCGCCTGCAAGTAGATCACAATCTTCCCACCCAGCAACAAATTAGCCCGTTCAACGGCTGTTATGACCGGAGCAAGGACCTCCGCATAACCCGAGACCAATCCCTCGAATAAAGCTGCCTGGCAGGTATATGCAGCCTCCTCTGTAGAATCTTCGGATCCCTGCACGGTAAAGGTACGGACCATGTCTCCGAAATCTGTCAACATCTTTCCAGTCATAACAGTATCCAGGTCAATGACCGTCATACCTTTTCCAGTATCCTGATTAAATAGGACATTGTTGATCTTGCAATCGTTATGTACGACCCTGTCTGGCAAAGCTTCCTGCAGCCGGATATACTGGTCGGAGATACTTTGTAACTGCCGGATCCTTTTCAGCTCAGGCTGGGCTTGCTTCAACCTGTCACCCGGATTGGTGAATTCGGCCATCGTAAGCTGTTCCTGCCGCCATTCTGCATCCATAAAGCGGGGAATGGTAACGTGCAACCTGCGTGGATCATAATCCATTAGACGGGCCATGAAATCACCAAAAAGCCTTGCACCTTCAAAAGCCTGAGAGGGATTTTGAACATTTTGGAGAACGAAAGTATTATCAATATAATCAAAGCACCTCCAGTAAGATCCACCTGAATCAGTGAAAGCAAGCTCACCATCTTTTGTCTCAATCAGGCAAAGATCCCTGATTCCTTCGGGCTTATTTGCTTCCTCCAAATTTTTCAGAAAACTGAGGATGCGCCATATATTCTCCTGGACAGCATCTGGTTTTGTAAATACAAAGGTATTTATCCGCTGCAAGATGAAGCGTTGTAAATCCTCATCTTTTGTCTCTAGTAAATAGGTATCATGAATATGGCCTGAACCAAATGGTTTGCATGAAGAAGCTTCCCCATTCAGATCAAATTTGCTGGCAATTGTTAAAAGATCGCTCATCTGTTCAACTCCATAGGTTACCAGGATATACACCCTGATCCACCAGTTTGCGAATGTGTTCAATGGCAACAGGCTTATCTTCCTTGTAGGTGACCCCAAACCATAAATCCCGCGAAGGAAGGATCCTGACACTGGCCTGCTCCTGAGCAACCAGGTCATTTATAACTTTAGGTATAAACAACTCACTCTTGAGTTTTTCGGCATTCTTCCTAATAAATCCTGCAAAGGCCTTTTCAAACTGGTCAAAAATGGCAGGTGTAAATCCCCAGAAATTCATTGACACAAGTTCATCACCTGAAAGAAACACCTTTCCTTCCTTTTCATCATTGAAATAGATACGTTCCCCCTCTTTGACAATTTCAGTCCGTTCAACAACCGCTTTCATGTAATCCCCATCATTGGATTCACATACCCCCCTGGTCACAGAGCCAAAATCCGAAAGTGTATGCCGGACCTGGTAGCCAACCATGCCATAATTTGAGGTGTTCACAATATTATCCTGCATCAGGAAATCTGCAATAGCCTGGTAACTGCCGGCCCCGTAAAAATCATCTGCGTTGATCACCACAAAGGGTTCCTTGATATGATCCCTTGCTACCCACACTGCATGGGCTGTCCCCCAAGGTTTGACCCGTTCGGATGAATAACTTATGCCTTCAGGGACCATCTCCAGTTCCTGGAAGACAAACTCGGTCTCTATCTTTCCTTTTAGCTTATTTTCAAATACTTCCCTGAACTCTTTTTCAATGTTTTTCCGGATAATAAATGTGACCTTTTCAAATCCGGCCCGGATTGCATCATAAATGGAGTAATCAATGATGGCTTCTCCCGAAGGGCCTATCTGGTCTATTTGTTTGAGGCCTCCGTATCGGGAACCCATTCCTGCTGCCAGTATCAATAAGGTTGGTTTCATGAGTTATTAGTTTATTAGCTGATTATTCGCAAAACAAAATTAAGCAAAGAAACAGGATGAGCAAATGAAAAATCTCATGTCACACCGGAATATATTTCTAAGCATGTGTTGCCTTTTATGGTACAAATCATTAGCATGAAAATATTGCAGGGATATATGAACTAATTTTTGATGTACTATCTTTATTCACTATTGAAAAGCAAAAACTCAATAACCTACCCCCTTAAAACCTAATAATTGTAATGAAACTAAAATATTTAATAATAGGATTGATTATTCTTATGTTCTCCTGCAAGTTCTCTGAGCATAGCATACATTCGTGCCCCCTTCAGTTTAGCGGCATCTATCCACACCTGGCTATGTACAACAATGAAGGAACTGAATGCGGGACAGGAGCTATTGTACCGTGGTCCAACAGCCTATGGGTAGTTTCTTATGGATCTTCTAATCCTTTGGGGTCATCTGATAAACTTTACGAGATTTCTTCCGATTTAAAACAGACTGTGCGGAAAGAAAGTATAGGAGGAACACATGCAAACCGTATGATTCACAAAGAGAGCAATCAGCTTTTTATAGGCCTGCATGCCATCGATGCTGAACGCAATGTACGTACCATTCCCTACATGAAAATGAAAGGCCGCCTTACTGGAAACGCGCGACACCTTACCGATCCGTCGGATAAAATTTACATTGCAAGTATGGAAGAAGGCTTTTACGAAATAGATGTAAAAACCCTGGAACCTACAACCCTATATCCCGATAGAGGGCAATTGACCAGGGAAGAACAATTAGCAAGCCTAAAAGACGATTTATCCGGATCTCATGGGAAAGGATTGTACTCTGGACAGGGCGTATTGGTTTATTCTCTTAATGGAGAACTAACTCCGGATGATCAGAATCACTTTACACTTCATCAAGAGTTGACCTTGGAAGAAACCAGGAAAATCTATAATAAAGAAGATGCAGGAGCAGGTTCTCTATCCGAATGGGATGGTAAAAATTGGAAAATAATCAGGAGAAATCAGTTTGTTGAAGTAACAGGACCAGGGAGTATATATGGAAATTCAAATCCCAAAACCGATCCAATCTGGGCTACCGGATGGGATCATAAGTCAGTTATTGTTGGGGTGCGAAATCCGAAAACTGGATGGGGATTTTACAGGCTTCCAAAAGCCAGCCACAGCTATGATGGAACGCATGGTTGGAATACAGAATGGCCACGGATAAGAGATATTGGTACGCCAGAAAGTCCTGATTATCTAATGACCATGCATGGAATGTTCTGGAAATTTCCGGAAAGCTTTACAAGTACCAATTCTGGTGGAATTCGCCCTCGTTCTTCTTATTTAAAAGTCATTGGCGATTATACAAGATGGAATGATCAATTGGTATTTGGTTGTGACGATTCCGCACACAAGGAATTTTTGAATAAAAGGAAAGTAAAAGGAGACATAGAAGGACCAGGGCAATCAAACTCGAACCTATGGTTTACGTCACTTGATGAACCGGATCAACTTGGACCAATTACTGCATCTGGAGCAGTTTGGCTACAAGAAAATGTAGTGGCCAATTCGCCATCTGAACCTTTTTTATTTACAGGTTGGCCAAAACGATCTGTTTGGATTCGTAACCATGGTACTGCAAATATTGATGTTACTTTCGAAATTGACAGCAAAGGAGATGGTAATTGGTCTCGATTGCGTATGGAAGAGCTGAGGTCTGGAGAATCAAAATGGCTTGAATTTTCAGAGGGAGAGATTGGCGAATGGGTGAGGGTAAGTTCAAGTGAAGATGCCAATGTTACTGCACAGTTTTCATTCACTGGAGAGGACAACAGGTCAGCCCTTCCTGATAGCATATTTCAGGGAATCACTTATGCAAGTGAAGATGCTAATATAGGAGGTTTGCTCTATGGTCTCGGTGATAATCGCAGGGCATTAGGTATATCCTCAACGATCAATGGAAAAGTATCGGGTTATTATGAACTTGATGGAGCAATGAATTTGCTTAAAAAAAATGATTCTAAGACACAACAGTATATTGATGAAAAATTTGCCATTCCTGAAAATGTGGTAAGCATTGATGAATCGTCGGTATTGATTGTCGATGATGCTAATCGTCGATGGAGGCTACCCTTAGGCAATAAGACCAATACTGTCCTCATCAACGACGCTCAGGTTAGAATATGCCGAGAAGTAGCGACCGAGAGAGATTTACTCAATTGCCACGGAACATTTTATGAATTACCAGCTGAAAATGCAGATGGATTTGCCAAGATACGCCCCATATCTTCTCATAATTATCGAATACACGATTACGCGTCATATAGAGGTTTACTTATTATGACTGGCATAAATCCTGAAACAGCCAAAGACAATTCACATATTATTGTGTCAGATGATAAAAAGGCATACATATGGGCAGGTGTCATTGATGATTTATGGAAAATGGGTAAACCTACTGGTAAAGGAGGCCCTTGGAAAGATACATCTGTGAGAGCTGATAAAGTCTCTGATCCCTATTTAATAGGTTTCTATGATAATAAGCAATTAACACTAAGTCATGATTTGAATGAGGAAGTGAGTTTTACAATTGAGGTGGAGCCAGTAGGTCATGGCCCATGGATGAATTATAAGGAAGTAACAGTTAAAGCAGGTGAAACATTTCACTATCAATTTCCAGACTCTTTTCAGTCTCGTTGGATTAGGTTTATGTCTGATAAAAATTGTGTTGCAACAGCATGGTTGGTTTATAATTAATTGAAATTATAACTCGGTCTATATCAGCATAGTCATGAGTCAACTTCTTTTCCAGGATTATTCCATACAGGCTAATGTCCGTCCGGGGGCAGAGCGTACCGAGTTGTATTTATCCAGGCTTGAAGGAAAGAAAATTGGAATAGTAACCAACCATACTTCCATGATAGGAAAAACACACCTGGTAGACAGCCTTGCTGCCCTGGGTAGAGAAGTGGTGGAGATTTGTAAGGTATTTGGACCTGAACACGGATTCAGGGGGAAAGGTGAAGATGCCGTACCCATTGAAGATGATGTGGATCACGAAACGGGATTGCCGGTTCTTTCACTTTACGGACGAAAGCACAAACCCTCGGCAGCAGACCTTGAGAACCTTGACCTTCTCCTGTTCGATATCCAGGATGTTGGGGTCCGGTTCTATACTTATATTTCTACCCTGTTTTACGTTATGCAGGCTTGTGCGGAATACGACCTGGAACTCATCCTGTTGGACAGACCAAATCCGAACGGATCCTATGTTGACGGACCTGTCCTGGAAGCCGAATTCAGTTCATTTGAGGGCATGCATGAGGTACCTGTTGTGTATGGTATGACCATCGGGGAATACGCTCGTATGATTAACGGGGAAGGCTGGCTGGGCGATGGACTCATGTGCAAGCTGAGGGTAATTCCCTGTGAACATTACACCCATTACAGCAAGTATGAGCTTCCAGTTCCCCCTTCACCAAACCTGCCCACAATGAATTCCATCTTCCTGTATCCATCCGTTTGCTTCTTCGAGGGAACGGTGATCAGTGAAGGACGAGGAACCGATTCTCCTTTCGAAGTTTTCGGACATCCTGATCTACAGGAAGGAGATTATTCCTTCATACCCGTGAGTATACCGGGGACTGACAGCCATCCAAAACAAGAAGGAAAGCGCTGCCGTGGAGTGGACCTACGGTACCTTCGTAATGCTCTCAGCCGAAATCCGGGCATCAATCTTTCATGGCTGATTTTCGCCTATGAGAACTTCCCTGAAAAGGAAAAGTTTTTTACACCCTTTTTCGATAAACTGGCAGGTAGGGCGCGGCTGCGGCAACAGATCATTAAAGGATTATCAAAAGAAGAGATCCGCACATCTTGGGCAGGGGACCTCGAAGCCTTTAAAGTGATACGCCGCAAATACCTGATCTATCCTGAATAATTACATGAAACTGGTATTAAACAACATAACCATACAATGGCATTTCAATAAGAATTTCTGAGCATAGCATGAAAATCACTATATTCATTCCAGGCTTATCAATTAGTTTTTTGTTAATAAACGCTATATCCAGGAAAAATGAAAATCAATTTAATCGTTTCGGCCCTGAGTCTTCTTGGCCTTCTTGCCTGTAACACAACAGATCTCACACTTATTCGGAATGGCTCATCGAATTATGAAATAGCATTACCGCTAAATGCTGATAGCATAGAACTTAAATCATCCAATGAATTGCAGAAATATCTTCAAAAGATAACGGGAGTGGGTTTGTCTATAAGCGATGAAAACAAGACCTCAACAAATCACAGGATATTCATTGGAAACACTACCGAAGGAAAGGCATTAAATGTCGGAGTTGATGAGATTATTATTAAAGTACGGGATAATGATTTGTTCATTTTAGGAGGTGATTCAAAATCCACACTATATGCTGTCTATACATTCCTGGAAAATTACCTTGGATGCAGGTTTTATGCACCAGATGCTGAAATTATCCCTGAATTAAATGATGTTACCCTTTCCAGGGATATTGATTATCGATATACACCACCGGTTACTACACGAACTGTTCATTCACAACTGTTTTATAATAACAAAGAGTTCGCTGACAAAAGAAAAGTTACCTATGAAGCCTTCCCTGGGTATGTGCCAGGATACGGTGTTCATACTTTCAACAGGTTTGTGCCAAGCAGCAAATATTATCAAGCACATCCGGAATATTATGCCATGAGGGATGGAAGGAGGATCCCAACCCAGTTATGCCTGACCAATACCGATGTGAAGGAAATAGTGAAAAATGCTGTGGCCTCAGTCCTGGATAAATACCCTGACCATAAAGTCATTTCCGTCAGCACGAATGACAATACACAATACTGTGAATGTGAGTCATGTATGGCCATCGACGACAGGGAAGAATCGCAAGCAGGCAGTGTCATTGAATTTGTCAATGAAATAGCTGCAGCATTCCCGGACAAGACCATTTCCACCCTTGCGTACCAGTACACCAGAAAAGCCCCGAAAATAATCAAACCACGAGAAAATGTGCTTATTACACTGGCCTCTATTGAATGTGACCGCAGTGCTCCCATTGAAGAAAAATGCCAGGATTTTGCTGCCGACCTGATGGCCTGGGGAAAATTAACGGATAACATTCGCATATGGGATTATACCACACAATTCACGAATTTTCTGGCCCCATTTCCGAATATCCATACACTCCAGCCTAACATCCGGTTTTTCAGGGACAATAACGCCAGATGGATCTTCGAGCAGCACAGTCATCATCCGAGTGAACTGTTTGAGTTCCGCTCATATCTTACGGCTCAATTGCTTTGGGACCCGGACATAAACCAGGACTCTATCATTACTGATTTTTTGGAGGGATACTATCTGGAAGCGGCATCCTATGTTCAAAATTATATCACCACTATCCATGATGAGATTCAGTTGGATAAGGACTTTTTCCTCTTTTTGTACGGAGATCCCGCCCAGGGTTTTAAGTCCTTTCTGAGGCCGGAATTGCTGCAACAGTACGACCACTGGTACAATGAAGCTGAAAAAGCAGTTGAAGGGAATCCGCAGGTACTTGAAAGGGTCCACCGGGCGAGACTGAGTACCGATTATGCCATACTGGAAGCGGCACGGTTAAATGATCCTGCGAACTACGCCCTGTTTGCTACCGATGGCAATGGAAAGAGGGCCACCCCGGATGAAATACGCCAGAGAATTACCAGGTTCTCCAAGACTTGCCGGGATGCAGATATCACCCTGATGAATGAAATGAGATTTTCAGTTAATGAATACCTGGATTTTTATGAATATACCCTCTCACGAGCACTGGAAAAGAATATTGCAACAGGGAAAAAAGTCGTATTGTTGCAAAAGCCGAAAAAATATGCCGGTGAAAATCCTCAGGCGATTACCGATGGTGCCTATGGAGGAACTAACTTCAATGCAAACTGGTTGGGTTTTGAAGGTAACGATTTGGAAGCCATCATTGACCTGGAAAGCAGTACTGAGATCAGCCAGATCTCAGGAGATTTTCTGCAAACAGTCAATCATTTGGTTTTTTTCCCTACTGATGTGAAATACTATTATTCTGTAGATGGGGAAAATTATGTATATCTGGGAAAGGTGAATAATAGAAGACCTTTAACGAAACAGAGCAAGACTACAGACATTCAAAGCTTTAATCACAGTTTCTCTCCCGTGAAGGCCAGGTATATCAAGATTGCCGCTAACAATATGAAGACACCACCAATATGGCATCATGGAGCAGGCCTGCCAAGCTGGATATTTGTTGATGAAGTATTGGTAAACTAAAATCTACAGAATTATCCTTTTCATACTGGACAGCTTACTTCAGGAAAATCAGCAAGGTGAATAAAGTTAAAAATCCAGCTTCTTTTTCAGTTTTGGCAGTCCGGATTTACTCACAGGAAGTTTCACCCCGTTTTTAAGGATTACGATGTAGGATTCCTTCTCGTAGAGTTGCATTTGTGCGATCTCTGAGAGTTTGACAATGTAGGAACGGTGTATCCTTACGAAATCCTCAACAGGCAGGTGTGCCTCGAAGAATTTCATGGTTTTCTGTTTCAGGTGCTTTGATTGCAACGTATAGATCATGACATAATCATCCTGAGCTTCCAGGTAGATGATTTCCTCGACCGGTATCACATTGATCCGGGAACGTGATTTTACTACCACCCTGTGTATTTCATCCTCCTGTTCATCCCTGTGTTCCACAAGCCGGGCAATGGAATCTTTATCCCCTGACTGCACCCTCTCCCGCGCTTTCCCAATAGCTTCATCAAAACGGTCTTTAGAATAGGGTTTTAAAAGATAATCCAGGGCATTGTGTTCAAATGCTTTCAGGGCATACTGGTCATAGGCAGTTGTAAAAATAATGGCCGGATGATGTTCCAAGACTTCAATCATCTCAAATCCGGTTAGTTTGGGCATTTGTATATCCAGGAATATTAGATCGGGCTTCATTTCATTAATGGCTTTCAGTCCACTAAATCCATCCTCATATTCCCCAATTAATTCAAAATCCTCATGGTTTTGCAGGTAGTCTTTGATCAGGTCACGTGCCAGCTTCTCATCTTCTACAATGATGGTCTTGATCATGGTTTTCAAATTTGTGGTATATGTAGTTTTACTTCAAATTCATTTTCAGATTTAAAAATTTGCACCAGGTCATCCCTGCCATAGATCAACATCAGCCTGTTCCTTACATTTCTCAGCCCGATGCCAGCTCCCTTGCGGGATACCTGGCTGCTGTCAAAATTATTACGGATACGAATTTCCATGTTCTTAACAACAGCCTCACAGGACATTCTTATGGTGATGGGTTCAGTGCTCTCATAAACCCCATGTTTTACGGCATTCTCAAACAGGGGCTGTAGGATCATATTGGGTATGAGTCCCTGTTCACATCCCTTGCCGATCTCTTTTTCAAAAATAAGTTTTTCACCGAAACGGATCTTTTCGATTTGCAGGTACAATTCAATATTTTTTATCTCGTCAGCAAACCTGGTTTTTTCCCGCTCGCTATGTCTCAAGGCGTAACGCAGGAATTCAGACAGTTTGATGATCATATCCCTGGCTGTCTCCGGATCGGAGATTGTAAGGGAACTAATGGAGTTCAGGCTATTGAAGAGAAAATGAGGGTTTAATTGTGAACGCAGTACATTCAACTCAGATTCTTTGACAAGCAGGTTCAGCTTGGTTTCGTTAAGGTTTTTTGCCTCCAGTTCCTTGCTATAGATAAAAAGATGGTAGATAAGCAGGGTTACGCCGTAGAAAAGTATCCCGGTAGCTAACCTGGCAACGAAAGAATCATTCAGGAAAGTAAAGTACGTCTCATTATCAACCAGGATGAGCTTCAGGATCAGGTAACCTAGGTAGAGCCATCCTGTAATAATGATGACCCCAACGATGAGGTAGGTGATCACTATCCCAACGGACAACCTCCCATCAGGATTGCTATATCTTATAGGGTACCAGACTGTTACTGCCAGAAAAGCAAAAAGTATATTAAAAACCAGGCTATCTACAATGGCCACGGAAAGTTTCAGGTCTGTGGCAAAGATGATCAGGATTGTCTGGAGAATTGAAATGACCGCCCAGACAATCGCGTAGATGTATATATGTTTTATTCTTTCAATTAAGGGATTACTCATGATCAGGTTCCTTAGAAACTAACTATATCTCCTCCCCCGAAAATTGCTATTCCTTTAATTATCAATTCTTTACTTGGATCTCTTGGGTCATCCTTACGAAGGGCTCTCTTATCTGAAAATCCCCCGAATATGGAGGACACCTCTATCTTTATCTCCCAGTCCGGCGGTATGATGAATTTACAACCTCCAAACATGGTAAATAGATCTATTTCACTCCTTCCCTTGGCCAGTTGTGCATGGGTCATATTGTACTTGGATCCGCCAAAAATCGCTGTCACCCTTCCACCTTTGAAGTTTTGGGTGGATATGACCCGGTCACCCCCGCCAAAGATGGATACATCATCAATATAATCCACACTGTTATCTATGGGATCTTGTCGTTTGGACACTCCCCTGACAATCAGGATCGCTCCCAATCCAAGCAGCATGGCCGGCCAGAAAAGCTCGTGCCAACCCCAGGGAACGTTCCAGAACTGGGGGATCATGAAAAATCCACCGATCCCGATCAGTATCCACCCTGTTGCATGGGCCTCTCTGGATAAAAGGAAAAACAGTCCTAACAGGATCAGCAATGCCTGCCAGGAAAACACAATGTGCCTCAATCCACCGGGAAACAGGTTAAAATTAGCTGCGATCAATGCAAAACCAACGATCACTAGTATCAATCCCAGGATGGCTCTTTTGTTGTTTTTTGGATTTTCCATAAGAAATTCTCCTCAGTATTATGATTATAAGGACAAATCTAACAGAGTATCGCCATGAAATGAAAAATTAATCGGTAAGCTGCGGGATTTTATCGGTGAAAATTATAAATCCCTGTAAAAATTCCAAACAATCCCTCCCTGTATCCATCTTCCCGGCATGCGAGCACCCAGGATATCCGAATATTGTTGGTTTAACAGGTTATTCACCTGTAAACTTAAAACAAGGCGTCGATTTATTAAATATACATCTGCCTTGAGGTTCCATACCATATATTCAGGTGTCAATGCCTGGCTGATCTCCTGGGCCACCTCTGCATCCCTGGTTTTATACATGGTATTCAGCTGCAGGCTGAACAAGTTTGTCCGGACGCCGATCCGGGCCTGGATAAGGTTCCTGGCATGAGCTGACAGGTATTTTGAAACAATTGCCGAATCACTGCGGGAAAGAAGGCCCTGATAGGAAAATCCCCAATCAATCGTGGTCTCATTTTGCAGGGAATGCTGACCAGACAGCCATGATTCAATTCCCCAGGTATTCATCAAGCCGATATTCTGCGCAAAAAAATATTCCTCTTCGGGGAAAAGATTATCTCGGTCAGGAATATCCTCCGCCGGGGTGACTATATAATCGATCAGGTCACGTGAAAAGCGGTAAAATCCCGTCATACTGAGATTGATAATCCGGCCAATACGCCTGTCAAACCCAGCCTCCATGCTCCAGGCCCTCTCTGCTACAAGGAAAGGGTTACCCAGGTTCCTACCCGGTGCCAAAGGACCTTCCATTCCCCTGGAAATAAACCTCTCAGTAAAATCAGGAGACCGTATGGTCCTGCCTGCTGATCCCCTGAATATCCAGTCGCCAGCCATGTAAGACAGATTTACCTGGGGCATCAATTCAAGCCCATAAACCTCATCATAATCCAGCCTCAGTCCACCTGACAGCGAAAGATCCATGGACAGATTATAGGACAACATCGAATAAATGCCGGTATGTAGGTGTGTCCTTTCTCCCCTGTCATTACTGACCATATCCTTTTGATCGACCTGTACGCCCGAAGCAATACGGATTCCAGTGGCAGACTGATAAAGATGGTTGGCCTGGTATTGCTGGTAGCGGGTCTTATGCAGATTGGCCTGAAAAGCCGGATTGAAGAGGAAGGAATCTGTCGTGGATACATAAGCAGCCTGTAAGGTCAGGGAATTGGATCTATCAAGTTGCCATTTTAGCTGGAACTGGTTCCACCATCTTTTTACCTGTTCGCGGGACAGGTCCCAGGGACTATTGGTATAAAAATAGCGCGCATTGAACAGGCGGTTGTCATAAGCACTGCGAACAGCAATTTGAAAATTCTTTGTGAGATCCACGGCGAGGGACATAGAAACTGTCCCCAGCCTGAAATCTCCCCGCAGACTATCAGAACCAAGCGCATGGCCTTCAGAGGCATTGTATGAAATTCCAGTCCCCAGTTTCCATTTACCCTTCTTCATATTGAAACCGGTATTCGTACGAACCAGCTCATGCTGCCCATACCAGGCCTCCACCCGTCCTTCAAGCCTGTCTTCTGCTTTTCCTGGCAGAAAACTTTTGGTAATAATATTGACTACTCCACCTACAGCATCGGCTCCATATACAGTAGAAGCCGGTCCACGGTAAACCTCTATCCTATCTATCTCAATAACAGATACCGGTATATAGCTGTTAAAATGTCCGGTCAGTGGATCATTCACACGCATACCATCCAGCAAAACAAGCATCTGGTTAAATGTACCCCCGCGCATCAGGATATCAGATTGTACCCCAAAGGCTCCCCTCGACTGAATCTCCATGAAAGGCAAAAAACGCAGCAGTTCATCAATGGAGTTTACCGGCATTTGCTGTATGGCATCTGCCCTGATAACTGTTACATGACGCCCTGTGCGTGCTTCCGTCAGACCCAGGCGGCCAGAGATGACCTGCACTTCCCCTAACTGAAACAGGCTGTCCTGAATCTGTGTAAAACCGGTCGTAGTCCAGATACCCAAAAGGATAGTAAGGCATGCGGGCAGAAAATACCTTCTAATATAATTCATCAATTTTTGCAGCCAGGATAAAATCATTTTCTGAAAGTCCCAGGATAGCATGTGTCCACAATTCCACTTTTACAACAGAAAAAAACACATGCATGACGGGATGATGTTCCTCTTCCTCAGCCAGTTCAGCTACCTTGTTTACAAATCCCATAACTTCTGCATAATCTTTAAATTGAAATGCCTTCAAAATTTTCATTTCATCGGCTACCTCCCACGGTTCTTTCAAGCCTTGCTGGTATTCCTTTATTTCAGTTGTGGTTAGTTTTGGGACACCCCCTTCGCAGGGCTTGCATTTCTTTTTTGTCAGTTCCATATTGCTGTCGCATTTTCAGAGAAACAGATACAAATGTCGTAAAATTCACGAATTAATTAAAATCACTAACTTCACCATGCGTGAAAAAAAGGTTGTTTATGACAAAGATTCTGATATTTTTCAGCCTGATCTGCATGTTACTGATAAACAGCACCAGTGCTCAGCAGGCATTCCGAAAACCTGGTAAAAAGACCCGAAACCAGCTAACACAGGATGGCACCTATCTCAAAACCATGTTTAGCTTCGAGACAGATAGATTTGATACTGTCCAACAACCAGGACAGGAACCAGAACTGGTACACACATATAAGAATGATGATATCATTCAGGGAATTGTACAACCAGTGCTGGAAGGAAAGGTGAACGTATTCAAGGCCAATTATTGGGGGGGAATACCCCAGCTCCTGGAAAAAACCAACTTTGATCTTATGGATACAGCCCAGATCCTTTACCAGTTCAACGCTGGATGGGATACCAGCTACATTATTGAAACGGATGGCAGCATGCAATCTCTGCCAGTTTACCGGCAGGTCAAATTCGGAGAAGTCAGTGGTTTATTCTTCTTTGAATCATGGTGGCTTGATGCGAAAGATTTGCGTTTTTACAAGGATGTGATCGCATATCAACCAATCAGGGAATACCAGGCTTTTTCCCGAGACAACCCCGAATCAACAGAGATGCTGAAGCGGCTGGTATTCATGGTAGTTCCCGAACTGCCAATAGAGCCTCCAAAAAAGAAAAAATACCGTCTGAAGAATTTTAAAGCCCTGCGATTAAATCATACTTATGAAATTAAATTGTATAACAGGTCTTATGACAAGTATATTTTCAGAGAGGAATTGCAGACGGGAGTAAGAAAACAGGAATTTGAAGAATGGCAATATCATCATTTTGATTTCTATAAATACTTTGACCGGGAGAACTTCCTCGTACAAATCATTAAGGGGATACTGGAAGGAAAATTGACCGTATGCCATCCAGGTACAGAGAGGAATGTAATGGACAGGGCTGAATTTATCAAGCTTCTTCATGATATACCAGAAGGGGCTGAATATGCGCCCCCAAAAACCATCACACCTGAACAATATCCCCTGGATGAATTAAACAGCATGGTATTTCAGGAAGATTGGTATGTAAACCAGGATAATCTGCAGATTTACAAGGATGTGAAACAGCTTACCATAAACAGGCATAATAGGGTGTATGACAATTATACGGAAGAGTTTATCCGGGAGACAAAAGACCCCTTATTCACAGTCTGGTTCTGATACAGGAACAAACTAGTACCGGATAAGCCATTTATACCGCCTGGCACTATCACCCAGTTTCACGGCAAGCATAAACTCATGGGAGCCAAAACTATGTCGCTGGATACTGCTCAGTGTATAATCGAAAGCATAGCCAAAGTAGAACTTATCGAGCCTCAGTCCGGCCATAATAATCAGCGCCCCACCGGTACGGTAGCTCAATCCTGCCCAATAATCCTCGTAGATATACATCTTCGCTGTAATATCAGCCTGGAAGCTCCATACCTCAGAAGCCTTTATCAAAGCTGAGGGTTCAAATATCAGGTACTCATTCAATTCGAAATTATAGCCACCAATGGCATAATAATGCCTGAGCAGCCTGAAATTATCATACCCCTCCTTACCAAACTTAAAGGAAGCCTGGAAAAGATCTGATACCGATAGTCCCGCATACATCCGCGGATCAGAATAATAGACCCCTATGCTGGCATCCGGCACCCATAACCGGTTATTGAAATTATTAATGAGATCATCGCTCGGATCATAGAGTATCATCTTTTCCTTATCCACCCTGAACTGGTAAAATGATCCAGATAAACCAAATGATAGCTGTCCCCTCCTGAACGAAATATGATATGCATAAGTAAGCTGCAAACCGGTCCGGTTTACCAGACCAGACTGATCATTAAAAATATAGGCTCCGAGTCCCACTTTACCACTCCTTGATGAGCTTGTACCTTTTTTTCTGATTGACGAACCACGTGATATAAAACTTTTTCTCAAAATCCTTGTCTGGGCACTGAAAGCATGTGTTTTCGGAGAATATTGCAGCCCGATCCATTGTTCCCTGGCCGTGAGATTGAATGCCGTATATCCTTCACTACCGGCAACGGCAGGATTGATAAGGAATTTATTCATCATATACTGGCTGTATAAAGGAAGTTGCTGGGCCCCAACAAACTGGGTCATCAGGATAATCAATCCTGCCAGTAATACAAATCCTTTACTATCTCTTTTCAGGTTTAACATGGGTTCCTAATTACATCTGCACTATCTGATTATAGTCATTGTACCATTTATGACATCTGAACCGTCATTCAGATTGATCACATAGAAATATGAATCCATCGGCAGGTCTTTGCCATTCATATTCCGTCCATCCCAGTTTTCTGTGTATCCACGGGATGATCTCCAGACTAACCTGCCCCAGCGGTCGAATATTTCAATTTCCATTGCCGGATAGGCCATTGCTTCATCAATCTGCCAGGTATCGTTAACATTATCATTGTTCGGAGTAATGGTATTGGCAATATTGGCGAAGAATACATCCGGTGAACATGGCTGGATATGAATCTCCCCACTTCCTGAACATCCTGCAGGATTGACAACCTCGACTGAAATGAACTGCTCACCGGTATATACTTCTATCTGCTGGGTAGCTTCTCCGGTGGACCACAGATAGGTGGATCCTGCATTTCCTGCATCCAGGGTCAATGACATTGCACCACAAAGGGTTGTATCATTTCCAAGGTCAACCACCGGTGTCGGATAAGAGCTTACCTGGACACTATCTTCAGCCATACATCCGCCGGCATCATAGACCGTGACACTTACCATCTCTGTTGTATCAGCAGTATAGCTTTCTCCTGTACTCAGATCATGCCATTGCTGATATCTGTAGTTTCCTGTCGGAGTTATGGTTACCGTCTCGCCTTCACAGATACTACGATCCTCACCCAGATCAACATCCGGACCATTCACTGTCACATCCAGACTCACTGTATCGGAAGGACAACCATGTATGGTGATTTCAGTCACGGCAATGTAATAGGTTCCGGCCACGGATCCCCAATCTACCAAGACAGAATCACTGTAATCTGATATTATGGTACCCCCTGAAATGCTCCAGGTAAATGTGGATCCTGACTGTCCTACAACTGAATATTTGTACACTGGACCGGACAGGCAAACATTTTCAAACATTTCGTCAAAAACAGGTGCCGGTTTTGGATAAATAGATACGGTTGTTGAAACAGAAGCACTCGTATCGCAAGTACCCTCAAACCTCACGTAATAGATTGTCTCAATTTCCGGGGCAGGAACACTAAGGTCATTCCCCGTTCCTATACTGGTAACCATAGATGCATCATCGTACCAGACAGCTACTGAACCTGCTCCTATTGTTCCGCCCTGGTATGAAAGGATTACTGAACCTATGCCCGAGCAAACGCTGTCCATATCACTGGTAGCGGAAACTGGAGCAACTGAAAGTGTCAATACATTCACCGTACCACCAACTGCAGCACTTGTATCACATTCTCCTTCAAACCTGACATAATAGGTATGGATGGAATCCGGTACAGGTACTACTATATCATTTCCAATCGCAATGGATGAACTAAATATTGTATCAGCATACCAGACTGCTATTGCACCGGCACCAGGTGTGCCTCCAATATATGTCAGGGTAACCGTGCCGTCTCC
>CAZXOJ010000009.1:0-32344 GCA_964642325.1 uncultured Bacteroides sp. | reverse complement strand
TCGCAGCAATTCTGCACCGTTGAATATTTTACTTCGGCCTTCTCGAGGGCCACTATCTCAACAACTGCTGCATGCAGCTGGTTTTCATCTCGCATGGGGGCAGTACAGCCCTCAAGGTAGCTCACGTAGGCCTCATCATCTGCTACCAGGAGGGTCCTCTCAAACTGGCCCGTGTTGGCGGCATTTATCCTGAAGTATGTGGAAAGTTCCATGGGACAGCGGACACCCCTGGGGATGTAACAGAATGAACCATCCGAGAAAACCGCAGAATTCAGAGCAGCAAAATAATTGTCTGTATATGGGACTACCGAACCAAGGTATTTCTTTACGAGGTCGGGATGGTTCTTCACTGCATCGCTAAAGGAACAGAAAATAATACCGAATTCAGCCAGTGTTTCACTGAATGTAGTTTTAACAGAGACT
The DNA here is from genome assembly GCA_964642325.1 of uncultured Bacteroides sp. Taxonomy (GTDB): domain Bacteria; phylum Bacteroidota; class Bacteroidia; order Bacteroidales; family SM23-62; genus SM23-62. The sequence continues at coordinate 31,921 of CAZXOJ010000009.1, read as the reverse complement.
GAATCGATCACGGCATCAACAGCCACCCCGGTCAGGCGCTTTTGTTCGTCAAGGGAAATACCCAGCTTGTCGAATGTTTTCCTTAGTTCAGGGTCTATTTCATCCATGCTTTCCAGGCTGGCCTGTTGTTTGGGAGCCGCATAATAGATAATGTCCTGGTAATCAATTTTAGGTATGAATAAATGCGCCCATTCAGGCATCTTCATTTTCTTCCAATGCTCATATGCCTTCAGCCTCCATGACAGTAACCATTCAGGTTCCTCTTTCTTGGCAGAAATCATCCTGATAATGTCCTCATTCAGACCTTTCGGAAGTGTATCAGTCTCTATGTCAGTATAGAAACCATACTTATAATCATTCTCTGTTACTTCCCTGATGACCTCATCGTGATTGTTTTCCATTTCATCCCTCCTGTTCAGTGAATATCACCCTGTTCTATCTTTATTTAGATTTATTCCAAATAAGGACAAAGATAAGTAAAAGTATTAAATTTTGGTGAATTTTGCGACGATTTTGAAAGCTATCAATACAGGTAATCCCCATGACTGATAGGAAGAAAATAACCCCGCTGTCTAAACTTGGTGAGTTTGGACTGATTGATCATCTGACAAAGGACCTTAAGATACATCAGACAAGCACGGTGAAAGGTGTGGGGGATGATGCTGCTGTCGTTGATTACCAGGGAAAGAAAATGTTGATCACGACCGACCTGCTCGTGGAGGGGATACATTTCAACCTGGTTTACACACCTTTAAAGCACCTGGGATACAAATCTGTCATAGTAAACCTGTCTGATGTATATGCAATGAACGGGCATCCCAGGCAGATACTGGTATCGCTGGCACTCTCCGCAAAATTCAGCGTGGAGGCTGTTGAGCAATTGTATGAAGGGATCAGGATGGCTTGTGAAAAATACAAGGTGGATCTGGTGGGCGGAGATACCACCACTTCATTAACCGGGCTCACAATCAATGTGGTTGCCCTGGGTGAGGTAGAAAAGGGTAGACTGGCATACCGTAACACAGCCAGGGTGAATGACCTGATCTGTGTATCTGGTGACCTGGGAGCAGCTTACATGGGATTGCAATTACTGGAAAGGGAAAGAAAGGTATTCAACGAATCCGAAGAGAGCATACAGCCCGACCTGTCAAATTATGATTATATCCTTGGCCGGCAACTGAAACCTGAGGCCCGTAAAGATATTGTCGAGTCATTGCAGGATCTCCAGATCGTTCCAGGCGCCATGATAGATCTGTCAGATGGACTTTCTTCGGACCTGATTCACATCTGCAAACAATCCGGTTTGGGTTGCAGGATATTCCAGGACAGGATCCCCATAGCAGACGAAACAGAACGTGCGGCCAGGGAGATGAATATCGAACCATTTATCGCTGCCCTGAATGGTGGTGAAGATTATGAATTATTGTTTACCATCCCTCTCAATCAGCATGATGAGGTGATGAAGATTAAGGACATATCCGTTATCGGCCATATTACTGAAAAAGAAGCCGGGATGAAATTTGTTACGGTGCAGGGAGATGAAATAGAATTGCAGGCCCAGGGATGGAATTCATTTGGTGAGGAAGAATCAGTCTCCGGCATTTAGTCCCTTGATCAGTCCCCTTTTTGATTTCTGAATGAATCCGACGATCTCATCACGTTCCTCTGAAGGCTGAAAATGCTGTTCAATGTGTTCCCTGGCCTGGGTATTGTTGTAACCTCCGTGGAATAGGATACGGTAGATCTCCTGAATCTCCTGGATCTTTTCATTGGAAAATTTCCTGCGTTTCAGTCCGATAGAATTCAGTCCCTCGTAAGAAAAAGGATCCCTCCCTGCAGTGATATATGGGGGAACATCCTTGCCAACTTTAGATCCACCCTGGATCATTACATGCTTCCCGATCTGGACAAACTGATGGACCAGGCAGGCTGCACTGACTATTGCCCAGTCATCGACTTCAACTTCTCCTCCCAGGGCAACATTGTTCACCAGGATGACCTGGTTACCCAGTTCGCAGTCATGGGCTACATGGACATAAGCCATAAGGAGGCAATTGTTACCAATAATTGTTTTGCCCCGGGTCTTCGTGCCTTTGTTAATGGTGCAACATTCCCGGATAATTGTATTATCTCCGATCTCAACCGTTGTATATTCCCCATCGTACTTCATATCCTGGGGATTGGCTGAGATGACGCTTCCAGGGAAGATGGAACAATTCTTTCCAATCCTGGTACCGTCCATGATAACGGTATTCGGACCGATCCAGGTACCTTCCCCGATCTCAACATCTTTGGCGATGGTAGCGAATGCTTCTATCGTAACATTTTCGGCAATCCTTGCACCAGGATGAATGTTGGCCTGGACTTGGTTCAGTTTATTCATATTCTTTAACGATCTGGGCCATGAGTTCGCCCTCTGAAACCAGGTTATCTCCTACAAATACCTGCCCAAACATATGTGCAATGCCCCTGCGAATGGGTTCGAGCAGATCTGCCTTGATGATCAGTGTATCGCCAGGCACAACCTTCCCCCTGAACTTCACATTGTCAATTTTCAAAAAATAGGTGGCATAATTTTCAGGATCTGGAACGGTATTCAAAACCAGTATACCACCCATCTGAGCCATTGCTTCGACCTGCAGAACCCCTGGCATTACCGGTTCCTGCGGGAAATGTCCCTGGAAAAATGGTTCATTATAAGATACATTTTTAATCCCGACGGCTGTTTTGCTGTCTCGGTGCAGGACCCTGTCTACCAGAAGAAAGGGATAGCGGTGCGGCAATAATTTCATGATGTCATTAACATCCAGCACCGCCTTGGTCATATCATAGACCGGGGCTTTTTTTTTGAGCTTGTCTTTTTTTATTTTGCTCCTGAGTAGGCGTGCAAACTGATTGTTTGCGTAATGTCCCGGACGGGTGGCAATGATCTTACCCTGGATGGGTTGTCCCACCAGTGCCAGGTCTCCCATTATGTCAAGAAGCTTATGACGAGCCGGTTCATTGCTGAAATTAAGATCGATGTTGTTCAGCACCCCTTCGGGCTGTACTTTTACCTTGGGCTTGTTGAACAGTTCTGCAAGGCGGTCAAGTTCTTCCTGCGAAACCTTCCGGTCAATAATCACAATGGCATTATCCAGGTCTCCTCCCTTGATGAGGTTGTTTTTTGCCAGAAACTCCAGCTCATGCAGGAATACAAATGTTCTGGCAGGAGCAATTTCAGTAATGAAATCAGTGATTTTGTCCAGGTTAGCGTACTGGAAACCGAGTACCTTTGAGTTATAATCAATTTTTACGTCGATACTGAATCTGGGATCAGGGTAAGCGATGATCTCTACCCCGTGTTCATCATCACGGTATTCAATCTTTTCGGTGATCTGATAAGTATTCCTGGGTATCTCCTGGTCTTTTAATCCAGCTTTAACAATTCCTTCTACATATAGTTTAGAGCTTCCATCGAGGATGGGAGCCTCAGGCCCGTTCATTTCAATAATTACATTGTCCAGTCCGGATCCAACACAGGCAGCCATCACATGTTCAATGGTGGCAGCCTTAACGCCATTTTCCTCAATGGTAGTCCCCCTGCTCGTTTCGACCACATTCTCAGCCACAGCCCTTATTACAGGCCGGTCATTCAGGTCTGTCCGGATAATCTGGTAACCATGGTTTTCAGGAGCAGGTGCCAGGGTCAACTTTACATCCACACCAGTATGCAAACCCCTCCCGCTAAAACTGACTTGCTTCTTAATAGTTTTCTGATTTCCAGTCATATTCCGTTCAGTTACAGATAGAATTTGAACGCCGCAATATACAAAAATTCGGTAAATCTATATCCTGTCAGCCTGAACTGAAGTCGGGATTATTTCGATTCTTTTAATTCTTTAATATCCCTCTCAAGTTGTATCAGCCTATTGCGTAAATCCGGCAGGTTTTTAAAAATGGCCAGAGATTTCCTGGATTCCCTGATATCAAAGGCGGGAGTTCCAAATACAATTTCATTTTCCTTCAAACTACGGTTCACTCCTGACTGTGCTGCAACGATTGCTCCGTCTCCAATGGTGATATGTCCCACCAGTCCCGCCTGGGCGGCAAGGATCACATTTTTTCCGATCTTGGTGGATCCGGCAACTCCGACCTGTGCAATTACCACGCTGTTATCACCAATCTGCACATTATGGGCGATCTGTATCAGGTTATCCATCTTCACCCCGTTCCCTATTTTGGTTGAACCCATGGTAGCCCTGTCAATACTGACATTGGAACCGATTTCCACATCATTTCCGATGACAACATTCCCAACCTGTGGAACTTTTCTCCTGGAGGTGCTGTCCTGTTCAAGGGCAAAACCAAACCCATCGGATCCGATTACGGTTCCGGCATGGATGATGCAATTCTTTCCCACCTGGCAGTCATCCAGCACTTTAACTCCCGGGTAGATCAGGGTATTATCACCGATGGTGACATGGTCACCAATAAAGACCTGTGGATACAGTCTTACATTGTCTCCTATTTTGGCATCATCTCCGATATAGACAAAATCTCCTGCATAAAGGTTTTCGCCGGTGGTGGCTGATTCTGCAATGCTGGCATTCGGACTTACCCCTGTTTTTCTGGGCCTGGATTCTTCATAAAGATCAAGCAGGCTTGCAAAAGCTTCATAGGCGTCATTTACCCTGATCAGCGTTGCTTTTACCTTTTTCTCAAGGGCAAGATCTTTGTTGATCAGAACAATGGTTGCCTCTGTATCATAAATATACTTCTCATATTTAGGATTGGCCAGGAATGCCAGGGTTCCAGGTCGCCCTTCTTCGATTTTTGAGACATCGTTAACCATAGCAGCCGGGTCTCCCTCGATCTTACCGTTAAGGAATCCGGCAATTTGTTCAGCGGTAAATTCCATGAATCATAAAATTTGGTCACAAAAGTAAATAATTAAACACTACACTAAAGCATCTTTCGGATAATACAAATAATATTTTCTTACGGTTTTTGAAAGCACAGTAATGTCCAGCATATCAGAGGCTGCGGTTATATCCACTAATCCCCCATCGTTGTACAGTATCTGGATTTGCTCATCTTTCGAGCTATAGGCATAATTACTGATGGTGTCGGCATGCACCAGGTAACCGATATCCTCATCCTTTAAACCGTATATCTTCCTGACTCTTTGCCTGATGTCATTGATGTACTCATCGGGGAATGGTTCCGCCTTGATCTCTATCCGGGATAGATCCCTGTTCTTGAGTTTTTTGCAAAGGGTTGACAACACGGGGTCCGGGTGATCTGTCCATACCTTGGCCGAGGCCATGATATCACTGTCATCCAGTCCAGCAAACATTTCCAGGTTACCGATGACGGTTTCAGAGATGTGTGGATATCTTCCCGGTTTTTCATCTCCAAAGAAATCCCTCCTCGAAACCGGCTGGTACAGAAAATGGCGGAGGGGAGGAGTACAAAATATTTCCACACCCTGTCCTGCCAGCTGCCTGGCTCTCTGCAATATGTTGAGCAGGAGTATCTCAGAAGAAAGGACAGCTTTGTGAAGGTATACCTGCCAATACATCAATCTCCTCGCGATCAGGAACTTCTCTATGGAATAAATGCCCTTGTGGTCAACAACTAATTGGTCATTCACCACATTCAGCATTCTCACAATGCGGTCTGATCCAATCACACCTTCTGTAACCCCGGTAAAAAAACTATCTCTCTTCAGGTAATCAAGCCGGTCCATATCCAGCTGCCCACTGATCAGCTGATGCAGGAATTGTTTAGGATACTGTCCGGTAAAAATCTGTATAGCCATTTCTAGACGGCCCTTTAATTCCTTATTAAGGGCATGCATGAACAAAATGGATAATGCTTCATGATGAATGCCCGGGACAATACTTTCTTCCAGGGCATGGGAAAAGGGCCCGTGGCCAATATCGTGTAATAAAATGGCAGAGAGGGCAGCTTCCTCCTCCTCCAGGGTAATTTCCACCCCTTTCGAACGAAGTACCTCAATGGCCATGCCCATCAGGTGCAGTGATCCCAGGGCATGCTGGAACCTGGTATGGGTGGCACCCGGGTAGACAAAGTATGTCAAACCCAGTTGCTTTATTCTCCTAAGTCTCTGAAAATAAGAATGTTCTATTAATTCGAAAAGACCCTCGAAAGAGATTTTAATAAATCCATAGACTGGATCATTGATGATCTTTTTTTTGTTGGTATTAACTCGGCCCACTGGCAAATAATAGAAAACGAAATTTAGTCATTTAAATTGTATTGCACAGGCAGGAACCCACTTCGGGCATAATATTTTGTAAAGTTGCCGATTTTTTATATTTTTGCGCCCGGATATGAGATTTGCAATAGGGGACGGGAGTCCCCTATTTTATTGAAATAGCATGGCGGATCAAAACATCATTGAGCATCATCTGGAAGGATTTTTAGCCGGAAAGGATATTTTCCTGGTCGGCGTGAAAGTTGATAATAACAATAAGATCATTGTTCATATCGATACTCCTGAAGGGATCAGCATTGATGATTGTGTCCGGGTCAGCAAAGAACTGGAGGAAAAACTGGACAGGGAAATGGAGGACTTTGCACTGGAGGTTTCGTCACCTGGACTGGATTCACCATTCAGGGTGATTGAACAGTATCAGAAAAATATTGACAAAAAAATCAACCTTGTGAAAACGGATGGAGAAAAGTTAGACGGAATTTTAAAAAAAACAGGTGAAAACGGCATTGTACTTGAAATAATCAGGGGCAAAAAGGGCCAACCAAAAGATCCTGAGCTTCTTGAGTTGGCTTTTACAGAGATCAAGTCAGGCAGGGTCAGCATTCAGTTTTAAGGAATTACAATAAATAAATACAAATACCAAGATGGAAACGCTTAATTTGATTGATACTTTTTCAGAGTTTAAGGAGTTGAAGAATATCGACCGGGCTACCATGATGACGGTACTTGAGGACGTTTTCAGGGGATTGCTGGTGAAGAGATTCGAAACGGATGAAAATTTTGACGTCATCATCAATATTGATAAAGGTGATTTTGAGATATGGAGGAACAGGGAAGTAGTGGAAGATGCCAACGTGGAAGATCCAAACCTTCAGATTACCCTCTCAGAAGCCAAGAAGATTGATGAGGATTATGAGGCCGGAGAAGAAGTTACAGATGAGGTAAAGCTGGGTGATTTTGGTCGAAGGGCCATTCTTTCGCTGAGGCAGAACCTGACTTCCAGGATACTGGATCTTGAAAAGAACAATCTCTATGGAAAATATAAGGAAAGGATAGGAGAAATAGTAACTGGTGAGATTTACCAGGTATGGAAGCGTGAGATACTTGTATTGGATGATGAAGGCAATGAACTGATCCTTCCCAAATCTGAACAGATTCCCTCAGATTATTTCAGGAAGGGAGATACTATCAGGGCAGTGGTCATCAAGGTGGAAATGAAAAACAACAATCCGCTGATCATTCTTTCCCGGACTTCCCCCATATTCCTTGAGCGACTCTTTGAGCTGGAGGTACCTGAGATATTTGATGGACTGATCACCATTAAAAAAATCGTCAGGGTACCTGGTGAACGCGCTAAGGTAGCCGTTGAATCATATGATGAAAGAATTGACCCTGTTGGTGCTTGCGTGGGTATGAAGGGATCCCGGATCCATGGAATCGTCAGGGAATTAAAGAATGAAAATATTGACGTAATAAACTATACCACAAATATCCAGTTATTTATACAACGTTCCCTGAGCCCGGCCAAGATCAGCAGTATTAAGATTAGTGAAGAAAAAAAGGATGCAGAAGTTTACCTTATGCCGAATGAAGTATCACTGGCCATCGGTAAAGGGGGACTGAATATCCGGCTGGCAAGTCAGTTAACAGGCTATGAGATAGATGTTTACCGGGAAGGTATACAGGATGATGAAGAAGATGTCAACCTGGAGGAATTTGCTGATGAAATTGAGGGATGGATCATTGATGAGCTCAAATCCATCGGTTGCGACACAGCTAAAAGCGTACTGGATCTAAGCACAGGGGATCTTGTTAAAAGGACTGATCTTGAGGAAGAAACCATCCAGGAGGTCATTAAAGTTCTGAATGCAGAATTCGAATAGTTTATTTGAATAGTTTTATATTAGCAGATTATTAATTAGCGTATGGCAGGTAAAGGGACAAGATTAAGTAAGATTGCGCGTGAATTTAATGTCGGGATTTCCACCATAGTGGAGTTCCTGAACAAGAAGGGATATGAGGTTGATCCAAATCCCAATACCAAGGTCACCGAAGAGATTTATGATATCCTGATCCACGAGTACAGTGCTGACATCAGTGTAAAGAAAGAATCTGATTTGTTGAGTCTTAAAAACCTGAGGGATAAGAAAGAGACCATCTCAATCAATGATATCGACCAGCAGAAACCATCACAGGTTGATGTTGAAGAGGAATTCATGATCAAAGACTCATCCGCCACCGCGAAGATCGATCTACCGGAAGTAGAAGTAAAGGTAGTAGGAAAGGTAGATCTGGATGCAGTTAGTGGTCGTGGAAAAAAGAAGGAGGAGGTCCCTGAGAAGCCTGTTGAAGAGCCATCAAAGGAGGAAGCACCCGATAAAGAAAAGACTGCAAAGAAAGAAACCAAACCTGTCAAGGAAAAAGAGGATAAGGGAGCTGATGTTGATGTGAAAGTGGTTGGGAAGATAGATCTGGAAACACCTAAAAAGAAAATCACTGCAGCCAGAAAAACCAAAAAGGCAGAACCTGAAGAAAAAGCAGCGAAAGCTGAAGAACCTGCCGAAGTTGTTGAACCTGCTGGAGTTGAAGAAGCCGCTGAAGTTGTTGAGCCCGCTGTGGAAGAAGTTAAGGAGAAGGTTGCGAAGAAAGAAGTGGAGGATGAGAATTTCATCAAGACAGAGATCAAAAAAATTACCGGTCCCTCTGTAGTCGGGAAAATTGAACTACCTCCGGCTGAAGACAGAGAAAAGAAAGCCGCTGATAAGGCCGCCCTGAAGAAAAAGAGGAAAAGGATCAAGAAGGATACAGAAAGAGTGGACCTGGGTGAAAAGGGTAAAAAGGGAGCAGCTGATAAATCCGCAGCCCAGAAAAAACCTGCCCTCAAAAAGCGCAGAAAACCACTTAAACCTGAAGTAAGTGAAGAAGATGTTCAAAAACAGGTTAAGGAGACCCTGGCCAGGCTAACGGACCGGACAAAGTCAAAGGGAGCAAAATACAGGCGGGAAAAACGGGAGGCAGTCAGCCAGAAATTGCAGGAAGAAGCGATTAAGCAGGCAAAAGATAGCAACATCATCAAAGTCACTGAATTTGTTACCGTACAGGAGTTGGCTTCCCTGATGGATGTGCCAGCAACAGAAGTAATTGCCAAGTGTATGGAACTGGGACTATTTGTTTCCATTAACCAGCGGCTGGATGCAGAGACACTTGCCGTTGTATCAGATGAATTCAAGTACAAGATCGAATTTATCAGCGTGGAAGTACAGGAAGCCATTGCAGAAGACGATGATGATCCCGAAGAACTGGAATCAAGGCCACCCATCGTTACGGTCATGGGGCATGTTGATCATGGAAAGACGAAATTACTGGATTATGTTCGGAGTGCTAATGTGGTAGCCGGTGAGGCTGGTGGAATTACCCAGCATATTGGTGCATACAGTGTACACCTTGATGATGGCAGGATGATTACTTTCCTGGATACACCGGGTCACGAGGCCTTTACAGCTATGCGGGCCCGTGGTGCCCAGGCCACTGATATCGTGATCATTGTGGTAGCCGCTGATGATGGTGTAATGCCACAGACCGTGGAGGCCATTAATCATGCACAGGCTGCCGGAGTTCCAATGGTATTTGCCATCAATAAAATAGATAAACCAACAGCCAATCCTGAAAAGATCAAGGAAGCCCTTGCCAACATGAATTTCCTTGTTGAAGACTGGGGTGGAAAGTATCAGTCACAGGAAATATCTGCCAAGAATGGGATCAATATTGATGAATTGCTTGAAAAAGTATTGCTCGAGGCAGAATTGCTTGAGTTGAAAGCCAATCCTCATAAAGGAGCCAGTGGTTCAGTCATAGAATCAGAATTGGACAAAGGAAGAGGCTTTGTATCTACCATCCTTGTGGAGAATGGAACCCTGGAAATGGGTGATGTAGTCCTTGCTGGATCCTACTTCGGTCATGTCAAGGCCATGTATAACGAACGCGGGAAGAAGATAAAGGAAGCCGGCCCTTCAACACCAGTACTTATTCTGGGATTGAATGGGGCACCCCAGGCGGGTGATCGTTTCAATGTTATGGATTCTGACAAGGAGGCAAAGGACATAGCCAATAAGCGGGAGCAACTCCAGCGGGAGCAGGATCAGCGTACACAAAAACATATTACACTTGATGAAATCGGTCGCCGGATTGCCATTGGTAACTTCCAGGAGCTGAACATCATTGTCAAAGGCGATGTGGATGGTTCCATAGAAGCCCTCAGTGATTCCCTCATCAAGCTTTCCACCGAAGAGATCCAGTTAAATGTTATACACAAGGCTGTTGGTCAGATAAAGGAAGCAGATATCATGCTGGCTGCAGCATCCAATGCCATCATCCTGGGATTCCAGGTCAGACCTTCCCTGGGTGCCAGGAAACTTGCAGAAAAAGAGGAGATTGACATTCGCCTGTATTCGGTGATCTATGATGCAATCGAAGAAGTAAGGGCTGCTATGGAAGGGATGTTGTCACCAGATATCAAGGAAGAAATAATCGCCACCGTTGAGATACGTGAGATATTTAAGATCACCAGGGTTGGTACCATAGCCGGATGTATGGTGAAAGAGGGAAAGATCAACCGGAATTCGAGGATACGAGTCATTCGAGACGGCATTGTGGTCTACACAGGCGAACTGGGATCTCTAAAGCGGTTCAAGGAAGATGTCAGGGAAGTTGCTTCCGGATATGAATGTGGACTGAATATTGCGAATTTCAATGATATCAAGGTCGGGGACATGGTGGAAGCCTATCAGGAAGTAGAGGTAATGAAAAAACTATAAATCAGAACAGGATAACAATAAACGCCGCTGAAAATTCTGCCAGTAAACAGAATTTGTAGGCGGCGTTTTTTATTATCCTATACTAATATCACCTCTACCTCCTGGCAGGCAAACCGCAGCAGAAATTGCAGGCAGGTTTTTTTGTGTCCTTTCCACACCTTACCTTACCTCTACGTCCTGGCAGGCAACCCGCAGCAGAATTTATAGGCGGTTTTTTTTTGTTATCCTGAGATTAATTCCTTGTATTGTTCGGGGTTCAGGAGGACGTCCAGTTCTGCAGGATTGTCGATGCTGACCCGGATCATCCAGCCCTCTCCAAAGGGATCAGTGTTAACAAGCTCTGCTTCATCTTCAAGCTTACTGTTAAACTCGAGTACTTCACCCGACATGGGCATGAACAGGTCGGAAACGGTCTTGACCGCTTCAATGGTACCGAAAGCTTCACCTGTGGCGAGCTTTTCCCCTTCAGTTTCAATTTCTAAATAAACTATATCACCGAGTTCTCCCTGGGCATAATCTGTAATGCCTATGTATGCTTCATCACCTTCAACGCGGATCCATTCATGTTTATCAGTGTATTTACAGTTGTCGGGTACATTCATGATGTTGATGTTTTTGCAGGTTTGTTTTGATACGATAAATTTAAAAACAAATATTTACTGGGCAAGCGTAAACCTGATACTAAACCCGACATTTGTATTCGCTGTTGGGTATGACAGGGACACGAAAGGTTTGTTAACGACCCTGTCGAAAAAGAGCCGGATATTAAAACGGTCACTGAGCACATAATCAAAATTGAGTGCTATTTTCACAATTCGTTGTCCGGCCGTTATCTGGTCAACATCCTCAACAACTTTCCTGATGATGGTCCGGTTGTCCCTGATTGAAAAATCGCCCCTGATATTCAGGTCACTTTCCATAGCTGTTTGTCCCCCGCCAGGCAGGTTGAAGATCAGCGGTAATCCTGAAAACCGGTATCCTGCTCCGATCACATATTCATTGCTCGATATTTCCGTCAGCTGGCTGTTTGCCAGGCTTAACGCCAGAGACCTGGATTTTTTGAACTCAACCCGGGTGGTGAGGCTGTTCACCCAGTTCATATCCACGGCTATAAGGGGACTGAATTGTTCGCTGATCGATACTGAACCGATATCCGCCTGATTCAGGAAATCCCCGTTCATATTCCTGGATGCTGTATCAACATAACCTGCCTCCGTGCCTGAATAAAAGGGATTGGATATGAAACTTCCAACAGTATATGAGGAACGGTAGGAATGGTTAATATTGATGGAACGGAAATATTTTTGCAAGAATGGAATCTTTGAGAGGCCATCAAAAGTCACGCGCCAGTTTGGCAGCATATCCCTGATGGTCCATATAGGATTGAGATTCACCCTGTTGGGATCCTTTTTTGCATATGCTGCAAGGAAGGCTGGGATCAATACTGACTGTGCACTTTCCCCATAGCCGTCCCAGAAATCGGGATTGTTAGTGTCGGGTTTCATTATGTAATCTCCACCCTCGGCCCTTTCGGTAGCAAGCCTGAGGGATATTTGCTGCCGGTACTCATGCTTGAATTGCTCAAAGGTGGCAGAAGCAAAATTTTCAGAAGAGAATACTTTTTCAAAGGCTGTTCCGATCGTAATGGTCGATATGGAAAAATTACCGGTCATCTGGCGGCTCCTGGTACTGTCCGGGAAATTACCGAACATGTCAGCGATCCAGTATTCATTTAGATTTTCTGTGAAATTGCGGTTGGCAGTAAGATCAACTCGAAGGCCTGGCAATGGCTCAACAGTGCTTCGGATATTGAAGGTATTGGAATGATTCATAATATAAGGGGAATTGATCACGGGGTCCTTCGATAACCAACCGTTCCTTACTGCTTTTTCGGGGAAGTTCGGGTCCTGCCAGCCCATGATATATGCCCATCCCGGTGCCAGTGTCCCATTATAATCCTGCATTCCCATGAGGGTTGTAGAAGGCAGGTATCCGGGAAGCATTGAACCATTACTCTGGTTATAGGTGACGGCAATATTCCTGACCCCCATCAGGATCCTGGTAGTATAGTCCGCTATGATAATTAGAGGGCTTTCCCCTTTCTCAACGGTGCCGTTAACCTCCACCCTCACCCTCCGGTAATCCTCCGTGGAAGTATCGGTGGTAAAGGTGATCCGGTTCTCACTTGCTACTACCAATTCACCTTCGATCTCCTGTCCATCTTCACTATAAAATACAGCGGTTACAGTTTCCGTTTTTAATTTATGGTTGATCGACCGTGTACGGCCGGAACGGAGTGAGATCCCGTCCTGGGTATAACTTACTTCCTTGGTTCTTCCTTCCGCACTGGGTTGCCTGAATCCATTCCTGAACTTATTATTGACCTCTTTCAGATAGGGAACTTTATTGTACAGGTTGGTCATCGACAACTGGCCATTTAGCTGGAAGTTATTTGAGTTTTTAAGGTTATTACCCAAGGTGAGGGTATCAGCTGTAACAGGACCGACATCCCAACCATATGTCGCACTGTATCGGGCTGAGGAGGATATCCAGTTGAGCAATGGTATTTTGTTAATGGGTATTGTATATGCCACATTAAAATTATGGTTATATCTTGTATTCCTGCCAAACGTAAATATCTCTCTCCAGAGTGAGTCCATTTTTTCTTCGTAATCTCCTTCACCTTTCCGGAACACTCCTGCGGGCTCATCAATCCTTGAAGTATTGGTAGCACTGAAATCAAATTTTAAAGCACGAGTCAGGTCGAATTGCAGATCATAATATCGGTTCCAGATGAAATTCTTTGTCACAATTGTATCAATTTTGATTCCGGGATTGGAAAGGTTCCTGATCTTTCTTTCGGCATAATTCCTGTTCATGTCTGTACGGAACCCGAAGCGTGACGGGTAAAAGTAGAAGTTCATATCCTTAATCAACCTGAGATGTGGAGAGGTGAAGACATTGGCCTTGGCAAATGGTTGAACATTTTTAGGACGGGTATTAAAATTGTAATTCAGGGCTCCCCTGTGGCGGCTTCGAATATCATATTCTGTATTTACATCACGATGTTCAGATCCGCTGTAGGCATAACTGGCATTCCAGTTTGCCAGGTCATAAAAACGGGGTTGCCCCTCCAGCTTTTGCTTTCTTACGTTGGTAAAGTTTACACTGCTTCGTTTGGTATAGTCCTGGGCGACTCTTTTAATGGAATCACGTTCTTCTTTTGTTTCCGCATTATTAAGTGCAGATTTCAGTTGAATATCTGGATCAAGCGGATTGTACTGTGGATTGATCCTTGATTCTGAAAATCCTACGAACATAGGAATGGTGACCCCTGCTTTTTCCGGAAAGAATTTTCCAAGCTCCAGGTTTGAGGAGATGTCATAAGCATAAATATCTTCCAACTGCCTTTCATTGACCTTTTTCTCAATACTCCCAAATCCGTGTGTACTGGTATTTCCTGCGACAGTAACTGTTCCAAGATCAGCCAGTTTGGCTGTCATCCGGGCGTTGGCAGCCCATCCACCTTTGTCATTAAAGTTTGTAAGCCTGAGTTCATTGAGCCAGATCTCACCTGACTTTGGCATGCCATCATCCTGTCCGGGATTGTTGCCTGCTTTGGGATTTCTAACCCCCAGCATCATGGTCCGTATATTGCTCAGGTTGGGATTTCCCGATAAGCTTACCTTGTTCCCTTTCCCATCGATGATGCTGAATACAGAATTATAATTAATGGAAGAACCACTCACTCTCATCTGGTCATTCCTGGCTTGTTTTACATCCTGAAATATCGTCAGTACTATGTCGAAACGATTCTCTGAGGGCCATACAATGAGCCGGTCGTTACCATCATCATTGTTATAGAATCCTGGAGGTGTGACCTTCAGTGGTACCTCATATTCGTAATAGTTGTTTGTATTATCGGAACCAACCCTGATAAAGGCAACAAGGTCATCGTCATTCAGAATTTCGTCTGGCAGCGCTTCAGCATGCACTTCCATCTGGAGTTTACCATATTGGCGGATATCCAGGAAAGTGTTTTTGAAAACTGCCCTGGCATCTCCATCGTCTAGTCCCTGTACCTTCAACAGGAGTGATTGCTCATTGAGCTGGCGGAGCTGCGGGTTGGTTGGATCGATCACCCTGTCAATGCCGGGAGGTAAAACATAGTTAACTGGTGTCTTTCCTGCATTCTCTTCGATGTTAACAGCCGAGACATCCAGGATACCTTCCGAAGGCTCAGGTGTTGACAAATCCTCTCCACCCTCTGTGATTTCGAATTGGTACCTTCTCCATTCACTCCTGACCAGATCTAGCCTGGCAAAACGGAGGGTAACTTCTTCCTCAAAATCGTTCAGGTACATTCTCATGAATCGGATCGAGTTGAAATCCCGTATGGCTCCAACCCGGCTTTCCCATGCATGGATAGGGATGCGAAACTGGTACCAATCTACCGTTGATTTTGTACCATTGGGGAAATCAGAACTCTTGGTCACCTTGTCGGTGATGAAATTTTGTCCCACCTGAAGGCTGGAAGGCGTAAGATGAACCCTGTATTCATAATAGCTTTCCTTCTCATTCAGGGTGTTGTCCCTGTTGATGTCTTCTACATCCGGCAGTGTAGACCCTGTAGTCGGGTAGGGTTCCAGGGACTGTTCTGAGGTAGGAGAGTTTCCATGGTGGCCGTTGTAATCCCTGTACCTGCTGGTGATCCCGACTTCTGCCTGGTCATAATCTGTCCCGCGGAAGTAATGGTAATTATCGCTGGAAGGGTCATTCGCGGCAATCTGATAGGCAACTGAACCTGTCCCAAAAGAAGAAGCCAGGCTGTCCAGGTAATCACCGAAGAAATCCCTTTCTTCATCATCGTTCAGTCCATCCAACCCCACGTCCTGGAAAATCCTGGAGGCAGGATCATTGTTGAATGCGTTGACCAGGGACTGAACCAGGGGTACACGGCCCCAAACGGTAGTATCGACCAGGGTAATTTCTTCGCTGGGCGGGAAACCATTCTCAAAAGATTTACGGGAATCACGCAATATGTCTTCAGAGATTTCTCCAAGGTTAAAGAACAATTCACCGCCAGCATGATCGGGATCCTCGACAAAGGGATCCATCATCCAGAACTCCATGAATTCCACATTTGCGGTCTCAAAATCACTGGTCATGATCTCCCGCATGATACCTCCCCATCGTTGTTCCGGGTTCAACAGATTACCGTTGGCATCTACTTCTGTTGTATAGTTATACAGTCCCCTTTCCTGTGGATAATAAGATAGGTTCAGGACAGATATATTGGTGGGAACACCACTTGGATTTTCCTTGTTAGGGAAAATATCTGTTTCAAAAACCTCTTCCACGAAGTGACTTGACTGGGTATTGGGATCAGACTTGATATGTGGAGGAGTTAAATTGTTATTGCGCAGGAAGAGGGGATCGATCACATAAAATGCAAACTTTGCACGGTTATAATTATATTCCCTTTGATTTACCTTGATGCCTTCAGCAAACCTTCCGACTGGTGTACTGGAAAACACCCAGGCAGCAAAATTCTTCATGTCGATGGAGGTCTGGCTGCCTTCAAAATCATCGATGTATGCCATCCCTTCTTTCCCAATGGCCCTGGAGTTACCGGGGATAAGCTGTGCGAATTCACCGGTAAGGGTAAGAGTGGAAGTTTCTTTGGTTGAGATAAGCGGGATGGCATCCACCAGTGTAGTCAGGAATTGGGATTCGGTACGGTAGGATCCGTCAATACCCCAGATGGTATTGGAGATGGGTTCATCGCCGAGGCTTACCTTCTGGGTCAAGGGCCTTTCTGTCAGGTTCATGACGGTACCTCCCAGGCGAAAATCATCTGAAAAACGGTATTCAAGGTGGCTACCCAGCAGGGTTTTGGTCTGGATGGCAAACAGGGAAGTGCTTTCCAGGGATACCCTGATCGGTGTACCCGATTCCATGAGTCCCTGGTTGATAATGGTCACACTTCCAACCATATAATCAACCGTATAGTCAACATTCTCAGTGAGCTGCCTACCGCCGGCAGTAACAACAACGGATCCCTGGGGTATGTTCATGGCATTCAGCATGATCTCTGAACTGCTCGATGACTTGTATGAACCGGCAAGGATAAACTTATTTTTTTCGGCAATCTGCTTGGCCACCGTCCGGGTTGAATCATATAACTCGTCAAAGACATATTTCTCGGCGATTGCATCATTATTGATGGCCTCTCTGAGATAATCCCCGAATGGTTCCAGTACAGGAAAAATGATCCTGCCATTTCCTGGCGTTATGGTGATGCCGCTCATGAAGTCGAATCGTCCGTCTGGCAAAGGATCGAGTTGATCGTTCAGCTTATCAAGATTCAATACCCTCAACAGGATCTGGTCTTTTAACCGGCCTTCGGGGAGATAGTTTACAGTGGTTCCCGTCTGATCATCGTTATAAAGTATTTCCAGTATAAAATCATCAGGATTTACCTGGAAGGCCCCTATGGCATAGATATTTTTCATCATCAGTTCCCAGGTAGGAAGCTGCGGGGTGAGATTGGTACCCTTCAGCAGTTTAACAATCAATGTACTTGGGGCTGAGACACCATCTGAGGATAATTCCCCGACTTTAAAAGTTCTTCCATTCAAAGTATATTCATATGCTACCGACAGTACTTCATCGGTATTGAGGGCGGCATTCAGGGATATATAACCAAGTTTTGCATTGAGGGTATATTCCCTTGAAGATAATTTCCTGGCATTTTCAATCCTTTCATAATCCTGTCCCGGTCCGAATCCAGGCAACAGGGGGGCCAGTGTCAGGGTAACATTATTGACATTCCGGATCCCAGCATACGTGTTTGTCATTTCCTGGTACTGGGTATTCAGTTCATTTCTGGGATACAAACCAGTTTGACCGGATGTTTGTGACCAGTAATCTGTGCCATAAATGTTATTCTGGCCTTCTGCAAGGTCCATCAATCCAAGGATATTCCGTGAATTTTCAAAATTACTGGTCTTGTTGGTCACCCAGACCTCGATCTTGGTAATATTTATGCCAGAGTTGATCACTGGCAGGTTGGCCAGGGCACGGTCATAGGTATCCTTGAAATAATGGGCAAGGAAGAAATGCCTGTTTGCATCATACTCATCCACATTCATCTCATATTCACTAAGTTGTGCTCCGCCTTGAACGTCAATGACCGATGTCTCACCTTTCTGCTGCGAGAAAACAGAGGTAACTGTAAGTTTTCCGAACTGCAGATCTGTCTTTAATCCAAAAAGACTCTGACTTCCCTGGATCAGGGATCCGGACAGGGGTAAGGTTACATCCCCGGCTTCGATCTTCTTAATGATCTCGTCTTCCTTTCCGGTATATTCCAGTTTGGTCTTGTTCTCAAACTCAAAAGTAGCTTCTGTATTGTAATTAACCCCTAGCTTCATCTTGTCCCCGATAGTTCCGGTAACATTCATCTGGATCTTCTCTTCGAATGTAAAGGAAGGGGTCTTCCGCAGTCTTTCGGTAAGGGTGGGATTGTCGATTTTTGACATGTTGAAACCAAAAATCAGTTCCGCATAACCCTGGGGTATAATATTGATGGTATTGTTACCAAATACCCTGTCGAATGCTTCCCCGCCAACATTTATGGTAGGGATCAGCGAGGACTGGGTATCCAAATTGTCACCAGCCCTGCGTTGTTTCCAGTACTGGCTTTTGGCCTGGTTCATTTCAAAGGTCCTGTACTCATCAAAGGACATGACCCGGGATGGACGGTAATTGAACCTGCCAACTTTATCAGAAAAAACATAGGTATTGGAAACCGGGTCGTAGACTATATTTGTCTCAATATTGGAAGGATTACTCAGAAATAAAGGTGAGATATCTCCCGGATCTGAAATATTTCCATCAGGATCCTCCCTGAAGGGATATCTCAGGTCTACGCTATCCTGTGCTGTTTGAGCCCTGACAGCAGGCAATAAGACGGCTGACAGGGTAAAAACAAAAACAGGAACAGCAATGTATATTATACCCCTCTTCAAAAGTCAGGCTGATGGTGGTTAGTTAATTCAAAGTTTTTTAAGGGCTTCTTTAATCAACTCTTCAACGGTAATTTGATCATTTCCCCCCTTAAGGATCTGCTCAAGTACTTTCTCAACAGTTTTTTTAGCAAAACCAAGATTAACTAAAGCAGATAACGATTCTTCCATGATAGTATTGCTCTTTGAAGGGAATAAATGGTCCATTTCTGAAGCCATACTGATCTTCCCTTTCAGGTCGATGATAATACGTTGGGCAGACTTAGCACCTATCCCTTTAATTTTTTGCAGTTCCAGCACATTCCCCTCATTGATTGCCTGCTGGATCTCCACCGGGCTCAGGGAGGATAGAATTAACCGGGCCGTATTAGCACCCACGCCTGAGACCGAGATAAGCTGACGAAATACCTCACGCTCCTCCTTATTGATGAAACCGAAAAGAATATGGGCATCTTCCCTGACAATCTGATGTATGAATAGCTGACAGGGTTTCTGGTCCGGGAGAAGGCTGTAGGTGAAGAGGGAAATATTGATAAAATATCCAACATTACCAGTTTCCAGGATGATGTAAGTGGGTGTTTTCTCAACGATATCCCCCGTAATAAACTCGTACATGTTCAGTGGCTAAGATATAAAAGCCTAAAAATAACAAAATACTCCAAATACCGACCCGTTAGTTATTCTCTTCCGCCTGTTGATATTGTGCATCAATGACGGAGATGGCTGTCATATTCACGATCTCACGGACTGAACTTTCCAGGTGCAGGATGTGAATAGGTTTTCCAATCCCCAGCAGGATTGGTCCGATCACCTCCATACCAGCCAGTTCATGCATTAATTTGTAGGCAATATTGCCTGAACTGAGGTTCGGAAAAATGAATGTATTGACATCTGCATCCTTTAATTTGGAGAAAGGGAATTTCTTCATGCGCAATTCCTTGTTAGTGGCGAAATTAGCCTGTATCTCACCGTCAACGATCAGGTGGGGATGTTCCCTGTGGAGGATCTCCACTGCTTCATGTACACGGGATGGGCTCCCGTTACGGATGGCACCAAAGTTGGAATAGGATAACAATGCAATCTTTGGTACTATATTGAATTTCCGGACTTCGCGATCGGCCAGTAATGCTACATCTACCAATGTTCTTGCAGAAGGGGAGATATTAACAGTTGTATCTGCAAAAAATAATGGTCCCTTTTTCGTGATCAGTATGTACATGCCTGCAATCCTGTCCTCGGGATTATTAGTCCCGGCGATCTGCAATGCCGGTTTGATGGTATCGGCATACTTGCTGGTAAAGCCGCTCAGGAAAGCATCCGCCTGGCCTGTTTCCACCAGCATGGCCCCAAAATAATTTCGCTGGAACATTAACTCCAGGGCTTCATCATAGGTTAATCCTTTCCGCTGCCGCTCTTCAAAGAACAACCTGGCAAATTCCTTCCTGGTATCATGTTCTTCATCGCTGATCGGATCGATTATAACCGCATTTTCCAGGTCCAGGTTGTTCTCCCTGATTAGGCTGCCTACCTTCTGTTTGCTTCCCAGCAGTATGGGCTGTGCGATACCCTGGTGGATCACAGTCTGGGCTGCCTTCAGGACCTTGAAATTCTCTGCTTCAGCAAATACCACCCGCTTTGGATCGCGCTGTGCTTTATTGATGATCCGCCTGATCAGGCGATTGTCAAGGCCAAGCCGCCGGAGTAGTTCTTCATTATAGGCATCCCAGTCAGTAATCTCCTTGCGTGCCACTCCACTATCCATGGCTGCTTTTGCCACCGCCGGAGCTAAGGCTGTAATAAGCCTGGGATCAAGGGGTTTGGGAATAATGTATTCTCGGCCAAAGACAATGTTAGTAGTCATGTATGCAGTGTTGACTATTTCCGGAACATCTTCCTTGGCTAATGCAGCCAGTGCCTTCACCGCAGCCACTTTCATTTCTTCGTTGATTTCCCTGGCTCTTACATCAAGTGCTCCGCGGAAAATAAATGGGAATCCCAAGACATTATTGATCTGGTTGGGGTAATCCGATCTGCCTGTCGCAAAGATCAAATCGTCACGGGCAGCCATGGCTTTCTCATATGCAATCTCGGGGTTTGGATTGGCCATGGCGAAAACAATTGGATCCGGAGCCATGGTTTTTAACATTTCGGGGGAAAGTACATCAGCCACAGACAAACCAAGGAACACATCAGTCCCTTCCACCGCATCTTCCAGTGTGACTTTATCTGTTTCAATGGCAAATTCAAGTTTATATTTATTCAGGTCTGTTCTTTTCTTACTCAGCACTCCTTTACTATCCACCATGATCACATTCTCCTGCTTGACCCCCATGGCAACATATAACCTGGCGCAGGATATGGCGGAAGCCCCGGCGCCATTTACTACCACCTTCAAATCTTTGATTTCTTTCCCGATGATCTCAACGGCATTCAATAATCCCGCTCCGGAGATGATGGCCGTGCCATGTTGATCGTCATGAAAAACCGGGATATCCAGTTCGGCTATCAATCTACGTTCAATCTCAAAACATTCAGGGGCCTTGATATCTTCAAGATTGATCCCGCCGAAGGTAGGGGAGATGGCCTTCACATGATCTATGAACTTGTCAACATCGGTAGTATCTATCTCAATATCAAATACATCTATATCAGAGAATATCTTAAAGAGCAAACCTTTTCCCTCCATTACCGGCTTACCTGCCAGGGCACCGATATTTCCAAGTCCCAATACCGCCGTTCCGTTGGAAATCACCGCAACAAGGTTTCCCTTGGCGGTATATTTATAGACATCATCCGGGTTTTTTTCAATCTCCAGACATGGTTCAGCCACCCCGGGAGAATATGCGAGTGACAGGTCCCACTGGGTACTGTGGGATTTGGTTGGAATTACTTCAATTTTTCCTGGTCTGCCCTCTGAGTGATAATTCAGGGCATCTTCTTTGGTAAATCTGGCCATTTTCTAGTAGGATTTAGGAATTTACGCAAAGCTAATGAATATCCCCGAATGAAGGATTATTAAATACCTGTCAGCAAAGTAAAACGAAATGTTTTTAAACAGCAGGGATCCTATCGTTCAAGATCTGAGATATCCCTGTCAGGCAAGGGATTATCAGTAAGTTCTTCGTATTGGATCCTGTTCCGGTATATATCGCAGGCCATGTAAAGAGCCTTGCGGAAAGAACCATGTCGTGCCTGATTGCCCCCGGCCTTGTCAAAAGCGGTTCCATGAGCTGGAGAAGTACGGACAATGGGTAGTCCCGCGGTATAATTAACCCCTTCATCGGGGACCAGGGTTTTAAAGGGGATCAGTCCCTGGTCATGATACATCGCCAGGACACCATCAAATTTGGTAAAATCTCCAGCACCGAAAAACCCATCTGCGGGGAAGGGACCAAAGATCGTATACCTGTCCTCCCGGGCCTTTTCAATCGCGGGGATGATTATGTCATTCTCTTCTTCGCCAAGCATACCCTCCTCACCTGCATGTGGATTTAATCCCAATACAGCAATGCGGGGTTTCCTTATCCCAAAGTCTTTTACCAGGGCATCATTAAGTATCCTTATCTTGCCCAGGACAGCCTCCGGGGTCAGTCTCGCAGAAACCTCAGCCAGTGGTACATGACTGCTGACAACCCCGACATTCATCAGGTCACTTGCCATGAGCATCAATACCTCTTCAACACCGAAGTAATCCTTGAGGAATTCAGTATGACCTGTAAAATTGAAATCTTCTGACTGGATATTATGCTTGTTGATAGGGCCTGTAACAAGGGCTTGTATTTTGTTGTTCTTCAGATCAGAAACAGCCCGCATCAAGGCCTGGCGGGAGGCTTCTCCTGCTATGGCTGTGGATTTGCCAAGTTCTACCCTTACCTCATCATCCACACAATTGATGATACTGGCCCTTTTGGGATTGGCTTCTTCGGGAGTTTTGATGCTGCTCAGGTTGAAGTTATCTATGTCCAGGGCTTTACGGTGATAAGCTGCAACTTTGGGAGAACCATAGATAATAGGTGTACAAATGCTATAGATACGACTGTCAAGCAGGGTTTTTATGAGCACTTCATAGCCAATTCCATTAATGTCACCATGTGTAATACCTACCTTGATCATTTTTGCTGATTTTTGATAAAATCGTATAATAGCCTTACACCGATCCCCGTTCCACCTTTGCCCCGATAACTATCCCTCATTTTGTTAAAAGCAGGACCTGCAATATCCAGATGAATATAAGGATAGTTGGTGAAATGTTCAAGGAATTTTCCAGCGGTAATTGCTCCGGCAATCCTGCCACCGATGTTTTTCAAGTCTGCTATGTCGGATTTCAGCAACTCATCATATTCATCCCAGAATGGAAATTCGGCAATCCTTTCGAACACTTGCTCACCACTTTTTTTCAATGCATCCATATATTTTTTACCTGCATTGCCCATGGAGACGATGCCATATTTCCCAATGGCCGCATGGGCGGCTCCTGTCAGGGTGGCAATGCTGAAAACGAGCTCAGGATCCAGCTTTTCCGCCCAGGCCAGTCCATCGGCGAGGATCATTCTGCCTTCTGCATCTGTATTCAGAACCTCGACGGTTGAGTTGTCAAACATCCGGATCACATCTCCGGGGACATAGGCATTGCCATCCGGACGGTTATCTGTTGCGGGGATGATCCCGACAACGTGAATAGGAATCTTATTTCTGGCCAGTGCATAGAGGGCACCGGCTACTGTTGCAGCACCGGCCATATCGCATTTCATGTAATCCATGCTGTCAGCAGTTGGCTTCAGGCTGAGTCCCCCGGTATCATATACCACTCCTTTGCCAACCAGGACAATGGGTTTCTCGTTTTTTGGTTTTGTGGGTTTCCAGGTCAGGATGGAAAATGTAGGAGGATCTATGCTCCCCTTGTTCACGGCCAGCAATCCCCCCATCTTCAGTGATTCTATTTTCTTTTTGTGAAATGTCTCCACATGAAAACCTGCCTCCTTGCCCATCTCTTCAATTTCTTTTGATAATTTGAGGGCAGTCAATGTTGAGAGGGGTTCGTTCACCAGGTCTCGTGATTTGTATACAGCCTTGCAGAGTTGATCCAGTTCTTTCACCCCCTGCTTGTTGTCTTTCAGGAGTACTTTTATGGATTTTAGGGAATTATCCTTTTCTGCTTTCTTATTCAGGTATTTATTGAACTGGTAACTACTCAATGCCAGACCTTCAGCGAATGCAAGTAAATGATTGGTCTTTTTCTCAAGTCCCACGATTGAAACCGATGATAATTTCCTGTCATTGACCAGGTCTGCAAACATTTTTGCCGCCTTCCTGGTTTCTTCAAGTGCCAGGTTGGGCTTTTTTTTATCATCAATAAGGTGGACCAGTATCCAGCGTGGAAATTGGTTGAAAACGAATTGTTTCTTCTTATTATCGAGGCAAAATTTCAGGTAATCCCTTTCCTGGTTGGAGGTGAGCCAGGATTTGATGCCTGAGGTGGATTTTCCAATAAGGATTATGCTGTCTTTGGGGCCGGTTTTCTCTATGGAAGTTATCTTCATGGTGCAAAGATAACTTTTTTGTACGATTCTAATTCACTATATCAAAGGTGTAGAGGATGGCTTCAACTTCCCTGATATAGAGCCTCTTATCCAGGCTGGGAGCATACACAAAGCCTTCAACCGTGACCACCCTGTTTCTTGGTTCATCAAGAATTGTATGACTGATGAAGGGGCCTCCCATGAATGCTTTTTCAAGCCTCCAAAGGCCTCGCATTTCAACCATATATTCGCCATTTTTTGCGTTTTCGCTGAAAATAACCGGGAACTGGTCCTCCGTCTTCATATATGACCCATCTACCGGTCCGGGTACATATTGCCGTGTAAACCGGTTGCGCATGTTGACAAGGTAGGTTGGCGTAAAAGTGTTTTCGTCCGTATAGGGATAGTAATAGATCAATACACCCTGTGTCATGTCAGCCACCTCGTGCGTCAACCAGATAAAATTTGAGGAATCAAGGCCAACAGTATAACCTGCCGGAACAGAAATGGAAACATTATGTTGCTGTTTCAGCCTTTCATCAATTCCTTTGGCCTTGTGTTTTTTGTAATTTTCAATAATGCGATTTCTTTCATCCACCAGAAGCAGGTTTTTCAGTTTATTACTGTTTTCATTCAGATAGGCGATGGTGGTGGAATCCTTGGGACCCACAACTTTGATCAATAATTGTGGATATGCCCATACATTACGCTGGATAATAATCCTGGGTTCAGTATACGTGTCGGAAATCTCCGTTAATATAATATTTCTGTGGCCCTTAAATATCTTATTGAAACCATCGGAAGGAATATGGATCAAAGTATAACTTGGCTCATCGGCGGGCAGGGCCTCAATTGGCTCATTGCAGAAATTTAAAAAGTATTGTCCCAGGGTCGATTCCCATAAATAGGGATCAATTACCAGCAGAACCTCTCCTGGTCTACCGGAAACCATAGGAAGCAAGCCTTTTCTTTCCTGATTGGTACAGCCAGTAATGAAGATAAGAGAAATGAGAGATAGGAGCAAGAATGATCTGCGCATAACAGGGGGTTTAATGTACATGATAATCAGCTGATAGCATGCAAAATTCAAGCCAAAGTATTGAATTTAGCCAGTATATATTTTGAGAGGTTCAACAGTTCTTTTTCATTGAATGACCCGGTCATCAGCTGTATACCAAAAGGCATATTGTTAGAATGCATGCCCAATGGCAGAGATACAGCCGGGATCCCAGCCAGGTTCGCATGGATGGTGAAAATATCTTCCAGGTACAGGGCAACGGGGTCATCACCCATGGTCCCCAACCCGAAGGCTGTCCTGGGTGTTGTCGGAAGCAGGATCATGGGATAATTCGCAAGGATCTCCATGGTCTTGTCCCTGATCAGCCTCCTGGCTTTTTGGGCTTTCCCATAATAGGCATCATAATACCCTGCACTCAATACGAATGTGCCTGTCATAATCCTTCTTTTGACTTCGGTGCCAAATCCCTCACTCCTTGATCTGATATAAATGCTTTTGGCATCTGTAGCTTCATCTGTACGGTGACCGTAATGGATGCCATCATACCGGGCCAGGTTGGAGGAAGCTTCTGCCATGGCCATGACATAATATGCAGGCACCAGGGTGTCAAGGTAGGGAAAGGAAACTGGATCTAACTGGTAGCCATCCTCCCTGAGTTCTTCAATGATTCTGATCATTTGCTCCCGGATCTCCCCATCCAGCCCGGGATGGTCCAGGGGTTCCTGCAGGTAGGCTATACGCTTCGACCCGGGGGAGCTTAGCCTGGAGTAATCAGGGACAGGTTGATCCGATGCGGTGCTGTCGTAAACATCCGGACCGGCGATCACTTCAAGGATCAGGGCTGCGTCGTCTATGTTCCATGTAATGGGACCGATCTGGTCGAAAGAAGAACCATAGGCAATCAATCCGTACCTGCTCACCCTGCCATAGGTAGGTTTTAAACCCACCAGTCCGCAAAAAGAAGCAGGTTGCCGGATGGACCCTCCAGTATCGGAACCTATGGCTGCCAGGCAGAGATCGGCTGCTACGGCCGCTGCAGACCCGCCTGATGATCCACCAGGGACCTTCCCCCTGTCAATTGGATTAAGGACAGGACCGTGTACAGATGTTTCATTGGTACCACCCATGGCAAATTCATCACAATTGCAGCGTCCAATGATGATGGCATCTTCTCCGATAAGCCGCTCAACTACCGTGGCGTTGTACACCGATTGGTAATTCTGAAGCGATTTGGATCCTGCAGAAACCCTATGCCCTTTATAGCATATATTGTCTTTAAGACCAATCACCATTCCTGCCAGCTTCCCGGCCTTGCCCCCGGCCATTTTATCCTGGATAAGCCTTGCACTGTCCAATGCCTCCTGGCCGAATACTTCAACGAAAACATTCAGGTTTTTTCGCTCCTCTATTATTTCGAGGTACGATTCAACCAGTGAAGGCAGATCAAGTTCCTGCCTGTTGATGGCCTCCCGGATTTCATGCAAAGATCTGTAGGGTAGCATTTTCGGGCATAAAAAAACCTGCCACCTTCAATTCTAAAGGAATGAATGACAGGTATTAGTGACAGGTATTAGTGACAGATATTAAATGAATCTATTCCTTGTCGATCTCGTTATCAGTTTCGCCTTCAGCCTCTTTATCATCGCTGGTGGCTTTTTTGAATTCCTTCATGCCCTGCCCCAGACCCCTCATAAGCTCAGGAATCTTTCTGCCTCCAAAAAGCAGCAGGACCACCAGGACGATCAGTATAATCTGCCATGGTCCTGGTATACCTAAAATAATTAATAGTTCCATTGTCTTCAATTTTTTACTTCAACCATACAAATGTAGTAATAATATCTATTTCCGGAACAATTGCACCACATCATTGCCGTTGGCATAAAGAAGCAGCGATAGCAGGAGAAGCATACCGGCGATCTGGGCATATTCCATGAATTTATCCCCTGGCTTCCTGCCACTGATGATCTCATACATCAGGAACATTACATGTCCCCCGTCCAGTGCAGGAATCGGCAAAAGGTTCATGATGGCAAGGATGATGGATAACAGCGCAGTCATTTCCCAGAAAACCTGCCAGTTCCATACCGTGGGAAAGAAACTTCCGATCTTGATAAATCCACCCAGTGATTCATAGGCTTTTGTTTTAGGTGTAAAGATCAGCCTCAACTGCTTCAGGTAGCTGATGGCATTACCAAAACCTTTGCTGATGCCGGCAGGAATGGCCTGAAAGAAGGAATATTCGACATTCTGAAGTTCAAAAAACCTGCTCAGGTCCCCGACCGGCCAGACACCTATCTTACCATCATCTGTAGCATCGAATGTATAGGTAAGGTTTTCACCATCCCTGAGTACCCCAACGCTTATCTCCTGTCCCTTCAAATCACTCATTTTGTCCCGGAATTCATCAAAAAACTCGATCTCCAATTCATTGAGGGCAACAACCTTGTCATTGACGAGTATACCCGCTGCCTGGGCCGGAGAATCCTTACTGAAATCATCCACGATAAAAGGAATACGGGTGGCAATGAAAACTTCACTCTTCAAAAGAGGTGCGAGGTATTCCTCCCCGATGGGGATGTCAACTACTTGCCCTTTACGTTCAACCTGGATGGAATTGGCAGTATTCACTACTACATCATGGAAAATCTTGTTGAAATTCTCTATTTCCACATGATCAACTGAAAGTATTTTATCACCGTTCCGGAGACCGATGTCAAGTGCTACAGAATCACACATGATCCCGTATTTCACATTTTTGGTAGGCAGATATTGATCCCCCCAGACATAAAGTGTGGTAGAATATATAACCAGGGCCAGCAGGAAATTGACCAGTACACCGCCTATCATGATCAGCAAGCGCTGGTATGGGGGCTTAGACCTGAATTCCCATGGTTGAGGAGGTTTTTTCATTTGTTCCTTGTCCATTGATTCATCGATCATGCCGGAAATTTTCACGTAGCCACCCAGTGGTAGCCAGCCTATACCATATTCAGTGTCGCCTATTTTCTTTTTGAACAGGGAAAACCAGGGGTTGAAGAAAATATAGAATTTTTCTACCCTGGTCCTGAATAACTTGGCGAGGGCAAAGTGGCCTAACTCATGCAGGAATACCAGGATGGATAAACTTAACAGGAACTGTGCAATTTGTATAATAACATTCATTCTTTCAGTTGTAAAATCCAGGCAAAATTATCTAAAAAGATAACTTTCGGCAATTTTTCTTGCCTCTGAATCAGTTTCCACGTAATCATTTAGATCTGGAGTGGCAATAAATGCCACTGAGTTCATGGTTTTTTCAATGACCCCAGACATGTCGAAAAAACCCAGTTTTCCTTCAAGAAAGGCATTGACAGTCACCTCATTGGCTGCATTCAATATGCAGGGCATATTTCCTCCTTTATGAAGGGCCTGGTATGCCAGGGACAGGTTGGGAAAAGTTTCTTTGTCGGGGGACTGAAAAGTTAGGTTTGGATATGCGGAGAAGGAAAATCTTTCCATGTCGGATTTCAGGCGTTTCGGGAATCCCAGCGCATATTGAATGGGCAACTTCATATCAGGGATACCGAGCTGGGCTTTCAGAGATCCATCTTCAAACTGTACCAGAGAATGGATGATTGATTGGGGATGGATGATCACCTCAATCTGCTCAGGTTTTAATCCAAATAACCATTTGGCCTCGATTACCTCCAGGCCCTTATTCATAAGTGAAGCAGAATCGATGGTAACCTTGTCACCCATACACCAGTTGGGATGTTTCAAAGCTTCTACCGGGGTGACATGTTGCAGGTAAGCCCGGTCTTTCCCAAGAAATGGTCCGCCAGATGCTGTTAGAATAATTTTTTCGATCGGGTTGAGCTCTTCACCGACAATGCATTGAAAAATGGCTGAATGTTCGGAGTCTACCGGGTAAATATTCACCCTGTTTTCAATGGCAGATTTTGTAACCAGGTCACCACCTACCACCAATGTTTCCTTATTGGCCAGGGCAATATCCTTCCCGGCCCGGATCGCTCTCAGGGTGGGCTGTAACCCAGAGAAACCCACCAGCGCTGACATAATTATGTCAACCGAATCCATCTCAACAATTTGCTCCAGTGCATCGGATCCGGCATATACTTTTACCGGCAGGTCAGAGAGATTTTGGGAGACATAATTGTATTTATCTTCATTGGCGATAACCACATGGTTTGGGAGAAATTTCCTGGATTGTGCTATGAGTACATCTGCATTATTTCGTGCAGTCAGTATTTCCAGTTTGAAATGATCAGGATTTTTCTCAATAACCTCCAGTGTCTGGGTCCCGATGGATCCGGTTGATCCGAGAATGGCTACCTGTTTTTGCATTTAGAAAACAATATAGGATTGCGGATCAATGGCGGTTCCGGAGTGCCATAACTCGAAATGCAGGTGGGGACCAGTGGTAAGCTCACCTGAATTCCCTATGATGGCGATGGCATCCCCTGCCTTCACAATATTTCCTGATTTCTTCAGGAGTTCGGAGTTATGCTTATAGACTGAAATAAGGTTATTTTCGTGCTGAATATAAATTACATAGCCAGTCTCAACGGTCCACGCATCCATGATAACCGTCCCATCAAGTGTAGCCTTGACTACTTCCATGGGCGCAGCAACAATATCTGTCCCAAAATGGTTCTCAGAAGAGTTAAAAGGCAGGGTTACCAATCCCCTGAGAGGGGCAAAAAAATGAATGCCCGCCAAGTCTGTGGGACTGCGTTGGTTGGACAATACCAGCAAGTTATATTGCTCGTCCTGCTCAATCTGCATCCTGAGCAGGGAGTCTTCGATGGATTTGGAGAAATTTACGGCAGTGGATTCCATTGTTGTATCCCCCATGTTAACCGGGTTAACCGGTTCTTCACCCGCTACCAGTAAGCGGATATTCTGAAAATACTGATCACGCATCCTGATCTCATTATCAAGTGAGTCGAGCCGTACAGCATTCATGTGGATGGTCCTGCGCAGATTTTCATCCGGGTAGCCGGGGATCAATTGCCGGATACCGGTAAAAGCTACCAGCGCAAATATTCCGACCACTATCAATACAATAAGACTAGTTGTCAGGATTACGATATTTATCCGTGTAAGACGGATGTACCAGATTTCCTCAAAGGAACTGTCATTGTATATGATCAGCCTGAATTTATCACGAAGTCTCTCAGCTAAAGATTTTTTCTGTTGCTCGCTCATGGTTTAGCCTGTCAGAAAGCACACATAGTTCAAAAAGCACACAAAGTTAACAAATAGTATGAATTGAATATTAACCACGATTCCTTAAATTTAGGCTGTTAGAGTTAATGAAAACCAATTCTGAATATCATGAGAAATAAAGACATGCATTTTACCCGCAGGGATTTTTTGAGGACTTCTGCCGTAGCTGCAGCAGGGATTTCAAGCTTTCCTTATATTTCATGTTCAGGCAGCACCCTACCTACTCCGATGACCAGGGGTTTTGGCAAGCTGGATTTTGAAGTGACTTCCCTGGGGCTCGGGGGACAGGCTTCATTACAATGGACCTCACCTACTGAAGATCCAGTTGAGATTATCATGAAGGCCTTCAAACTGGGGGTGAATTATTTTGACACTTCGAATTATTACGGTCCCAGTCAGACCAATTTCGGAAGAGCTTTCAGAAAGCTGAACCTGATACCCGGACAGGCTGCTTACAATGAGAAATTGAGAAAATCGATTTTTCTGACATCAAAAACCGGACTGAGATGGGGGAAAGGGGGTTACTCTGTGGAGGGAGTGTACAGCGGCACAAACGGGGCCATGCCTGCGCATACACTCTATGATATAAACCGTACCCTCAGCCAGGTATTCGGGGACGGGACCGGCGCCTACCCGGAAGGGGCGTATCTCGATATGGTGCTGATCCATAATTTCCGCCTGGAAAATGAGGTAGATGTTGTTTTCAAGGGAATCGAAGATACCAGTCCGGATATGGAACATATAGGCGCCCTTGCAGCCCTCAGAGATGTGAGGGATGGGACCAATCTCACTGGACTAAATCCCGAACATAAAAAACTAATAAAGCATATAGGTTTTTCAGGCCATTATTCATCTCCCAACATGATAAAAATGATACAGCGCGACACCTACGATCTTTTCGATGGGATGCTGGTGGCTATCAATGCCAATGACAAGCTTAACCTGAATATGCAGCACAATGTGATCCCGGTTGCAGCAGCGAAGAATATGGGAATCATAGCCATGAAAGTATTTGCAGATGGAGCCATGTATACCAAACCCGCTAACTGGTCCAATACTTCAGAGCATGTTGTTCGTACCGTGGGCAG